>CAZXBE010000184.1:0-3816 GCA_964638565.1 uncultured Chitinophagaceae bacterium
AAGCGGACCGGACGGGACTCGAACCCGCGACCTCTGCCGTGACAGGGCAGCATTCTAACCAACTGAACTACCGATCCGTAATCAGAAGGTGCAAAGATAAGGATGAAAAATGTTTTACAAATAAACTTTATTGAAAATATTTCAAACCTTAACTTTACTTCCTTAAATATTTGATTTTATATGCCCCAATACCCGAATAGACAATTTTTAGACTTTGAACAACCTATCAAAACGCTATATGAAGAAATAGATAAATTGAAACAAACTGCCGAAAAAAGTAAAATAGATATGACTGATAGCATCAAAAAATTGGAAGATGCTATTATAGAAAAACGAAAAGAAATTACAACATCATTAACGCCTTGGCAACGAGTTCAGTTAAGTCGTCACCCAGATAGACCATACACGTTAAAGTATATTGAAAAAATATCTACCAATTTTGTAGAGTTACATGGCGATCGCAATGTAAAAGATGATAAAGCTATGGTAGGTGGATTTGCCCAATTAAACGGACAGACGGTTATGATTATTGGCCAACAAAAAGGTACCAATACTAAAACTCGTCAAATGCGTAATTTTGGTATGGCTAACCCTGAAGGATATAGAAAAGCGTTACGTTTAATGAGGATTGCTGAAAAATTTAATAAACCTATCATTACATTAATAGATACGCCTGGTGCTTACCCAGGATTAGAAGCAGAAGAAAGGGGACAAGGTGAAGCCATTGCAAGAAATATTTATGAAATGATTCGCCTAAAAGTTCCTGTAATTTGTGTAATTATTGGAGAAGGTGCTAGTGGTGGTGCTTTGGGCATTGGTGTAGGAGATAGAGTTTATATGATGGAAAATACTTGGTATACTGTAATATCGCCTGAAAGTTGTAGCTCTATTTTGTGGCGTAGTTGGGAAAAGAAGGAAGTAGCTGCAGAACAATTGAGGCTCACCTCTAAAGATATGCACCAATTTGGATTGGTAGATGATATTATACCAGAACCTATAGGTGGAGCGCATTGGGATTATGATGAAGCAGTCCAAATTCTAAAAGCACATCTAATAAAAGTTTTAGAAGAGATCAAACAGATACCCATCGAGCAGCGCATTACACAGCGTATTGAAAAATTTGGGAAAATGGGTTCTTGGGAAGAAGTAAGAGAAATGGACATTACAGCTATTAAAATTTAAATGATCTAGTATGATTATTTATAAATGTAAGGTTATATAAAATAATCCTTTAACGCATAATTCATCATTTATAACGTACCATTTATATGTCTTTACGTAACCAATTAAAAGGAGCAGGCGTTGCTATTGTAACCCCTTTTACATCTGATTTTTCTATTGATTATACTGCTTTCGAAAAATTAGTTGATTTTATCATTCATAACGGCATAAATTATATTGTAGTTTTAGGTACTACAGGTGAAACACCTACATTGAGTAGGCAAGAAAAAATAGACCTCATTCAGTATACATATAAAAAAATAAATGGCCGTGTTCCTATTGTTGTGGGGGTAGGGGGCAATAATACAGCGGCTGTGGTGCAAGATTTAGAACAATTTCCGCTCAGTAAAGCAACAGCTGTTTTAACAACAAGTCCTTATTACAATAAACCTTCGCAGGAAGGCATATTCCAACATTATAAAGCCGTTGCAAAAGCTTCTCAAAAACCTATTATATTATATAATGTTCCTGGACGTACAGGCAATAATATTGCAGCCTCTACAACACTTCGTTTAGCAAAAGAAGTTGAAAATATTGCAGGCATTAAAGAAGCGAGTGGTAATATGATTCAATGTATGCATATTTTAAAAGAGCGACCCAAAGATTTTTTAGTAACTAGTGGTGAAGATCATCTAACCTTACCTTTAATAGCTTGTGGAATGGATGGCGTAATCAGTGTAGCCGCCAACTGCTTTCCCAAAATGGTTAGCAAAATGGTACAATTATGTTTACAAGAAAAATTTGAATTAGCTCAACCCCTTCACTATAAATTATTACAAGGATTTGACTTATTATTTGCTGAAAACAATCCAGCTGGCGTTAAAGCATTTTTAGCAGAATTAAATATTATAGAAAATTATTTACGTCTTCCATTGCTGCCTCTAAGCAAGGCTTTGTGTACTCAGGTTAAAGAGTATCTCAAAACATACAGTATTTAGTGCCAATTATTTGTTCACCATCGCTTTTAAGTTGATGTCAATTGCATCTAAAAATTCTTCAGTATATAAGAAGTGTTTACCATGCTCTACTTTGTTTCCATGCATAAGTACAGCCAAATCTTTCGTCATTTTACCTTGTTCAACAGTTTTAATACAAGCTTGTTCCAATGTATTAGAGAAATTAATTAAGGCTTGATTATTATCTAACTTTCCTCTAAATGCTAATCCTCTTGTCCAAGCAAAGATTGATGCCATGGGGTTGGTGGAAGTTGGTTTCCCTTTTTGGTGTTCTCTATAATGACGGGTAACAGTGCCATGTGCGGCTTCAGCTTCCATTGTTTTTCCATCCGGGGTAATTAATACGGATGTCATTAAGCCTAAAGATCCAAAACCTTGTGCAACAGAATCACTTTGCACATCACCATCGTAATTTTTACAGGCCCAAATAAAGCTGCCGTTGCTTTTTAGTGCAAAAGCAACCATGTCATCAATTAATCGATGTTCGTATATAATATTTTCTGTCTGGTATTTTGCTTTAAATTCTTGTTCATAAATCTCCGCAAAAATATCTTTAAAGCGACCATCATATTTTTTAAGAATTGTATTTTTTGTGGAAAGATATAAAGGCCATTTTTTATTTAGAGCCATATTAAAACAAGAGCGAGCAAATCCTTTAATAGATTCATCTGTATTATACATAGCAAGTGCTACTCCATCATTTTTAAAATTATACACCTCATGCACTTCCTTTTGTCCATTTTCATGTTCGAATGTTAAGGTTAACTTTCCTTTTCCCTTTATAACAAAATCGGTTGCTTTATATTGATCGCCAAATGCATGTCGTCCAACAATGATAGGTGTTGTCCAGTTATTAACTAGACGAGGAATATTTTGTATAACAATAGGTTCACGAAAAACAGTGCCGTCTAAAATATTGCGAATAGTTCCATTTGGGCTTTTCCACATTTGTTTTAAACTAAATTCTTTTACCCGGTCTTCATCTGGTGTAATGGTGGCACATTTAATACCAACGCCGTAATGACGAATGGCATTAGCAGCATCAACAGTTACTTGGTCGTTTGTAGCATCTCTATGCTCCATTCCCAAATCAAAATATTTTATATCTATATCTAAATATGGTAGAATTAATTTTTGCTTGATAAGTGTCCAAATGATTCTAGTCATCTCATCGCCATCTAATTCTACTACGGGATTGATTACTTTTATTTTTTGCGCCATGATTAAAGTATTAATGCCTCAAATGTAAGATAAATTTAAAGCATAGATACAGAGTGAGGTATAAAATATATCGACACATTTTACCCAACTATTATTTCTTAGTTCTAGTAACAACTAAAAATGTAGTTTGTTTATTTTAGATGGACAAGTAAGCAGAAGTGTCCAGCTTTTTGCGGACTTAATTCTACTACGCCATTTTAGTTTCAATCTTGCTTTTTGGAAATTAATTTCTTGTCTGTATGTAACGGCTTTATCTAATAGCTTACCATTAACATATAGTTCTAGATGCATCATAGGTTATTTTTTAGCGGTGTAAAGATATAACATATTATTGATATTGTTGTTATGGATAATTTATATATCTTACTGGAGTTAAAAAAGAAGTTTTTGCACAAATGTTAGATAGTGTCACTGAGTA
>CAZXBE010000185.1:0-3811 GCA_964638565.1 uncultured Chitinophagaceae bacterium
CAATACCCACATTCTAAGCTAGAGGAACTACTGCTATCAAAATACGTTTTCCATAGCTGATATAAATATTGTAGATATACATTATCCATTACATTAGCTGCATTAGCAATAACATTACGCTCTATGATATGGTAAACGATATCTTTTGGTATTTGCCGTATAATATCAATTATTTGCATACGTTTTTATAGTTCATGTATAGGATGTTTTACATCCTTAGGGATAATGATTTTTGCAATATCTATTTCTTCATAATCTTCTAATTCACAGCCTGTCCATATCTGCATGTTAAATTGTAATCGCACTCCACTTACCCGGTCTACACCTTGCAAGGAAGCAGGATCTATATAGACAGGTCCTTTTACTATACGATATAATGGTTGTTCTGTTGGAACTAGACTTAAGCTATCTAGCACCCTTAGGAAATCGAGTGCTGCTCTTCTCATATCATACCAATCCATAATAATACTATGCCTAGAAGTACCTGTACTTTTATTGGGCCATTTAGTGTTATGAACTTTAGTAGCTGAACTATAATAAGTAGGTGTTAGAAAAAAGAGTATGATTTGATAATTCTCCCAACTCCCTTCCCTTAAATATTCTATATCTGCTTTAGGAGGAAGTAATAAGGCAAGAGGATATTCTTTAATAATTTTATCGGTAGCTAGCTCCTGAATAATCTGTTCTAAATTATCGGTATTGATTTCTCCTCCATAGCGAGGGCTGGTAATAAAGCGACCTCGAATGGTTTTAGAGTGTGCTAAAATATTTTTAAATAATTCTTGTAAGAATAGATAGTTAAGCATAGGCAAACCTTCCCGAAGGGAAGTGTATTTACTTTATTAATCGTGTTAATAACTGTTTAGATTGAGGTACCACTAGGCAGTTTTAACTAAAAGTTATTATCATCTATATTTTGCTATAATCGCTTCATGATCCAACCACTGGGCTTCATTGTAATCTTTTTCTTCACTTGCGTACATTAGTACATCAAAGAGTGACGCCTGCCTTGCGCATTCAATAGAGTTCTTCTGGCCTGTCGGGAGATCAAAGACTTTTGTTTTAGCGATGCTTTTAAGAAAGTTGATCCAGCCCCAACGCTCGAAATGTTCTTTGATGTACTTACCGCTTTTGATGGTACTGTTGTTGAACAAGCTAAAGTGTTCCAGTATATATGCATTGAGCTTTTCAAAAAAAAACCAACATGTAGTGCAATATCCATAGGTAGCTTATTCATGAGTTCTAAACGTAGGCTATTATCTAGTGCAAATGTTTTATCATAGGCTTCTCCTTTTTTGCGCAGATAGATAGCACATAACCTGCGCAAGCTTTCCCATTTACCCTGACCCAGCTCATATATATCTTGAAGGATTTGCTTACTGTCGGTGAATTCTCCAAAAGTTATTTTATTATCTGGACCAAGTATAGGAGATGCAATTTCCCAAACTTCACCATTCCAATTAAAGCTTCTTTGCTCTTGTAGTTCAGGTTCTTCTAAAAGGCATGCTTTTATGATACTATATATCTGTAAAATAGTAGTAAGCGATTCTGCTTCTCTTACTACATCTAGATCAATACCAGTAAAAAAGGAAAAGGTTTTACAAGCGATATCGATATTAAAATGTGCCCATTCTAAATCTTTTAACGGTCCTTCTTCCATAGCATTGATTCGGTTTACGGTTTCATCTAGTTCTTTACCATATTCATGGTAAAACCTAATACGATCTCCTAGCGTAATCTCAGAAAGTGAAGTAGGTAAGTGTAAAATATTATCGTTGATGCGGATTTTCATAAAAGGGGTTAGAGAACAAAAATTCTAATGTTTTAAAAAGAAAGCTTATCTGTCAATCTTCTTTTTAGTTTTACTCGTAGTAGTTTTTGAGGCGGTATGATTTTCTGATGTAGCATTACTACTTAGTGTTACTTCATTTTCTTTGAAAAATCTGTTGTCAGATATTTTATTTTCTACTGTTTTGTTGGTAACCAAAGCTGTACGGATAGCATTGATAAAATCATAATCGATGGGTTTAGTTTCATAATCGGCTAACTCTAGTTTTTTAGCCAGCCCTCTAAGCGCTAAAATTTCTTCTGGTAAAGCGTAACTATTGATAACAACATCATTGTCTAACTCTTCGATAGAAGACTCCAGTTGTAATATTTTTTGTTTGAGTAGTTCTGCCTCCTCTAAACTGGGTGTTAACAGTGCAACGTCAATAGCAGTGGGTCTGTGTACAGCCTCTCCCATAAAACTACTGAGTGACTCAAAACTTATTGTATGCTCATTGCTTAGGGTAGTATCAGAGGTGCCTGTAGTATGCCTAAAAAAATTAATCAGCTGGTTGAGATTATTTTCTACACTGACCTGTAGATTGGTATAAGGCGTGGATTGCAACAGCTCTAGCATTTTAATCTTGGTCTCTGTTAAAAGATGAAATGCCTGCGTAGTTGAATCTACAGTAAGAGAGGTTTGGTGTTCCATGAAGGTGTTTTAGGGGTAGTAAAAAAAAATCGCAATACAAAAATATTTATTATAAAGAATAAAAAGTAATTTTTTTAGACTATTTTTTATCCACAATGAATTCACTGAAATACATTGCTGTTAAGCGTTATATTGGTTCCCTTATTATCAAGTTATATTATAATTGTGAAGTGTTGTTGCAGTAAAAATGTATCGCTTTTGCTGCGCTATCATTAGAAGAAGAGTTAGTCTAGTAAATAAGATTAGGAGATTTGCCATGCAACGAAAAGAGCTGCATTTTTGTCAACTAATAGAAATAGTCATTAATTACCTTACAAACAAACTTATTTATGCAACAAAAACGATTTTTAACATTAGCTGTAGGCCTTATAGGGGTATTAACGCTTATAAGCTTATACAGCTGTAATAAGAAGAATAGCCCTATTTCGGAAGCTCCACCAGCCCCTGTAACCGATTATGATAACAATGTATATAAAACGGTTAAAATAGGCAGCCAAGTATGGATGGTAGGTGCCTTAAAAGTAACCCATTACAACGATGGTACCACTATACCTTATGTTGTTAATGGAAGTACATGGGCAGCTACTACTACCGGCGCCAGATGTTATTATGGAACCAATGTAGGCGGAGCTACCGTATCTACTTCAGATTCTGCAAAGTATGCTGCTACCTATGGAGCCTTATATAATTGGTATGCAGTAAATACAGGTAAATTAGCTCCTAAAGGCTACCATGTAGCTGATACTAGCGATTTTAATACTCTTATTAACTATTTAGGAGGACCTAGTATAGCCGGTCAATTTCTGAAATCTGCTCATAATTGGGTGGGGGATGCTGATAGTATCTATTCAAGCAGAAATAGCACTGGTTTTACAGCGTTGCCTGCTGGTTTCCGTAGCATTAATGGTAATTTCTACGGTCTGGGGCCCGACGGGTACTTTTGGTCTAGTAGGGAGGATAATTCTAGTAATGCCTACTACCAGTATTTGAATTTCAATAGTGCGGGTATCAATAGGTACAACAGTAGTAAGTTGCTAGGTTTCTCAGTGGCGTGTGTCAGGGATTTACTAGAAAAGGTATCTTTAGCTCCACTATATATTTTTATAAGTGGAGCTTTTTTAATTATAACCATAACGCTAATCGTTATATCTATCATAAACCAAATGCATTCTTCCCCATTAGTAGAAGATTTGTTTAGAGCTTATTTTGATGCTCGAAAAAACAAACGCAATACTATCAATGCTCTTGCTTTTGAAAAGCATTTTGAATCTAATTTGTTTTTACATTAAACCGAAAAATTAGTATTACATAGATGTTGAATAAAAGGGTTTG
>CAZXBE010000186.1:0-3807 GCA_964638565.1 uncultured Chitinophagaceae bacterium
TATATTCTTTACTTTTGAAAATAATAAAACTACCTTAGTTATCTAGTCTTGACCCTTGTTTTTTTTACTTCGGCTGCTGCTTTAGTTCCGTTCATGGCTATCAAACTAACAGTGTAACTTCCGCTTTTTTGATATTTATGAGTTACTGTACATGCTTGTGTTGTTTCTGTGGTTCCATCTCCAAAATCCCATTTGTACGATGTCGCATTTTCTGCTTTAGCATCTATTGTTACAGAAGTTGTGGAATCTTCTGGAGAGTATTGAAAATTGTACACTATTAAATCAACTTCAAAATCAACATTTGACGGCGCATTTTTAACAACTGGCGGCGGCGTTGGTAGCGATGTAGGGGTTGTACTGACTTTTTTTGTACAAGCAAAGAAAAAAAATGATAGTATTAGTGTAAACGAGAGGACAAATAATACGCTGTTTTTAGTTGAACAGACTAAGTTCTGTTGATGTTTCATAGTGATGTTTTTTTTGATTAGGTTAAAAATAATTACTGTGCAAGATATTTATTTTTGTTTATTTATACGCATTTTTTTTTGGAGCAGTAATATATTTTTTAAAGATACTTGTTGGCACTGGCTTTCAGTGTCTTAAAGTTGAAAGAAATATAAAGAAAATACCCTGTTATATTAACTTCCACTGTTTCCCCAGTATTGTTCTGCAATTTTTTGCAGCTTCTCAAGAGATAGTTGTTTTTTATCTTTTGTAAATATTAAAATGTTTGATGCACTGAAAGTGAATATGCCTCCCACTAAATCATTACTACCTTCTACTTGAGACATAATTTCGATAGTATTTAAATCTGTTTTTTTGTTAAGAATGGTTAATTCATTGGTAATAACTTCTAAATCTTTCGTGTAGGAGATTGTTTCATTCTTATTTTTTTTCCAAGGTAAGAAATGTACATTGGAGCAGTTGCTGAGTAGTATATAAAATAGTTGAAAATCAGGCTGCATGAATTTTGTTGTGTATTCCATTTTTATAGTTAGTTCAAGATTATTACCATTAACAGCGCATTTTATAATGCTTCCATCATGTAGTATATTAAAAACTTGAGCTATGGTATCTCTTATGTTGTTCATACAATCAATTTTAGCAATTCGGTAAATATATGTATAAAGCTGTTAATCGAGTGTATGCCAAATGGAGGGAAGTTAATGTCTATGTAGAAGTATAGCTTAGAATAAAAAAATAATCAACCAAAAACAAAGGTGGTAGCTAAAGTATGAGCAACTACCACCAAAACATATTGTGTACATTTAACTATTATCTGCCATAATCGTCGTAGTATTCTTTAGCGTATTTCTCATAGCGGTTAATGAGCGCAATATTTTTATTTTCTATATCGGTAAGGTCTTTTCGTACATCTACACTAACAGGCATATACCAACTTACATAATCAAACTCACGGCGAATATCTTTCATTTTAAAAGCATATCCATGTCGAGCATAAATTTCACTCCGCATATATCTTAACTCTTCCTTCGTTAAGTTATTGACATCTGATTCTTTTAATATTTTTACAGAAGTGTACGAATCGCCTGCTTTAGGATTATATTTGAATATGCGGGGCAGGAGTGTAAATGTTTTGGGAGTTGTTGAAGAAGCATCGAAGGGTTTCCAATTGCCCTTAAGCATTTTATTGCGAATGGTAAATGAAAAAGCTCCATCATATTTATCATCGCCAGGCTCTTTTACACTAAAAGAAAAGATTTTATTATTTGTATTGGTATAAGTGCCTTTAAATGGCCGAATATTTCCCGCAGCTACACTAAAACCTGTAACTGTTTTATCTTCTTTCATTTCTTGAATTTTTACACTAATTTTATTTACATCCCCAAACATTCCTACCCAATAATAATTGGTGATATTGGAGAAGCTCGAATTAAATACACGATCATTATTTGTAGGAGGTATAAATTCTTCTTCGTTAAAAGAAGTTGATACATTTGTACCGTCGTTGTTGGATGCTTGATGACTACAAGCTACGGCAGTTAATACGAAACTGCATAAAAAGAGCTTTTTAATAACCATATAGAATGATTTTTTTACTAAGCTAAACATAATTTTGAAAAACAATATACATACAAGAATAAAAAACATTTTCTTGTATGGTGTGTTATTATTCTTTAGTTTTTTAATGTTGGGCATAACGTTGCAATATTTGCCCATTAAACTAGATGCTGCTTTTTTGGCTATAAAGCAATCTTATATTGATATTATTCCATGGCGTATTTCCTTTTTTACACATGTGTTCACCAGTATGTTTGTTCTACTAGCGGGATTTACGCAATTTTCAAAATGGTTCTTAAAGCAATATAAAACAGCCCATCGTTGGATTGGGAGAATGTACGTAATAAATGTTTTGTTTATAACGGGTCCGGCCGCTTTTATTATGTCGCTATATGCGAATGGTGGGCTACCTTCTCGTATAGCATTTATAACCTTAAGCATTTTGTGGTTTTTTACTACTGCAAAAGCTTGGCAGTTAGTTAAACAAAAAAAAATTACAGAACATAAGTATTACATGATGCGTAGCTACGCACTTACTTTTTCTGCTATTACGCTAAGAGCTTGGAAATGGAGCTTGGTATTTATTTTCCATCCTCGACCAATGGATGTATATCAAATAGTAGCATGGTTAGGTTGGGTACCCAATATATTATTTGTAGAATGGCTAATCTATAGGTATAAAAAGAAAAAAGTACATAATGCCACTGCTTCTTTACACTGATTAAACGGGTATGCAAAAAAAGATAGAAGATATTTTTAAAATAAAGGAGGAACAACCTCTATTTTATATAGAGAGTGGTAGTCGATTATGGGGCGTTGCTAGTCCAGATAGCGATTATGATGTACGAGGATTTCATTTGCAATCTAAACAACAATACTTTGATTTTAAAAAACATCGAGATATTATTGAGATAATGGATGGCGATTTGGATTTTGTATCTTATGATATTGATAAAATGTTTGGTTTGTTATCTAAGAGTAATCCAACTGTATTTGAATGAATAAGGACCCATATTAGTTATATGAACAATCTTCCTCATTGGCAACAACTACAAAAAGATATTATTGCAAATTTTGATTTCAAATCTCTTTATTATCATTATTTATCCTTAGCAAAAAGCAATATTCATTTAATGAAAAAAGAAAAGAAATTTACGTACAAAACTGTTTTTTACACTATTCGAGGATTGCTTTCGGCTGATTTGGCTACACAACAAATTATTCCAGAACTACTAATAGATCAATTATTTAACCAATTTGATAAAGAAAATGAGGTATTATTAATTGCCAAAGAAAGTTTAGCAAAGAAAAAGCAGCAAACAGAAAAAGAAGAAGTGCCAGTGCAACAAAGAGATAACATATTCACTGCTATTAATCACTATAAAACGGCTTTAGAAAGTACAATCATTAAAAATAGTAATAATAGAAATAAGCTGGAAAATATCTTAACTGACTATAGCCTTGTAATTAAACAACAGTATTATTCTTAATTTTTAATATTTATGGGCGTTTGGAAACAAATAGCAGAATATTTATCTATCAAAAAGAGAGAGACAGATACACCGATAACACGTTGGATGAAATACATGCATGGTATGCATCGCATATCTATAGTACTATTTTTGGTTATAGTTTAAGAGCGTTGAATTTAGCATACTCGTACAAATATTTTTATGCAACATACCACAAAGCTTACCTGTCCAAAAAAAAACAACCCACGAGCTTACGAAGAGAGACTCTAAAATAATTTGTGTAAATGGAAATGAGTAACTGTTATTTAGAGTT
>CAZXBE010000187.1:0-3724 GCA_964638565.1 uncultured Chitinophagaceae bacterium
CTTTAATTTCTATAAGAGAAGAAATTGCTGCTATTGAAAATAGTACTGCTGATAAAGTTGATAATCCTTTAAAAAATGCTCCACATACACAAGCAGTTGTTTGTGCAGATGAATGGAAGCATCCTTATTCACGTACACAAGCTGCATTTCCTTTGTATTATGTAACTCAAAATAAATTTTGGCCTAGTGTTGCAAGAGTTAATAACACACATGGCGATAGAAATTTAATTTGTACTTGCGAGCCAGTAGAAAGCTACATGGAACAATAGGAGAGAGGATAAGCTTAAAAATTAATAAGGTCTATCTTTTTTTCTTTGATGGATTCAAATACCAGTTAAAACCAGTTCTAATAACAGGTATAGCAGAGTTATATCTATCTCTGTAAGGAGAATAATATTCTTGAAGTAAATCAAGCATAATAACAGTGTAAAATCCTGAGTGACCAATATTTCTTTGACCATAACCTACACCTACTAAAAAACTACTGGCTTTCACCTTTTGTGAAACTTTAGGTACACCTGGTTGATCTAAATTGGTTTGAGTATATTTTATCCAGTTATGCTCTGGTTGAGCTAAAACAAAGAAACTTGAAATAGGATATAATCTAAGAAAAACACCAGTACCCCAATTCATAGCTGTTTGTCTGTAACGATAATAAGCATCTCCAAAACGTTGGTTATTATAAATAGCATTAAATACAAAACCCACATCTACCCATTTTGCTAAAGAGTAACCAATTTCAGGATTAGCACCAATCACAAAATTTGTACCTCCACTGTAATAACTATTAGAAGCACCAAAACCTAAAGTAAGGCTACCTCCAATAAATACATTTTCTTTTTTAAAGCCTACAGGCTCTACTTCTACTCTTTCGTTTTGAGCATTAGAAGCGTATAATAAAAACATGCTCAAACAACTTAATACTAATTTTCTCATATTATTCTATTTAAAAAGCTAATGCAATATTAGTTCAAATCAAAAATTTTATGGGCATTTAAAATATTATTTGGGTCAAATACTTTTTTTATAGAACGCATTAATTGTAAAGTTGTTTTATCAAACACAATATCCATATAAGGTTTTTGAATTAAACCAATTCCGTGTTCTGCACTTATGGTGCCTCCTAATTTTTTTACAACCTTAAATAAATCTATTAAAATAGCTTTCATTTCATCGCTACCATAACTATTTTTTATAGTAGGATGATTGATACGAATATGAATATTTCCATCGCCTGCATGACCAAAGCATACAGCCTTAAACCCTTTCTCTTTACCTAATTCTTTTACAGCTTTAATGAGATTTGGCAATGCTGCTCTGGGCACAACAGTATCTTCTTCAATAGTATAACCTGCATGAACAACAGCTTCAGAAATTTTTCTTCTTAACTTCCATAACTCTACTTTTTGGCTCTCATCTTCTGCAAAAAATATTTCACCACAATCGTATTGTTGTAAAAGTTCTGCAATACTTGTCATTTCATTCATCAATACATCTTTATCGTTGCCATCAGTTTCTATTAGTAAATGTGCAGCAATTTCATCATTAACAGGAAAAGAATGATTATTTACAAAATCGCTTACAATTTTTAGCCCATCTATTTCCATTAGCTCTAAAACACTTGGAGTAAAACCTGCTCTAAAAATAGCTCCAACAGCTTCGCTTGCTTTTTCCAAATTATTAAAAGGTACAAGCATTAATACATCATGTTTTGGATGAGGAATTAGTTTTAAAACAATTTTTGTTACTATACCTAATGTGCCTTCACTACCTACTATTAATTGAGTTAAATTATATCCTGTTGCATTCTTTAATACATTAGCACCTGTCCAAATAATTTCTCCAGTTGGTAATACAACTTCCAAGTTTAATACATAATCTTTTACCACACCATATTTTAAAGCTTTAGGACCTCCACTGTTTTCTGCAATATTCCCTCCTATAAAACAACTTCCTTTACTGTTAGGATCAGGAGGATAAAACAATCCTTTTTCTTTTACAGCGTTCATTAAAACTTGTGTAATAACGCCAGGTTCTGTAATTACCTGCATATTTTTTTCATCAATTTCAATAATGTTGTTCATACGTTCAGTACTTAAAACAACACCACCTAATTGAGGTAAAGCACCACCACTTAATCCAGTACCAGCACCTCGTGGTGTAACAGGAATTTTATGCGTATTGCATATTGTAATGATTGCTGAAATTTCTTCAGCTGTTTTTGGTTTTACAACAATATCAGGGGTAAATTGAAGTTTTTCTGTATGATCTTTTCCGTAAATTTCTAAAGATTCTGAATCTAAAAAAATATTAGTTTCTCCAACAATTTTTTTAAATTGATTGATATGTTCTGGAGTGATGATTGCCATAGTAATAAATTTCTAAGGCTCAAATGTAATCTTTTGAAAAAAAATATTACATGATTATGGAAATAAAAAAAGACTGTATCGCTTATTGAAACAGTCTTTGTAGTTTTTGCGGTGAGAGAGGGATTCGAACCCTCGGTACAGTTTGACCCGTACGGCAGTTTAGCAAACTGCTGATTTCAGCCACTCATCCATCTCACCTACCTTTTTACCTTTCTGCTATAACGAAAGGGCTGCAAATATAATGGCTATAACTAAATAGAAAAATATTTTGCAGGATAAATATTTTTTTTCTTTTTAAATATGGAGAAATAAAAAATGCAGGTTTTTTTTGCCTGCATTTTTTATAAAGTTTATGAAATGAAAATGTTATTCATCATCGTCAAAACTCATTGCTTCACGAGCAGCACTAAGTAATTCATATTCTTCTTTGCTGCCTACGATTAAGTTTTCAAAATCGCGTAAACCAGTACCTGCAGGAATTAAATGACCTGTAATTACATTTTCTTTTAATCCTGTCATGTAATCAGTTTTACCATTGATGGCTGCTGTGCTTAAAACTTTGGTAGTTTCTTGGAAAGAAGCAGCAGAAATCCAACTTTGTACACCTAATGAAGCTTTTGTAATACCTAATAATACTGGTGTTGCAGTTGCTGTTTTTGCATCACGAACTTCAACAGTTTTCTTATCTGAACGGCGTAAAATAGAATTTTCTTCTCTTAGTTCACGAAGTGTAACAATTTGTCCTGCTCTCATTTTTGTGCTTTCGCCCGAATCTACAACAACTTTTTTATCAAATATTCTATCGTTTTCTAAGATAAAATCAATTCTGTCTTCTAAATCTTCTTCTAAAAATTTAGTATCACCAGCATCAACAATTTCAACTTTTTTCATCATTTGACGAACGATTACTTCAATATGTTTATCATTGATTTTTACACCTTGTAAACGATATACTTCTTGAATTTCATTTACCACATATTCTTGAACTGCAAATGGACCTTTAATAGCTAAAATATCTGCAGGAGCAATTTGCCCTTCTGATAGAGGTGAACCAGCTTTAATAAAGTCGCCATCTTGTACAAGAATTTGACGAGATGTAGGCACTAAATATTTTTTAATTATTCCGTCTTTAGATTCTACAACTATTTCTTTATTACCACGCTTAATGTTACCAAATGTAACAATACCATCAATTTCACAAACTACTGCCGGATTGCCTGGATTTCTTGCTTCAAACAATTCAGTAACACGTGGTAAACCTCCTGTAATATCTCTTAATTTTCCTAATACTCTTGGAATTTTTACTATACTTCACCTGCTACAACTTCATCTCCTTCATCTACTGATAAGTGGCT
>CAZXBE010000188.1:0-3704 GCA_964638565.1 uncultured Chitinophagaceae bacterium
TCGCTGCGGTTTTTAACTTAAATATTAACGTAAAATGATTTTCCGAAGAGGTCTACTAGTATAACACTAGAATCATTAGTTTGAGTAAGTGTGGCAGTAAATAATACCACTAGCGTGCTATCTGATTCTATCGGTTTTGTAATATGTAAAAATCTTCAAAATGGAAAACAAAAATTTGTTTTTTCGTACACAGGATACAAAGAAACTAAAAACTTAGTTGCGTTTCCTTTAAAATATTATATATCCATAGGCTGCACTTAAATCTACACCGCAAAAGAAGTACCACAGCCACAGGTTTTGCTAGCATTAGGGTTGGCGAAAGTAAAGCCGCGACTATTTAATCCGCCCTGCCAATCAATTTGCATACCTAGCAAATACATTTGGTGACTTTTATTCATTATACATTCAATTCCTTCTATTTCAAATATTTCATCTTCTACTTGTGGTTGCTCAAAACCCAATATATACGTCATTCCGCTACACCCACCACCTTTTACACCGATTCGTAATTTTTGTGTAGCATCAAAGCTAGGTTCATTCATTAATCGTTTAATTTCTTGAATGGCGCCTTTAGTAAGCGTTACAGGTATTTGTATGATTGTTTCCATATATGGACGTTTTACGGTACAAATTTACGGATAAACCAGCGATTACTGTTTTCGTAATTGTTCCTTTAATTTTAGTGGAATGGATACTACTTTTTGGGTTGTATAATCAAAACAAACCATGCCTGTTTTGGCTTTAGTGATAAGTATGTCTTTATTATTTCGAATGGTGTTTAAAGAATAGTATAAGTCAAAGCCTGCACGATTTATGCTGCCTATAAACAGTTGTACATGTAAAACATCGCCATAAAAACCTTGTTGCTTAAACTCAATCATGGCATCAGCCATAACGAGCGAAACGCCACCTACCTCTAGTTCGGTGCAACCAAAGCTAGCTAAGTATTGCACACGAGCTTCATGCAGTATAGATAACACAGCGTCGTTTCCTAAGTGCTTTCCATAATTAATATCCGTTATACGAATAGGAATAGTACAAGAAAAAATTTTTTGTGAAGGAAGCTCAATAATTACTCGTTGCATTACATGCTTTTTAAAAAGGTAATTAATTGGTCAAACGCTTTTCGTCTATGGCTATATATATTTTTTGCTTGTAATGTCATTTGGGCAAAACTACAAGTAGCGCCATTAGGCATAAAAACAGAATCATATCCAAAACCATTGGTTCCAAAAGGCTTTTCTAGAATTTCTCCATCACATATTCCTTCAAACAAATGAGATTTTTCATTCCACATTAATGCAATAACTGTTTTAAAACGAGCCTTTCGATTGGAAACTCCTTTTAGTTGGTGTAAAAGTTTTTCGATATTTTTCTCGTCTAATTTTTCTTCTCCCGCATAGCGAGCGCTTTTAACGCCTGGCTCGCCATTTAATGCAGAAACTTCAAGGCCTGTATCTTCTCCAAAACAATTCTTCTTAGTCATCTTATAAATAACATTTGCTTTTTCTAAAGCATTTTTTTCTATTGTATTATAAGGCTCTAGAATATCTGTAGTTATGCCCGACTCTCGCAATGTTATTACCTTAAAAGAGCTATCGAGTAGAGATTGTATTTCACGAATTTTATGTTGATTATTTGTTGCAAAAATGAGTGTCGTTGTATTTAAAATCATGATGCACTAATTTATGTTAAACAGTTTTTGTAAACTTTTCCAAAGCTTTGCCTTGAGTATTTTACTTTCTGAAGTGTTTGCATTCATTTCCATCAACTCAGGTGCAAACACAAAAGATGTATTGCTATATATCCCTACCTCAAAAAGTGAAAAAGAACTAAAAATATCAATCTCCGCAGGAGTAATGCCAAATGAAATGCATGCATTCATAGATAATTTTTCTTTTAATTGATTATAGTTAATATTTTTTTGATGATAAATATTAACAATAGCAATATCCTTTAAAGTAAGGCTACAGGCCTTTAAAATATTCGTTAAAAATTGGAGTCCTTCTTCACTTAAATAATCAGCAGATTTATCTTTTAGCAAAATAACTATATGCTTTTCGTTATGCCCCGAATATTGAATGGCAACAGCCTCTGCAATAGCATTATTGATTAGTGGAATAATACTGTTAACAGAACAGTCATCTTCTACAATAACTAAACTACGCTCAAACCATTCAACTAAAATCGTTTGTGGTAGTATATGATGGCTATTTTCGATCATAATATCTAATATAAGCTATTCCACTTGTACGTGTTAACATGTTACTTTTTTGATATGTGGGGATCAAAATTAGATCCTAATGTTAAATTGCTAGTTAAAGCTATCTTTTTTTTGTTTCTTTGCGTTCTAAAAGTAAGCATTTATGATTGCGGAAATTAAAATACCCATTCAACGAGTGGAACACAGTAAAATAAACGATATTAATTTAAGTAATATCCCTTTTGGAAAATATTTTACGGATTATATGTTGGAGGCTGATTATGAAAATGGGAAATGGAACACAGTAGAAATAAAGCCTTACCAACCATTAATGTTAGAGCCATCAATGGCTGCTTTGCACTATGGGCAAGCCATTTTTGAGGGCATAAAAGCATATAAAAATCATGCAGATGAAGCCTTTATCTTTAGGTCTATTGATAGTTTTCATCGTTTTAATACTTCTGCAGCACGTATGGAGATGCCTTCCGTTCCAAAATCTATTTTTATGGAGGGTATGCGTCAATTGGTGGCCTTAGATAAAAAGTGGATCCCTACTATGCCAGATCATTCTCTATACATTAGGCCTTTTATGTTTGCTTGCGATCCAATAATTGGGGTAAGGCCATCGGATCATTATAAATTTTTGATTATTCTAAGCCCATCAGGGCCTTACTATAGCGCACCCACTCGAATTTATGTTGAAGAAAAATACGTTCGTGCTGTTGCAGGAGGTATAGGTTTTGTAAAAGCTGCAGCCAACTATGGCGCAAGTATGTACCCAACAATGCTTGCTAAGAAATTAGGATACGATCAAGTGTTATGGACGGATGCATTTGAACATAAATATGTTCAAGAAATGGGAACTATGAATGTATTTTTTATTGTGGGGAATAAAGCATTAACTCCCTGCTTAGAATCCGGAACTATTTTAGATGGGGTTACTCGATCTAGCGTAATAAGTTTATTAAAAGAAATGGGTTACACCACCGAAGAGCGCAATATTAGTATTGATGAGATCGTGGAAGCATACAAAACAGGAACATTAAAGGAAATATTTGGCACAGGAACGGCAGCCACCATAACCATGATAAAAGAACTGCGTTATAAGGACTTTACAATGTCATTTAATGTAAGCAACTGGACTATTTGCCCCACTATAAAACAATGGCTTACTGATATTAGAGAAGGCAAAAAACAAGATACGTATGGTTGGATGTTTAAAGTCTAACTCCATTTAAATTAATAATTCCATACTAAGTAACATCGATATTTGATGTGATTGAATGGAACACGCATTTCTATAATATTAAAGACGTACTTTTTAATAGAGCTACCCTTTTTGCAATGCGGATATTTTTCAAAAATATTTAAACGAATTTTCCAAACACAACCCTGATGAATTTAAAATCATGGTACTGGATAATGGCGCATTTCACAAAGCAAAAACATTATATTAAACCGAATAAATAATATTACAAAATAGCTGTAATATTGCAGATGC
>CAZXBE010000189.1:0-3695 GCA_964638565.1 uncultured Chitinophagaceae bacterium
TGAAACTTTTATTAATCAACAGAGCAAGAATTTAGAAACCAGTAGAATGTGGTACGCACATAAAAATTTACATACAGCTTGTCCATGACTCATTAAAGCATTGCCCAATACGTTTTATTATTTAAATGATCCAGAAATTCCTTATACCACTAATCGATTAGAAAGTTATTTTACGCATCTTAAAGAAAAACTTACGCTATATCGTGAACTTAGATTTGAAGCCAAAAAGAGCTTTATTAAATGGTACTTGCATTTTAAAAATACCCCCTTTAAATGAGTTTTTCTTAGCCATCAGGTGCTCCAGAATATAAAAAAGGAGCCAATGAAGCTCCTTTTTTGAACGATTATATCCTATCGCACCTCAATCTTATTGCTGGTAGGTTGCTCTCCAGCAGTGCCTACTTCCTCTTCAGATTGATAATACAAAAATCTTATTTTTCCAACTCTAAAAACCAACTATTTTTTACCACTATGCCTATAATAGAATATTTGATTACTAATTTTTTGCATTGATTTTTGCCTTAAATTGCTGTAGATACTGCGTAGCATAATCGCTTAAAATTAACCTTCCACTCAGTGCAGCCCTTTCTTGTAATAGCTCATCCCAATGCTCTGTTCCTTTCCAACAGATACGTTTTAGCTCTAGCATAGCTTCCGGGCTATATTTACTTAAGGTATTTCCCAAGCGATGTATGGCTTCATCCATATTCTCTATTGATTCGTGTACTTCTGCAAAAAGGCCTTTACGTTGCGCCCAATCGGCATCCCTCCACATACTGGCATCTATAGCTAATTGGCTAAAAGCGCTGACACCGATTTTTCGTTCTACAATGGGGCCTATAACAAAAGGACCAATACCCACAGCTAATTCGCTTAATTTCACACTTGCATTTTTGTAAGCAATACAATAATCGGTTGCAGCGGCTAAGCCTACACCTCCGCCTACACATTTACCTTGTACACGACCAATAATGAGTTTAGGGCATTTACGCATATTATTAATAACATGTGCAAAGCCACTAAAAAATTTTAATCCTTGCGTTTCTGTTTTAATATGTTGTAATTCATCAAAATAAGCTCCTGCGCAAAAAACGTTGTCGCCACCAGATCGTAAAACAATAACATGCGTCGAAGAATCATTGCCTGCACTATGTATTTCGGTTGCTAGTTCTTCTAAAAGCTTGCTAGGTAAGGAGTTACTATTGGAGTGAAAAAATTCTATAGTTGTAATATGTCCCTCTTTATTCACTTTTACATAACCATTGGGTATTTCATGTATCATAATGTAGTATGTTTATTTTGAGGCAAATTATCTATACTTTTTTAAAGTGCCATAAAATCTTTCGTTATGGTTGGTTTAGTTGTAAAGAAAGTATATCACTTACAATGGATTTTTTCAGAAAGCATTCTTCTTTAATAAATGGTATTATTGGTATCATCGTTTAATCGAATAATGTCTGGTGTTTTTACGTAGTTGGGAGTATATCTGAAAGGGATTTTGGTAGAAAATATTAATTTCAAAGGCGAGGCTTGTTGCATTGTTCTAGGAAAATAAATGAATCGTAATTCAACTGTCTCAAATATTAAATTCTCATTTCGTGTTCTTAGTCCGCCTCCTATAGCAGGGTATAAATTAGATTTTACAAATTGCTCATGTTCTGGCGTTAATAAGCTAGCTTCAGCAAATGCAAAAGGAGCAAATTTAAATCCAAGCAATTTCCACTTTAAAAAAGCAAAAGACTCTGTACGTAAGCTTATTCTTTGATCGCCTACAAGAGAGTCCGAAGAAAAATAACGAATTCCAAACGAATTATCTATTCTTAATGGATCGAAACTAGTTCTATTAAATTGCTTTGTATAACTTAATTTTATATAGTGACGTATTTTAAATTTATGATATATAAATAATTTGCTAAACATGCTGGCTCCTAATAAAATACCCGCATCTTGCCATTGATTATGATTTATAAAAGCGCTGGTTCGAATGAAATATTGAATAAAGGTTCCTTGGGTGTTTGTTTTATATCGATTAATATCTATTCCTAAATAGGTTCTTTTTAAATCTGATTGATCATATCTTCCTGCAGTTAAAACCATGTTGTAGCCAATAGGGATATCTTCCGTAATGCCAAAGCCGTATACATAATTCGTTTGATAAAAATGTTGTTTGAATAAATTGAATTGCCCTAATACAGCCTCTTGATCATTAAATTTAATATTATATTGATTCTTAACCTGATAGGGCATTCTTAAAAAATTAGTTTTAAAATAACGCAATGCTAGAAATGTTTTAGGTCTCTTGACAACCTCAGTATCATTTTTTTTTGTACCAATATTGTATCCCAACCATCCATCATATTTATCATTAGTATAATCATAAAATATGCTATCTGGTTTAGAATATTTATTATACGATTGGTTATGCTTGAATGTTATTGAACCAGCAAAAGAAGAGTATTGAGATATTAAAGGTTTTTCAAATTGAACAAACCAACTATACTCATCTGGCATGCCATCAAATAAATTAGGGTTAATAGTTGTATGTAAAAAAGTGCCATTTATAAATGTATTGGAAATATTATTTTTTCTATACATAAATTCATATCCAAAATGAGGAGTCCGACTACGACTTAGTAATGTTGCTAACTGTATTTTTTGACCTAGTCCCAAAAAATTTGCATCTCCAATCTTTGATCTAAATTGATCGCGGCTGAGGTCAATAATTTCTCCAGTAAGGCTAAAAAGATCTTTCGTAATTACAACTATATCTATAGAGTCTGTATTATCTAAAAGGGTATTTACAATGATGCGAGCATCTTGCATAAATTCCAGCGAGCGAAGGTAGCGCTCATTTTCAGCTATCTTGTAGGGATTAAGTTTAGTATTCTCTCTAATAAAAAGATTGTTCTTTATTACACTTTCTTTGGTGTTTTTATGAAGTCTATTTAATAGTTTGGTGCCAAAATGGTTAATTTTTTTTGTAGTGTCTGTAAATATCTTATCGAATCCATATTGTTTAATAATGATATGCCTAATTATTTTTCCTTCATAAGGAAGAAAGGGTGTTTCTCCTTTCTTATTCAATAGTGTGGATTCTGTACCAGAATCTGATGATTTCTTTTTTAAAGCATCTAAAGCTAATCGAAAAATGGTATTCTTGGAAGGATTTTTTAGTGTATCTGCATTTTGACTAAATGCAAAATGCCTTACCACAATCAAGTTGCAGATAGTAAAAAATAATATCTTACTTAATAAGGGAGTCAGTAAATCTTTTTTAGGTCTACTCAAGATTTTATAACGTAATAGTGGTTTTTATTTTTCTATTATTATTGACTATAATCCAACGTGGCCCTTTTTGTATAATAGATATAATTGTATTGTTGTAAGTATTCATTCTAGGTGAGCGAATAATTTTTATATTATAAGGTCTCCCTTGATTGTCAATAGAAAACTCAAGGTCTACTTTTTTTTCAATTGTAACGCTTTTTTTCAGTATTATTCCGGCATTATTTTTTTCTCTGTTTTGTAATGCATTTTGCACATATAGCTCAAATTTTTCCCACCCTCCTTCAGGATGTGTTTGTGAAATTAATCTTTCATAGCTTTTAACGACTTGCTCTGTTGAATGGTGGGCAGAGTCATACTTTTTTGATTCGTATGTTACAATCATTTCATCCTTATTACCGTTGATATTA
>CAZXBE010000190.1:0-3691 GCA_964638565.1 uncultured Chitinophagaceae bacterium
GCCCCATTGACTCACCCCACGTTCACCTATTTTATATTTTCCTAAAGAAGTACAATGGCTATCATTATCATTACTAAATACAGGATTTTCTTTTGAATGATCTCTATTCCATCCATATATATAACAACCATGGCTTACTAAGCTGCTATATATAACCGTATCTTTATTAAAATCCCATACGAAAAATCTATTTTTCCCAGAATGTATACTCATATCAATAAGGACACACAATTGAGTGTTATACTTTTTCGATGTACAAAATTGAAACGCTTCTTTAGCTTTTTGTTTTATTTTCTGACTATCATACACGTATAGATGCAGTCGCTTGTCGGGCAATATTTTACAAGAAAATAATAAAAAACTCGAAAGTATGATTATAGGTATATATCTTACCATACAAGTTTAATTTGTTAAATGTTTGAAAACATCTTCTAAAGAATTAGTATTATGTTGTAAAGAAATAATATTTAAGTGATTATCTAGAGCATGTTTTAAGATACTATTTTGCAAAGCTCCCATATTGTCTCCTTGCATAATCCATGCTCCATCAGCTTTTTGGCTAATGTAAGTAATACCTGGTAATTGTTCAAGCATTTCTTTAGTAATATTTTCTTTGTATTGTACAATAATTTGTTTTGTATTCTGGTGTTGAGCTTGTAATTGTTGCAACGTATTATCGCCCACTATTTTTCCTTTATGTATAATAATTACCCTATCACAAATAGCTTGCACCTCTTGTAAAATATGCGAAGAAAATAAAACTGTTTTCTCTTTTCCAATTTGTTTTATTAAAGATCGTATTTCTATAATTTGGTTTGGATCTAATCCACTCGTAGGTTCATCTAAAATTAATACTTCAGGATCATGCAACAAGGCTGCTGCAAGGCCTACACGTTGTTTATAGCCTTTAGATAGCTGGTGCATTTTTTTGCTACATTCTGAAAATAAACCAGTTAACTCAACAATATTTTGAATTTTAAATTTTGAATTTTGAATGGAATAAATTTTTCCAACCAATTGTAAATATTCTTTAACATACATATCTGTATATAAAGGATTGGCTTCGGGTAGATACCCAATTGTTGCTTTTGCTCGCAAAGGATATCTACTCATATCTATTCCATCAATACAAACCATACCACTATCCGGTGTTACATAGCCGGTTAGCATTTTCATAGTCGTACTTTTACCTGCACCATTGGGGCCTAAAAATCCAACAATTTCACCTTTTGAAATGGAAAAAGAAATATCATCAACGGCTCGTTGTGTACCATATAGTTTAGTTAAATGTTGAACTTGAATAGACATGGAGAAATAACAAATAATAAATGAAAAATAAAGAATAACAAAGTAAGTTAAAAGTTGCTAGTTTATTCAAGTATTTTTGTGTCCTATTAGCACATTAAATATTTCATGAAAACAGATTTTTTAGTAATTGGTTCTGGTATTGCAGGGTTAACGTATGCTTTAAAAGTAGCTCAAGCAAAACCTAATAAAAAAATAACGATTATTACAAAAGCAGTAGCCGATGAAACGAATACAAAGTATGCCCAAGGCGGCGTTGCTGTGGTAAACGATTTGGCACACGATAGTTTTGATCAACATATACAAGACACGCTTACTGCCGGAGACGATTTATGTAATAAAGAAATTGTGCATTTAGTTATTAAAGAAGGTCCGGAACGAATACAAGAAATTATTAATTGGGGTACTCAATTTGATAAAGATGTACAAGGAAAATATCAATTAGGAAAAGAAGGCGGGCATTCTACACATCGTATTTTACATCATAAAGATGTTACAGGTAAAGAAATGGAACGAGCTTTGTTAGAGGCTATCAAAAAGCAATCTAATATTCAACTTATACATTATTGTTTTGTGTTGGATTTAATTACACAACACCACTTAGGTTATTTAATTACCAAATCAACACCCAATATTGAATGCTATGGTGCTTATGTATTAAACTTACAAACGCATCAAATAGAAAAAATAGAAGCTGCTATAACTGTACTAGCCACCGGTGGAAATGGACAAGTTTACAGAACTACAACCAATCCTAGCATTGCTACTGGCGATGGTGTAGCCATGGCTTACCGGGCTAAAGCACGTATTGAAAATATGGAATTCATTCAATTTCATCCTACTGCATTATATGAGCAAGGTATAAGTCCTTGTTTTTTAATAACAGAAGCGGTGAGGGGTGATGGTGGCATATTAAGAAATAAACAAGGTGACGCATTTATGGAAAACTATGATGAGCGAAAAGATTTAGCACCCAGAGATATTGTAGCTCGAGCTATTGATAATGAAATGAAACGTGCTGGAATAGAACATGTATGGCTGGATTGCAAACACATGGATCTACAAAAATTCAAACAACATTTTCCTAATATTTATGCCAAATGTGTATCTATAGGTATTGATGTGCAAAAAGATATGATACCCGTTGCACCAGCAGCACATTACAGTTGTGGTGGCATTAAAACAGATGAATGGGGAAGAACATCCATACAAAATTTATATGCTTGTGGAGAATGTGCTAGCACTGGATTACATGGCGCTAACCGGTTAGCGAGTAATAGTTTATTGGAGGCTATGGTATTTGCCCATCGAGCATATATAGATAGTATTAATAAATTTGATGAAGCTAATTGTTCCTCCCCTATTGGGGGAGGTCAGGTGGGGGCCTGGAATGCTGCAGGAACGAGCAAACCAAGAGAAATGATTTTAATAACCCAAAGTTTGAAAGAATTACAATTGTTAATGACCGATTATGTTGGCATTGTACGTACGAATGAAAGATTGCGTAGGGCTATGCGTAGATTAGATATATTGTTTGAAGAAACGGAAGAACTATATCAAAAAACGCAAGTATCACCACAGCTGTGCGAGTTGCGTAATTTAATAACTGTAGGCTATTTAATTGTAAAAAGTGCACAATTTAGAAAAGAGAGTAGGGGCTTACATTACAACACCGATTATCCAGATAAAAGTGCATTGGTGCAGTCGATTGTATTGTAAGGATTTAATTAGAAAGAAACTCTGGAAACTAAAAAAGTTTCTAAAGTTTCCTATATTTTTAATGCCTGATCAACATCTTCCAAAATATCTTCTATATTTTCGACACCTACACTCATTCTAATAAGTCCATCTGTGATGCCAAATTTTTCTCGTTGTGTTTTAGATACACCATGATGGGTTGTAGAGGCAGGATGACAAACCAATGTATCGCAAGTGCCTAAAGAAACAGCAGAGGTGCACATTTGCAATTTGTTGATGAATTGCTTACCTGCTTCAAATCCGCCCTTCAATTCAAAACTTAGCATAGGTCCGGCATGGTTCATTTGTTTTTGGGCTATAGCATAATCAGGATGATTAATCAGTCCAGCATAATGAACTTTTTCAATGGCATTATGGTTATGTAAAAATTCTGCTACTTGCATGGCATTGGCACAATGCTTATCCATACGCAGTTCTAGCGTTTTAATGCCTTGTACTAATAAATAAGCATCGAATGGATTTCCATTGCCTCCTATTAAACGATGTGTTTTGGTGCCAATAGTATTCATAAAATGAATATCCTTGCCAATCCACACTCCACCTATTGCAGTACCATGTCCATTTAAAAATTTTGTAGTGGAATGAATAACAAAGTCAACATTATATTTAAATGGTTGTTGTAAATAAG
>CAZXBE010000191.1:0-3643 GCA_964638565.1 uncultured Chitinophagaceae bacterium
TTGATAAATTCAAAAAGTATTTAATCATAAACAATAAAAGCCTTGTTACATATATAACAAGGCTTTTGTGCCCCAGGCGGGACTTGAACCCGCACAGCCATTGCTGGCCACAGGATTTTAAGTCCTGCGTGTCTACCAATTTCACCACCGGGGCAATGAAAAAGTTCCACCTATCTCTCCATAAGATGGAACTTGGAGCGGAAGACGAGGCTCGAACCCGCGACCTCAACCTTGGCAAGGTTGCGCTCTACCAACTGAGCTACTTCCGCATAAATGAATTCCCAAAAGGAGTGTAAAATTATTGGTTACATTGTATTATGCCAAATTTTTTTAAAAATGTTCTAAATGATTTTATATGGACATACTATTATGGAGTCATTATAGTAACTACATTTGCTTGATTATATTCTTTATCCAATGAGTAAAATAAAAAAAGTAGTATTATCTATTGCCATAAGCTTACAAATTATACTTTGCCAAGCTCAAAGCCTGTATAATGCCCATCAATATGCTATCCATATTACGATTAAGCCTTACCATGAAAAATGTATCTATTTAGGATATTATTATGGAAACCAAAAAGGTATTATCGATTCTGTATGTTTAAATAGTAGAGGAGAAGGAATTTTTACAGGAGCAGATTTATTGCCTGGCGGTGTTTACTTTGTAATAGGGCCACAAAAAACAATACTGTTCGATTTTTTAATAGATAAACAACAGCGATTTAGTATTGATGCAGATACTACGGGATTAAGGCAGAATATACATTTTAGCCAATCAGAGGACAATCGGCTTTTCAATGAATACACCCTATTTATTAATACAATTGCAGAAAAAATAAAACAAACAGAACGCACTCTTAGTACAACCACTGATAAACAAAAAAAAGTAGCACAGAAAAAGCTTGATGCATTGCATAAGCAAATGGATCAGTATCGAGAAAATAGTATAAAGCAATATCCTTATTCTTTTTTAACCGTTTTATTAAATGCCTTAAAAGACCCATTGTTGCCTAGTAGTGTAAGAGATATGCGCAAAAATAAGATGGAGGCGTTTCAGTATTTAAAGAAACACTATTGGAGTAATATTGATTTTACAGATGGCCGTTTGGTTCGAACACCTATTCTAGAAAATAAATTAGATCAATATTTTGAAAAATTTGTAGCGCCTGCTACAGATTCTATTATTCATGAAATAGACGGGATGTTAAATGTTGCGCAGTCAGATTCTACCATGTATAGATTTTTAATTGGAAAATTTATTGATCAATACATGAATACAAACATTATGGGACAGGATGCTGTATTTGTGTACCTATTTCAACAACATATAGCTGCAGGACAAGTAAAATGGCTTACCGAAGAACAACGTAAATATATATACAACAGGGCATATAGTGTAATGGCCAATTTAATTGGACGGCCTTCGATAAATGTTCGTTTAGCAGATACAGCCGATCATATTACTTCTTTATATGATATAAAAGCACCATACACTTTAGTTTGTTTTTGGGATCCTACTTGCTCGCATTGTGCACATTTAATACCAAAGCTAGATTCTATGTATCATAAAAATTGGGAAAATATAGGGCTCAAAATATTCGCTATAATGGTAGATAGTGATAAGGCAACTTGGTTAAAGGCTATCCACGAACATGGTATAGAAGATTGGGTGAACGTTTACTATACGGAATTGTTACGTATAAAAGAATCTATTGCTAAACAGCCCACGTATAGGCAATTATACGATGCATTTACCATACCCACATTAGTTTTACTGGATGCAGATAAAAACATTATTGCTAAAAATTTAGATTATTTGCAATTGAATGAATTTTTGCAGTATAGAATTAGGGAGCAAAAAAAGGTTAAAGATTGATGTCTATTGCTCCATTAAAAACCATGGCTGCTGGCCCACAAAGCCAAATATTTTTGCATTGAGTATCGTTTAATTTATTCAGTTCAACAACCAAATTTCCGCCTAACGTTTCAATATTTATTTTATTGAACCCGATAATAAGTGTACTTACTATTGAGCTTGCTACTACACCCGTTCCACAAGAAAGCGTTTCATCTTCAACACCACGTTCGTATGTACGTACATAAATATTGTTATCACTCTTTATTTCAACAAAATTTACATTAATGCCCTCTTTGTCAAATGCTTTACTGTAACGTATTTTACGACCTTGCTCTACAATATTTATATCCTTTATGTTTTGCACGTATTTAACATAGTGCGGTGATCCTGTATCTAAAATAAAATCATTGTTCTCTTTAGTAACATTGGATATATCTTTCATTTTCAGTTTAATCCAATTCGGATTTTCAATAATTGCTTCATGTTCACCATCTATAGCTAAAAAACGACATTTTTTATGAATGATATGATGCGTATATGCAAATTGTACAATACATCTTCCTCCATTGCCACACATACTACTTTCATTACCATCTGCATTATAATATTTCATTTCAAAGTCGTAGCCATCTATAGTATTCAATAACATGAATCCATCAGCACCAATGCCGAAATGCCTATCACACAAATGCTTTATTTGTGTTGTTGTTAATGCAGCATATAGTTGAGCTCTATTATCTACAATAATAAAATCATTGCCTGTGCCCTGATACTTATAAAATGGGATGTGCATTATTTTAGTCTGAACTTAATATCTGTAGTGTTTTTAAAATTAATTTTTCAATTGCAAGGCCTGCATTTGTAGAAAATTTCTTTTCAACACGATTGGCTACAATGGCACTAGTAGAAAGACATTGGTGGCCTAGTAATTTTGCCAAACCATACATAGCGGATGTTTCCATCTCAAAATTAGCAATACGATGTTGACCGTAATTAAAGGTTGTGAGCCTATCCACCAGTTCTGGAAAAGCAATGCCTAAGCGTAATACACGGCCTTGTGGTCCATAAAAACCAGGACAGCTAACGGTAATGCCGTGATGAAATCCATGTACAAATTGTTTGAGTAAATGTACATTTCCACTGCAAATATAGGGCTGTATTGATTGATTGGTAAGTTGTGTATGTGTAGAGAAGGCTTGTAGTATAGACTTTTCTTCTTCATTATTATCTCTTCTATAAAAATGCAATAGATTATCTATGCCTAAACCATGTGTAGATACAACAAAATCATCGACAGGTATATTCTTTTGCAAACTACCAGCGGTTCCTATACGTATAATATTTAATGAAGTAAGTGTTTTTTGTATAGTTCGGCTTTCCAAATCAATATTAACTAACGCATCTAATTCATTAAACACAATATCAATATTATCTGTTCCAATGCCGGTACCTATTACAGAAATTCTTTTAGTGCCAATGCGCCCAGTGTGGGTAATAAATTCCCTATGTTGGCGTTTTACTTCTATGCTATCAAAATGTTTACTCACTTCTTGTACACGATCGGGATCGCCTACGGTAATAACGGTTGTTGCTATTTCTTCGGGACGTACATCTAAATGATAAACGGCTCCTCGGTTGTTGATAATTAGTTCTGATTCAAGAATTTTTTGCATGGCAAAATAAAAATAGGTTGGTAATTTATGTTAGATTTTGGTTCTGCAAAATAAATTTTGGGTCAAGATAAGTTAAGAGGATAATTTTTTAAGATTTTTAATACTAATTG
>CAZXBE010000192.1:0-3584 GCA_964638565.1 uncultured Chitinophagaceae bacterium
AGAGTTTAGATACCCTTTCTTTATCCATTCCTATTCCTGTGTCTTGTACTATAATTTCTACACCATTGCTTGTATCATTAACTGTAATAGTAATAGTGTTTTTCTGATTAAGCTTGCTATATTTTACCGCATTCTGGATGAGATTTTGCATAATGGATTGTACCATCGCTATATTATTGTAAAAGCTCTTTTTAGTATTATGGTGTACAACAATATCCACATGTTTACAGAGTTCCCTTATGCTTAAAAGTTGGATAATGACTTCTATTAATTGTTCAAAAGGGATAGGTTGATTAATTTGTGTATCACTGTTTAGAACGGCTTTTGACCTTTTTATACTTTCACTGTTAGATATAGTTAAAGAATCTATACGTTCTAATACCTGAAGCACGTCTTCTCTTAAAATATCCAATAGCGTAAATTGAGTAGCCAATGGGCTAATCAAATCATGTGCAGCCATTTTATAGTTAAACTCTTTTTCAGAAATGGGTTCTTTTGCAACGCTTACTTCCACAGATGGGTTAATCGAATCTTCTTTTGTAAGTAATTCATCATTCTTGTTAAGTTGCTTAGATATATCTTTTGAGAGCTTCTCCATCTGCTTTGCATCATTAACATGATCGAATACTTTATATATGTATTTGAGAATTATTTTAGCTCGCTGTACATCTTCTGTAATATTTTGTATATCGTTTAACATACTATAATTTAGCTTTAAGAAAGAGTTTAGAGGAAATTTTACGCTCCTTATTTATTACGAAGTTTTTTAGCTTTTATAAATGCAAGGCCTATAAGTGTATATAATACAATAGCAAAAATAGCATGAACAGTTGGGGTATCAACACCGCTAGCAACAAGTTTTCTACTCTTCAAAAACACATCTCCAAAGATAGAAAGTATTAAAGTAGCAGTACTAAAAAATTGTAGCCCCGTATTAATCCAAAAAAGTGGAACTCGACTATTTACATAATCCTTTATTTCTGAGGGCTCTTTTGGTATTGGTTCATAAGTATATTTATAGAAATGAAGTGTGCTAAAGAGCAGAATTACTATATTTAATGTTGTACGGGTAATGCTTGGATAGATAGTAAGAGGTTGCCAAAATAGGGCATTTACTACCGCAAATACCACAAAGAATACAACTAGTATTACAAATATCTTTCTATATACATATACTTCCTTTTCTTCTATATGCTTTTTAAACATCTCTCTATACATGAGAAGCAACGGTACAGCATCAGTTACAACACCTATATGGAATAAAAAGAAATTATTTTGTTTTTGATACAGTAATACAAGTATAGCTGTTTGTTTTATAAATACTAAAATTAAAAACCAAGCTGCCGCTTTTAGTGCAAGAGGTAAATTTTTATATTTATATAATGCAATACAAGAATCAATCAGTATTACAAGTAGTACTGTACCAAAAAGAAAAGATTGTGTATTCATTCAGTTGTATATATTTAAACGAACTGGAGAATTTAATTGTATTTATTATTTACCATTTAAAACATTAGTACCCGTAAGACCATTACCTCCAACTTCGTCATAAGCAGGGCTTAATATAGGAGTAGTAAATCCATTTACAGTTATAGTTTGTGGCTGGGCATATTCTAATATATCAGTACCATCTGCTTTAGTAGCTACATAAACTAATTTCCAGTTTCCATAGTCATCAATAGCTTGATAAAAAGTGATGTGTGTAATATCTACATTATTATCTTGTACTCTTTTTAATAATTGCAATATCCCTCCTACAGGCACTTTATAGCTAATAGGTTCTGCCGCTGTTTTATTATCTCTAAATCTTTTGGTAAAGCGGATGGCTTTATCCATAGCAATACTGTAATCCTTGGTACTATCAGAAACTAATCTGGCTATAGACAAGTTACCTCTACTTGTTGTTTGTTTCTGTTGCTGGGGAGATTCTACATCTTTTTGTTTTTGACAGCCTATAAAGTTTAGTAATACTGAGGCAGTAAGTAGGGCAAATAATAAAGGGGTTTTTACCTTTTTCATGACGTTTTTTTTAATTTTAGTTTTTTAAAAATAATTATACTTATTGTTTGGGTTTAGACACAACAAACATCATTCTATTGATTAGGGTTACATTGTCAATACAATGCTTGATACTTTTAAAAGTGTTAGGTTCATCAAAAGCTTAAATCCATCCTAATATTGTCTATAGTTATAGCACTAATTCCTAATTGCTTTTAAGCATTTTTTATGGGAGAAGAGTGCGCAAATATACATATATATTTTAATCATTCTTTAATTTTTTTACCAGTAGTTATTTAGTGTCACACAATACGAAATGGGTCTTAGTGAGAAACACTTTGACTATCGTCTGAAAAGTTATTTTACTTCATATTCATTATTTTAAATTCATCTCCCTATCTTAGCTGCGTTTTTATCCAACTATCTGTTTAAAGCCACCTAATCAACCATAAGCCCTAAGCATATATAAATTAATTGTTTAGGCATGAGAACTAAAACTATAGCACAAACTGCTGCTATATTAACTTTTATTGTCAACCTATCCACAACTGGCTATAGTCAGGTGAAGGATAGTCTGTTGTCCTTAGAACAGATAGCTGGCCCTTATACAGCTACAGTGCAGCAATACGCACAGAATTTAAATGAAAAAGTAGATAAGGGTATTCAAAAACAATTACACATTCTATATAAAGCAGAAAGCAAGCTGCTTAATCGATTACAAAAAACAGATAGCACTAAAACCAACCTATTAAATGGTAGTGCCACGAACAGTTATGAGCAATATGCAACCAACATCCAGCAAAAAGCAAAAGCCTTAACTAATAGTACTAACCTCAACAACTACATTCCACAATTAGATAGCTTAAGCACTTCGCTTAAATTCCTACAAACCCAGAATATAAGTGATAAGTTAAACATAAAATCCCTAACCGATAAATTAAGCACCGCCAACGCCTTACAAAGCGTAACCGACTTACAAAACAAACTCAACTATAGCAATGCTATAGAACAAGTACTAAAAAACAAACAACAAGAGTATAAAGACATTCTATCAAAATACACCAATATTCCTAATCGGTTAAAGAATAGCTTAAACAATTATACCGAAAAAATCTACTATTACAAACAACAAATACAAGAATATAAAGACCAGTTAAAAGATCCAGAAAAACTTCAACAAAAAACAATGGCTTTATTAAGAGAGCTACCTGCTTTCCAAACCTTCATGAAAAAAAACTCTTTTCTGTCATCTATATTTAGAACAGACAATCCAACAGATATAAACGATCCAAGCCTGGCTGGATTACAAAGAAGAACAACAGTAGAAACACAAATACAAAATCAAATCAGCAATGGTGGACCTAATGCTGGGAATATTATACAACAAAACCTACAACAAGCTAAACAAGAACTGGATAAACTAAAAGATAAGCTTTCACAAGGCAGCGGAGCAGACCTTGACATGCCCAACTTCAAACCCAACACCCAGAAAACAAAAAGCTTTTGGAAGCGATTAGAATATGGAGCTAACCTACAAAATCAAAAAGGGAGTGGCATACTTCCCAACATGAGTGACATCGCATTAA
>CAZXBE010000193.1:0-3583 GCA_964638565.1 uncultured Chitinophagaceae bacterium
AGCAGATAAAAAAGTAAAAACCATTGCAGGCAGATTGGTAAGAGAATTAGAAAGAAATCTATTTTTTTATAGGCTAAATGCTAGTGGCGTACTGTTATTTTTTCGCCATGCTTTGTATGTATCTTTTATAAATTCAAACAAGGCTATGTAGCTCATAAGGTGAAGACGGATAAGGGTTATCATGTTGACAAATGATTTTTTGGTTGCTGTATTACTAACACTAAAAATAAAAACTCATCTAACATTTTGCTCTTATTCCTCCGCCGTATTCTTTAATGTCATTAAAAGATTATAAGCACCTTTTAATACAAAAGTTTCATTAGCTATTTTGTCAGCATTTATAAGTTCTATATAACCATTTTCAGAACTACCTGTTTTTATTTCTTGCATTTCAAAACGATTTTTCCCTTTAGCAAGAAAAACATATTGCTTATTCTCAAAGCGGACAATAGCATCCTCTGGCAATGCTTTAGAAAGTTTGTTTTTTAACTCTATATCTGCATTCATATACATACCTGGTAATAAGTTTTTATCATACTGCTCAAAATGACAATGTATTTCTGTTGCTCTTTCATCAGATAGACTTTTACTAATTAAGATAATTGTACAAGGGTATCTCTTTTCAGGATTGTTATTTGTATAAGCCATTAACTTTTGTCCAATAGAAAGATTATTAATATCTTTTTCAAAAACAGTCAAAGCAAGATGAATATCAGATGGATTGACTAATTCGAAGAGCACATCAGCTGGATTTACATACTTCCCAATATTTACATTAACTTTCGATACAAAACCGTTGATAGGTGAATAAACCGGTACGCTTTTAGAAATATTATCTGCATTTATCTTATTTGGATTAAGTCCTATTAGCCTCAGCTTTTGCCCTAATGATTTTATTAAAATATATTGAGTTTGATAAGCAGCTTTTGTTTGTTCAAAAACTTTATCGCTGGTGGCCTTGCTTTGATTTAATTCTTTTTGTCTGTTATATTCACTTTCTGTAAACGCAAATTCTGCTTTTGCTGTAAGATAGTCTTGTTGTAGCTGTATATATTGTGGGTCTTGCATGATAGCCAACACTTCATCTTTTCTAATATACATACCGGGCAGTAGTTTAGTCGTTTTTAAATAACCGCCAAGGGGTACACTAACAGATACCATATTTTTTGGAGGTACATCTATCTTCCCATTTACTTTTATTATAGATGAAATAGATTGCTCGTTTAGTTTACCTATTTCTATACCTGCATTTTTATATTGTGCATCGGTTAATATTACTACGTTTTCTTTTGTCTTAGCTTCTATTTTTTTCTCTTCTGTTTTATTACTACTACATGAAGCAAGTAGCAATAACGTATTTATAAAGGTGATTAATAGTTTCATGGTATAAAATTATTTTGTGATAAAAGAATTGATTTCAATAACATTCTCGTTTCTATTTTTCAGGGCTTCTATATAATCATTTTGAATATTTACAGCTTGGTTGATTAACATTACCCATTCTAAATAGTTGATCTCCCCATTCATAAATTTTTTGTTAGCGGTAGTAGTTATAATATCAGCGTTTTTTAAAGCAGTAGTTTCAAAATACTCAACTGCCTTTACATATTTTTGATACTGTGTAAAAGTAGACTTGTAGCTATTTTCAAGATTGCTTAAGTTTATTTCATAATCACTTGCTGCAATCAGTTCATTTAATTTAGCTGCATTAATTTTTGATCTTTGTCCACTACTAAAAATGGGTATGCCTAATCCTACTTGTACAGATTGAAAACGCGGTGTAGTATTATAATTTTTATTATCTGCTCCAACTCCTTTCATACTCATGATGTTGTAGCCTACCATAAGGTCGGGAAGCAATTTGGATTTTTCTGCTTCAGTTGTAAGTCTTGCTACTTCTTGCCGCTGCCTTATATACTGCACCACAGGATGAGTAGATAATAGCACAGTATCTATCTTGCTTATAAAACTTAATTTCGGTTCCTTTTGATCCGGAATAAAAATGGTAGATGTATTGAGTAGTAATTGAAATTGCAGTTGAAGTAATTCCATATCTTGCTGCAAAGATGATAATTGTAAACTTATTTGCCCTCGCTGGCTTTCAGCTGTTGTTTTTTCTAACACATTACTTTCTCCCTTATTAAAACGTAAGGTGGCTTTATTTAAAAATTCAGCAAATAGGCTATCATTTCTTTGTAATAGTTTTTTCTTTTCTTGTAAGTAGATGAGATTATAATACACCTGCACTACTTGTTTTTTTAGCACAGCTTCTTTAACGCTGGTATTTAGCAAGCTACTTTTCCATTCTTCGTTAAGTAATGCTTTTTGTCTACTATATACGCTAGGAAAGCTAAAGGTTTGAGCAACACCTAATTTAGTATCTACATAATAACTATTGATCTGACCATATTCTCCTACAATATTTGTAGAGGGAATGTTTACAGCTGATCTAATTAATCTTTGCTGATAATCTGCACGCAACCTCTCATTTTTAATAGAGAGGTTATTTTTTACAGATGTATCTATTGCTGCTTGTAAGCTTATCGTTGTTTGTGCAGTTGTTTTATAAAATGAAAACACAGTTATACAAAAAATAACAACAGATACAACAGTTGATTTTTTGTTGAATGAAATTCCTTTTTGAAACATAATATATAAGATGGGTAAAACAAATAGTGTTAAGAAAGTGGCAATGAGTAAGCCTCCTATTACTACAGTAGCCAGTGGTTGCTGTACTTCTGCACCTTCGCCAGTGCTAAGCGCCATAGGTAGAAAACCCAGTGAAGCTACCAATGCTGTCATGAGTACTGGACGCAAACGCGTTTTAGTACCTTGTGTTACAATCTGTTTTAAATCAGTTAATCCTTCTTTCTTTAAACGGTTAAATTCGGCAATCAGGACAATACCATTTAATACTGCTACACCAAAGAGTGCAATAAAACCAACACCGGCAGATATACTAAAATGAATTCCCCGAATGGCAAGGGCTAATATACCACCGGTAGCAGATAAAGGAATGGCAGAATAAATGAGTAAACCTTGTTTAACAGAACTAAACGTAAAATATAGTAACAAGAAAATTAAGAGTAAGGAAACCGGTACTGCAATGTTTAATCTTTTCTTGGCTGCTTCTAAATTTTCAAATGCTCCTCCATAGGTTATGTAATAACCCGGAGACATTTTGAGTTGCTTATCCACTTTCATTTGCAGCTCTTTCACCATACTTTGTACATCTCTACCTCTTACATTGAATCCTACAATGATTCTGCGCTGTGAGTTTTCACGCTGAATTTGATTAGGACCTTCTACAATATCTACTTTAGCTACTGCATTTAATGGGATTTGCGTACCTGCGGGCATTGCAATGAGTAGATTTTGTACATCGGACAAATTTTTTCTTTTTTCACCTGTTAATCGTACGACAAGATCAAATCTTTTTTCTCCTTCATACACTGTACCACTGCTTTCTCCAGCAAAGGCTGTATTAACGATTTTATTAATATCTGAGATATTTAATCCATATTGTGCAATGGCTGCTCGGTTATACTGAATAACAATTTGTGGCATACCGGTTACGGCTTCC
>CAZXBE010000194.1:0-3510 GCA_964638565.1 uncultured Chitinophagaceae bacterium
ACTCTAAATAACAGTTACTCATTTCCATTTACACAAATTATTTTAGAGTCTCTTTCTTAACTAATTTTTGGACTTTATTTCTGTTACTGGCTATAGTCTATATTATCTATAAAAAATATAAACACAGCGTTAAGAAGTAGATAAATAAACATGAGATGATATTATATTCAATGGTTATTTTTACATTTGCTTTACTGCGGCGGTGGCGAAACTGGTAGACGCACTACCTTGAGGTGGTAGCGCCCGAAAGGGTGTGGGAGTTCGAATCTCCTCTGCCGCACTAATCCGAGAATTATTTTACTCGGATTTTTTTATGTAAACTTATGGATCAGGGGGTTCCTGTACTGGAGGATAAAGCAATTGGTGGCATTTTGTACTAACATCTTTGTCTAAAAGTCTCTTAGGCATGCATGACAATTTTAATAATAGATTTCTTTTAGTTCAGATTGCTTCGTTGTTCCACCAAAAGCTAGGCTTCTCGGAATAGACGTTCGTTTTTTGCATTAAATCCCGAAATAAATCTAATGAACAAAAGATTGTCTTATTTTTTTTGTTCTTCCTCACTTTTTATCAATGCTTTATTATATAGTGATTCGGCCTTATCAATCAATGCTTTTTCCGCATGCTTTAATGGTATGCACTGAGGGAAAATGTCTTCCTTAATAAATTTTACATATTCCTCTGTATAGTTAAATCGATTACTCCTATACTCTGCATCAAAGTTTTCATGCTTAAAAATATCGTTAAACTGCAATTGATAATTTTTTTCTAAAATATCAAGCGTTGCTTTTATTTTTCCTGGATTGATATTTTTTATTCTTTCAATATTTTTTTTTGTTTCAGTATCATTTTGACCTGCATAACGCTCATCGGTGGGTGCAAATTTTGTGTACGCATCTATCCACCAGTGCAAATCAAAAAAACTTGTTTGCCATAAATGCATAATATGGTTATAGCGTTTCATGTCAGCTTCAGAATCGCTTTCAATTTTAAATCTTTCTAAATTAAATACGATGGTATTAGGAATATGAAGCTTTGACTGTGCAGCTATTTCATCATATTTATGAAGTATCTTCTGTGCTTTTCTTTCCGATACAGGTTGAATCATTTTTTGTGCAAAAACTAAATCCTCTACCAAATATTTTCTATTGAGAACAGTTCCTTCCATAGCCTTATCTAAACCTTGTTCTATCATAAGCCGTAAAAAAGTTGGGTAGTTAACCCCAGACTTTCCCAGATCAATAACATCCTGTAATGCTTTGGTGAGAAGCTCTTTATCCTTATGATTTTCAAAATTCTTTAAACTGGCTTCATAAGATTGTATAGTTTGTTGTAACAAAGCATTATCATCGTAAGTACCAGTATTTGAAGTACTTTCTGTAGCAACATTGCTTAATGTTCTACCATATTCATTACTAAAGTTTACAAAATAGCCTTCGGTAGTAAGCTTTGCACTAAACAAGGCAAGATCATTCATTTCTACAGCCAATGCTTCCATCTCCTCCATGATACGGCACATCTTATCAAACGATTCGCCACTATATCCCTTTGCTTTACAATCTGCTACCATTTGACGAAAGGTATTCAGCATAGCATCTGATTGAGTTTTATCGATTGGCATGTGTTGTATTTAGTTAAATGTAATACGCTAAAAAAATTAGATAATATCTTTACAATAGATTTTATGTTCTGCAATCCGTTGTTTTAAAATCGCATCTGACAAAGGGCTTTTTTTTCGATGACGGTACTCCCATAGTATTTCATAATTCACTTTCCAATCAGATCTATAATTACGTATACTTTTCAAAAAAGATTGCATTTGATTTTGAAGTGATTGAATATACTCTTTTTCTAATTGTTGCATATCTGTCTTCCAAGCATCTGGTACTATTGCTTTTTGACATATTTCAATTTTTTCCAACACATCCATCATACTAAAAAAAGTCATTGGCCACATTGTATCTACGGATATTTCAATACTGTTTTTTGTCATTACTTCATTAACAATAGTGGTAATTGAATAAGCATCTGTAGCTGCAGTAACCTTATCTAATAGTGCTTGTTCGCCTTTAGCATATATATCTTCTTTCTCTTTTTTATAAAATTCTAATCTACAAGCTGCGCCATCTTTCGATAATGCCACACCATTTTCGACTGATAGCCTGCCAAACTCAGCTGTTTTATTTTGTTGCAATTCTTCCATACTTGAAACGGAAGCAATAGCATCATATAAGGCCTTTTCTGTTTGGTAAGAATGAGCAAACATTTTATCTCCTTCATAGCGTTGCATTCGAGCCTTGTAGTATTGAATGTAATCTTTTAGTATGGTATCCATAGTGTAAAAATAAAAAAGTCAACTCACTGTTGAATTGACTTTCAATGTATGATTTTTTTTTACAATTAACAATATTGCTCAAATGCGGCAGTTAAATTAGCCGCAATCATTTGTGCTGAACGGCCTTCAATTTGATGACGTTCTATCATATGAACCAATTGACCATCTTTAAATAAAGCAATGGATGGCGAGCTTGGCGTGTAAGGCATTAAATATTCTCTAACCTTCTTAACTGCGTCCATATCAAAACCAGCAAAGCTAGTCGCTAACCGATTAGGTTTTTTATTGCTGTTTTGTACAGCCATTAAAACGCCAGGTCGAGCTGTTCCAGCAGAACAACCACACACAGAGTTAATAACTACTAAAGTAGTTCCCAATTGTTTTAATGCATTCTCTACTTCTACTGAAGTTAATAACTCTTGAAATCCATTTTCGGTTAATTCTGCCTTCATGGGCATTACAATTTCTACAGGATACATATTTTATAATTAATAATGAATAATGAACACTTGATAATTAAAGAATCTATAGTTTTTGTATACACTTTTTCAAACTTTCTTTCCAATCAGGAATGTACAGTGCAAAGGTACGACAAATTTTTTGTGTATCTAAAACGGAGTACGACGGACGCTTTGCTGGCGTTGGATATTGCGCTGTGGGAATCGCTTCAATAGAACAGCTGCTTTTTGTAATTTCTTTAATAGCTACAGCAAAATCATACCAATTTATAATACCTCTATTTGTATAATGATAAATGCCTGAATATATTTGTTGATTTTTTTTGCAATAGTCCATTACGGATATAATAGCTTTGGCCAAATCAGCTGCATAGGTTGGGGAACCATATTGATCATTTACTACACCAATTTTTTCTTTTTCTTGCATTAATCGCATCATGGTTTTTACAAAGTTTTTTCCATACTCGCTATATACCCACGATGTTCGAATAATAATGCTGCTGGGGTTTTCAGCAATTGCATATTGTTCTCCTAATAATTTAGAAGCACCATATACACTTGTAGGATTGGGGTTATCTGTTTCTACATATGGTATATTTTTATTTCCATCGAAAACATAATCAGTTGAAACATGTATAAATTTGGCACGATGTTGATGAGAAGCTTTCGCTAAATACTTTACAGCATCTGCATTTACTAAATAAGCTAATTCTTTTT
>CAZXBE010000195.1:0-3473 GCA_964638565.1 uncultured Chitinophagaceae bacterium
CCGTTTTAGATGCTGATAACGCAGATAAATTAGTAGAACCATATCTCAATAAAGGGGCTTTATTAGGAATAGATAAACCAGAAGATGCTTTAAAATTTATTGCACAGCAAGCGCAAAATATCAGTGAAGATGGAAAAGAGTTATCTGGTAGTATGGATGTTAGAAAAAGTGTAGAGAGGGCTTTTACGCCTGAATTGGTAGATGCCGCTGTAAAAAAGTTTCCACGAGAATCATTATTGAATGAGGCGGCATCAGAAACAAAACCTGTTAATATTGAATCGGTTTCTGAAAAAAGTGATATTAATTTTAGACAACCAGAAGAAGTTAAAAAATTACTTTCTGAAAAAGTTGGAGATACAAATACGCCTGTAGAATATACAGATATTTATGGTGATAAAACAGGAGTTGGCAGACCAAAAGACATTCAAAGAAGATTAGTGAAAGAGCATAAACTACTTGATTTACTTGTAAATTGTTTGACAAAATAATGGAAGGTATAGACGAAATATTACAGGAAATTGGCGATCACGCTGAAACTATAAAAGAAGCTATTTTAAAAGTAGCTGAAAGGGAATCTTATGATAAAGATGTAGTGGAAATAATGCGTAAATCATTTGCTGATTTAAGTAGTGTTATTTTAAAATTCAAAGCCATTGATTTAACACCTGTAGTTAATATTGCCAATGATATAAGTAAACAGAATGTTAGTATTATGAATATGGTTGGAAGATTAATTCATTCTCCTAATAATGATTCTTTAATTGAGAAAATATCTGCAATGATAAAATCAAATAATGAACTTGTTTCAAAGGCTTTGGTAAAAACAGATTATTCAGTTCAATTAAAAACAATAGCAGATAATTTAAGGCAAGATAAAATTGATAGTTTAGAATTGGTAAGAAATAGACAAGGTATTGTTGAAAAGGTAAATGTTAATTATAAAAAGTAACGTATGTCGTTAACACAAGTACCATTAAATCCAGGTTCCGGAGGTGCTGATATAGTCGTTGATAGAATAGGCGGTAGTGATTTTCAAATAGTAAAATTTGCTGTAGGGGCAGAAGGTGCGGCTACTTTGGTAAGTACTGCTGATCCTATGCCTGTTGAAATAAATGGCAATGTTCCAGTAACGGGGCCGCTTACTGATGCACAACTTGCTGCACAAGGGTTGGCAAAGGAAATAACGATGGAAGCGGTAAGAGTTTTATTAGCGGCTGGTATAGATGTAAATGTAACAAATGCAGGTATATTAATAGGTGGTACAGTAAGCGTAGATAATTTTCCTGCAACGCAACCAATTAGTGCAGTATCCCTTCCATTACCTGCTAACGCAGCACAAGAAACAGGCGGTAATTTAGCTGGCATAAAATCAAATACGGATAGAATACCATCTTTAGGTCAGGATATAATGGCTAAAAGCGCACCGGTAGCTATTGCAAGCGATCAAAGTGCTATACCTGTAAATGTTTCTACGCCAACAACACCTTATAATGGTAAGGTAACGGTAACAACAGCGGCAACAAGAGTTCAGTTAAATGCTAACAGGGCGGTAAAATCCGTAACAATAAAAGCAGGGTTATCTAATTCAGGAACTATTTATGTGGGGGATTCTTTAGTATCGTCATCAAATGGGTTTGAACTGGCAGCAGGAGATACAGTTAGTATGGATATTTCAAATTTAAATGTTATTTATATTGATGCCAGTGCAAATAGCCAATATGTAACCTATATAGCAGTAAATTAAAACGATGACAAGGACAAGCGCAACGACAAGACCGGTAACAGCTAAAGCATATACTTTAGCGAACAATTTTACTACGGCAAGTAATACCGCTGTTGATACTAATTTAGGTTTTACTGCAAAGCCAAATACAATTTATAGCGTTAAAATAATAGGATCGCAAAGCAAAGACACGGCTAATACAGGAATAAAGATGCAAGTAACAGCCCCAACAGGTTCTACTATTTCTGGTAGTTGGTTCAGGGGTGTAACAGCGCAAGGTACAGCATTACAGCAGGAGCAGATAACAGCGATCAATACATTAAGTTCAAATGTTTTCGGTAATGCCACTAATACTGTTTTTATTTTCAGAGCTGAATTTTTTATAAGTATAGGATCAACAGGGGGAGATGTTAAATTAGCAGCAGCGGCAGTTACGTCTGGTACATTGACAATTTACGCAGGTACAGGTATGGATGTAGTTGAAGCTGTATCGGTTTAAAATAAAAGAGATGCTACTACCATTATTGATGAATTTGAATATGTTTGGGCCACCAACGCCACCACCAACACCTACTCCGTCAGGCGGCGCTTCATCGCATGGAGAAACAACGGAAAGAAAAAGTGATATAAAACAGCAAGAACGTGAAGAAGAAGAATTAATTTTAATATTGACAAGCGTATTATGCGAAAACCGTGTATAGATAAAATTGAATTACCAAATCAAATGAGAGATTATATAATTTCTCAAAGGGAATTTAATGCTAAGAAAGGATTATCAGAAAAAGAATCAGATTTATTATCAGCTAAGTCTTTACAGGAAAAAGCATTAGATGAATTGCATAATCTGTATCACAGAACTGGTGTTGAAGGTTATGACAAAGTGATTACAGAAACATCAAAAAAGTCACAAAACTCCATTAATAATGAAAATGACAAAAAAGGCGGCAAGTCCAACGAAGATGTCAATGTCAAAACCGCAGGTTCGCAAACCGATAAAGGGAGTGACCAAGCAGGTTCAGAACAAGGGATGCGCAAAGATGCCACGTTAAAAAATGAGGAAGGTGCAGCCGGTAAATCTGCACCTTCAATTCAGGCTATGAATATTTTTGATGCTATTGAAAAAGCAGATCGGAGTAAAATAAGCCAACGTGAAAAATTAAAAGCAGCAGAGGAATCGGTATCTGAATTTGGCAATTTAGGTAAGAAGGCATTAGAGATACATTCTAACTTCGACAATATTGTTGAAGATTTAAAACGTCAAAATAAACTCAAAGTAAAATGCTAAAAAATCTTTTAAAGCCAGAAATGAAAGCCTGGTTTGATAAATCAGCAGGTAGCGAATTGTACGCTCACCATTTGTATCAACACGTAGCCAATAATCTTCAAAGAATTGGTCTATTTGGAGCGCAAGAATATTTTGTTTCAGAAAGTAATAGTGAACTTGAACATTACCGTAAACTGGCAGATTTTGTTAATGATATGGGAAGTGTTATTTCTGTTCCAGCGGTTGAAAAAATAACAGATAGTATTAGTTCTCTTTCAAGTGCATTGGATGTTGCCTACGAAGCAGAGTATGAACTATTGTTTCAGTATCAAAAATTTTATGAAGATGCGTTTTTCAAATCTAAAGATTACGCAACTGCAATTTTCGTTGAAGAATATGTAAAAATACAGACTCAAAGCGTTGGCGAAGTTGCCGATTTAATAAGCAGATTGAAACTTGGCGGAGATATTTACGCAATGGATAAAT
>CAZXBE010000196.1:0-3472 GCA_964638565.1 uncultured Chitinophagaceae bacterium
TTTATACTGCTTTAGTTGAATATAACATTGCCCAATAGCTAAATGGTACTCTGGCTTTGTTCGATGTACTCGCATAGCCGTTTCTAACTGTTTAACAGCACTTTGCCAATGCTTTTCCCCCATGTAAGTGCTAGCAATTTTATAGTATAACTTACTAGAATATGGGTTTATATGGATGGCTTTTCGATAATAAAAGCGCGCCTTAGAAAAATAGCTAAGTTTATGATAACAATACCCAATGGCTTCGTAAATTAATTCTTCAGGCCTACTTAATTCCAACACTTTTTCTAAGGCCTCTATTGCTTCGCGGTACTTATGTAATCGTATATAAGCGTCTGCCATATTACGATAAGCGTAATCAAATTTTTCATCAATCACTAAAGCATATTGATATGCATCCACTGCCTTTTCATAAAGCTTTAATCCTTGATATGCCGCAGCTAAATTAAACCAAGCTAAAGCATTATAAGGATAGTCATCTATAATTTGAAGATGCAACCGAATGCTTTCTTCATTACGACCCGTAAAATCTGTCCAAAAACAAATTTTATGCAAGGCCTCTTCGTTGGTAGGGCTTTGTTCTAGGATAAGTATTAAACAGTCAAATACTTTTTCAAATTCTTCATAGGTATCATATACATCGGCTAAATCAAATAACAATTCTATTCGTTCTTCACCTTCAAATATTTGTAGGGCTTGCTCCAATATATCAACAGCCTTATCACACTGATCCATTGCTAAATAAGCATCCGTTTTTAATACATATATGTTGATATCATTACTATCATACAATACTGCTTTGTCCAGAATGCATAGCGCTTCGCCATATTGCTGTAGGGCAATAAGCAAATCTGCTTGTTTAGTCATTAACATGGCGGAATAAGGAAATTGTTCCGTACCAAGTTTAGCAGCTTCCAAAGCTTTAGGTAAATTCTCAATATCATCGAAATAATCGATAATACGCTCAAATGCTTCCTCCTCCAAAAAAGTATGGCTTTTGCCAGATTGGAGGTTTTCATACTGGCTCAAAAGCTCGCTGAGTTCTTCCCGATTCCCCTTATAATGTTGTTGATCCATACAATTGAAATTTTAACAACTATTCCCACTATAAAGGTACTGAACAAATACTACTTACCATGTATGGTACTACATCCTTAAAAAGCAATCGATCGCTTTTTAAGCAATACATTACTTTTGCGAAGTATAAAAATAAACTGAATGAGCATAAAAAAGGAAATAGAGCGTAGACGAACATTTGCAATCATATCTCACCCCGATGCAGGTAAAACCACCTTAACGGAAAAGTTTCTATTATTTGGTGGGGCTATTCAAACGGCTGGTGCAGTAAAAAGCAATAAAATAAAAAAACATGCTACCAGCGATTTTATGGAAATAGAGCGCCAAAGAGGCATTTCTGTAGCTACTTCCGTAATGACGTTTGAATACAATAATTTATTAATCAATTTATTAGATACGCCCGGCCACAAAGATTTTGCTGAAGATACTTATCGAACCCTAACAGCTGTAGATAGTGTAGTATTGGTAATAGATAGTGTGAATGGGGTAGAACCTCAAACACGACGCCTGATGGAAGTTTGTCGTATGAGAGATACGCCTGTAATTGTGTTTATTAATAAAATGGATAGAGATGGCAAAAATAGATTTGATTTATTAGAAGAAATTGAAAAAGAATTAACTATTCAACTTCACCCTATAACATGGCCTATTAATAGTGGTAAAGATTTTAAAGGTGTATATAATTTATTTGATAAGAACTTATTACTTTTTACTGCTAACACAAAAGCGGCTGATGAAAATGCGATAACCATACAAAATTTATCCGATCCTATTCTCGAGCAAAAAATAGGAGAAAAAGATGCTAGTCAATTACGAGAAGATATAGAATTGGTAGATGGCGTATACGGACAATTAAATATTGAAGAATATAGAAAAGGTAAAGTAGCGCCTGTCTTTTTTGGTAGTGCCATTAATAATTTTGGTGTTAGGGAATTATTAGAAACGTTTGTTCGTATAGCTCCTGTGCCTTTACCAAGACCAACTGATATAAGAGAAGTTAGCTCAGAAGAAAATACATTTAGTGGCTTTATATTTAAAATTCATGCAAACCTTGATCCTAAGCATCGGGATCGTATTGCCTTTTTAAGAGTTTGCTCCGGAAAGTTTGAACGTAATACGTATTATCATCATGTACGATTAGATAAAAATGTACGCTTTAGTAATCCCTATAGCTTTTTGGCGAGAGATAAAGATATTATTCAAGAAGCTTACCCAGGAGATGTTGTAGGCTTATTTGATACTGGAAATTTTAAAATAGGCGATACACTTACTGAAGGCGAAAATTTCTATTTTATGGGCATACCTAGCTTTTCTCCTGAAATTTTTAAAGAAGTAATTAATAAAGACCCCATGAAAACAAAACAGTTAGAAAAGGGTCTGTTACAATTAACTGATGAAGGTGTTGCACAACTATTTACACAACATGGTGGTAATAGGAAAATTATAGGTTGTGTAGGAGAATTACAATTTGAAGTAATACAATATAGATTACTTCATGAATATGGCGCATCCGTACAATTTAATACCCTTCCATATTACAAAGCCTGTTGGATAACCAGCACAGATAAAAATAAACTTAATGATTTTATCCGATTTAAAAATAATATTGTGCATGATAAAGATGAACATTTGGTATATTTAGCACAAAGTGAATGGTTTCTACAAACTGATCGTACTAATAATCCTGACATTGAATTTCATTTTACAAGTGAGATACACAAGTAATGAATTACATAATGTAGAATTCCATCTTCACTTCATTAATAAACATATAATAAATAAGCCATGAGAATAGTTTTTGGTTGGAATAATTTTAAAATAAAGGATTTCGATCCTTATGAACTTAGCTTAACCAATAATGTTAAAACAGATTTTAAAATAGAAGTTAGGCAGAGTTATTTCCATTTAGTTTGGATACCATTTTTTGGACTTGGGAAAAAATGGGTTATTAGAAAAGATGGGAAATTATATGAGCTTCCCGCTGTATATATAAATATCATTAAACAAAATAATATAAAAGTAAAAAGCCCATGGTATACATTTTCCGGCCTTATACTAATATTAGTATGTATGCTAGGATATTTTTGTTATGAAAAATATGAACTTTACTAAAATATGCTATGCGTCATTTTCAATCTAAAAATAAAAGTAGCCCGCAAAAGTCATATCAAAAAAGATGCTGAAGCAGGTGAACTTTAAAAAAAACTTCAGCAGTATCTGTGAAAACATTTGGGAACAAAAAAAGAAAGTTGCCAAAAAGTAAACTTGTACTGCGAAGATGAAAGCCACTTTGGCTTAATCACTAAAAATGGAAAAGCCCTTACCGCTAAAGGAGTAAATCCTGTTTGCCTTTTTCAACAAGTATTCCAATCCACCTACGTTTTTGGCGCTTTTT
>CAZXBE010000197.1:0-3435 GCA_964638565.1 uncultured Chitinophagaceae bacterium
GATAATTTTTTCCAATTATTTTTTTTAGATAGTTAAAAGAAAAGGTAATTTCTTTTTTAATCATTGGTTGAGGGTAAATATCTACCACATCAGAGGTTATTTTTCCACCTGCAATTTCCTGTATCATTAATACTGCTCTTTTGAGCACTTGTACTGTTTGACTAATATCCACTCCCTTTTCAAACCGTGTAGCGGCTTCTGTTCGCAAACCGTGATGTGTAGAGGTTTTACGAATATTTACTGGATTAAACCAAGCACTCTCTATAAAAATATTTTTTGTATTTTCTGTTACACCCGAATGTTGTCCACCAAACACACCGGCAATACACATAGGTTCTATTGAATTATAAATGATTAGATCATCTACATGCAGCTCACGCTCCTTTCCATCAAGTGTTTTGAATGGTATATGGGTTATAGCATTTTTAACGATGATGGTTTTGTCGTGTATAGTATCTGCATCGAATATATGCATAGGATGTCCGGTTTCATGTAATATATAATTGCTTACATCCACCACATTATTAATGGGCTTTATTCCTATGGCGAGCAGTTTGTTTGCTAACCATTGTGGAGAAGGTTGGACGTTGATGCCGCTTAAACTTATTCCACTATACCGTTTACAAGCTTGGTTGTTTTGTATATCTACCTTAATGGACAAGGTATTATTGTCAATATGCAATGTATTATTATATGGATATTTGGGTTGATATGTTTTTTTGTGATGATGTGTCAAATAAGCACAAACATCTTTAGCTACACCCAGATGACTCATAGCATCCATTCGATTAGGCGTTAATCCAATTTCTATAATATCATCTTCATATGGTTTAAAATGTGTGATAGCAGGAGTTCCAGATATACAATCGTTTGGCAACACCATTATGCCATTGTGATCATTGCTTATGCCTATTTCATCCTCAGCACAAATCATTCCATAACTTTCGATACCTCTTATTTTAGCCACCTTCATTGTTATAGGATCACCATTAATGGGATAAATAGTGGTGCCTACAGTAGCTACTATTACCTTTTGACCAATAGCTACATTAGCCGCACCACATACAATTTGCAGCACATTCTCTGAACCTATATTAACTTTAGTGATTTTTAATTTATCTGCATTGGAGTGTGGCTGTATATCTAACACCTCTCCTATTATAAGACCATTTAAACTTCCTTTTACACGTTCAAAATGTTCAATACCTTCTACTTCTAAGCCTATAGAAGTTAAGATAGCGGATAACTCCCCTAATGAAAGGGTTATGGGTAAATATTCATGTAACCATGTATAACTAATCTTCATAGTACTTATATATCAATATTGCCAAAAGTACAGAATAGATAACTCTTTCAAAGGAAAATAAACATAAAACTTGCTCTTTCATGGAAAGCACCTTACCTGTATTTTTTTTGATATGCATTCATTTTGACACAAAATATTTTTTTTCACATATTTTGTGAATATCTGTAAAAATAATGTGTGTATATTTTTTTTTGATATGCATAAGCACGGTTTTTGATATATATAACTTGGTTGATGTGTGTGTAATTATTGTTAGATAACCGTGTATTAAATTAGCAGTTGAATATTTTTTTGAACCCAGTAGAATTCTGTTACCTTCATCGACCTACGACATTCGTATACTTTTTTAAATACGCATTTGAAAATTACCCATGGACCTTACTAATATTAACAAAGACAGACGAAGAAATCGCAAAAGCAACTTAGACTTAAGCACCATGGTGTACGGTAAAGTACCTCCTCAAGCCAAAGATCTTGAAGAAGCTGTGTTAGGTGCTATTATGTTAGAAAAAGCCGCTTTCGATACGGTAATAGAAATATTAAAACCAGAATGTTTTTATGTAGAAGCACATCAACGTATTTTTAAAGCCTTTCAATCGCTGGCTCAAAAGTCGCTACCAATAGATATTTTAACAGTAGTGGAAGAGTTACGAACCAAAGAAGAATTAGATATGGTTGGCGGTCCATATTATGTTACGAAACTCACCAACAGTGTTACCTCATCAGCCCATATAGAATCGCATGCTCGTATTATTTTACAAAAATTTATTCAACGTGAATTAATTCGAATTAGTGGAGAAATTATTGGAGATGCTTATGAGGATACCACAGATGTATTTGATTTGTTGGATGACGCAGAAACCAAATTATTTGAAATAACCAACAACCATCTGCGTAAAAATTTTGACGATATCAATACCGTTTTGGTTAAAACCATCAATCGGATCGAAGACCTAAGAACTAAAAATGAGGATATTACTGGTATAGCCAGTGGATTTAGTAAATTAGATAGAGTAACCAATGGTTGGCAATCAACCGATCTTATTATTTTAGCTGCTCGTCCATCTGTAGGTAAAACGGCGTTTGCCTTAAACTTGGCTCGGCATGCTGCTTTACACCCTACCAAACCAACAGCGGTTGGCTTCTTTTCTCTTGAAATGTCTGCCGGACAATTAGTACAACGTATTTTAAGTGCAGAAAGTGAGATTTTATTAGAAAAAATTTCGAGAGGAAAATTAGAAGAGTATGAAATGAAACAACTCTACACAAAAGGAATAGATCGATTGTCTAAAGCACCTATATTTATTGATGACACGGCTGCCCTTAATATTTTTGAACTAAGAGCAAAGTGCCGTAGACTGGTTAACAAACATCATGTAGGATTAATTATTATCGATTATTTACAGTTAATGAGTGGCTCCAATGACAGAGGTGCAAATAGAGAACAGGAAATTAGCCGCATATCTAGAGATTTGAAAGGATTAGCCAAAGAATTACAAGTGCCTATTATTGCCTTGAGCCAATTAAGCCGTGCAGTAGAAACCCGTAAAGAAAGTAAAATGCCTCAATTAAGTGATCTTAGAGAATCTGGTGCTATTGAACAAGATGCCGATATGGTAATGTTTTTATATAGACCTGAATATTATGAAATTACAACCAATGAATTTGGCGATAGCAATAAAGGAGAAACCCATGTTCGTATAGCCAAGCATAGAAATGGATCGCTAGAAACCCTTAAACTAAGGGCTTTGCTACACATTCAAAAATTTGTAGAAGAAGAGGATACCAATGTCCCAGGGTTACCCCATAATGCTGGCGGAAATTGGAAACCTGTAAATAGTGGCCACACAGAAAGTGGCGCAAAACTCTTTATACAAAGAGGTTCCAAAATGAATACAGAAAGTTTTGATGAGCCTGTTAATGAGGAGCCACCATTTTAACGAAAGCGGATTGTAGCATTCGTTAATTACACTAAAACCAACTCTTTTTTTTGTAAGGACAGCTTTTTGCTCCAAAATGCAGCCTTGGCTGCATAATTTGCCTACTGTGGCGAATGTCTCTACTTAACGCTAGTCTGATACTAAACCGCTAACAAGATATATAAAATAGTTGTACATTTGGTGAATGCG
>CAZXBE010000198.1:0-3418 GCA_964638565.1 uncultured Chitinophagaceae bacterium
ATACCTGAAATGTATGGATATACCTTTATGGTATTATTTGATTATAGTAATGCTGTATTTTTCTTTTTATCAATCTTTTTTTTAATTGCTTATACTAAAGAAAAAATAGTTAATTATTTAATATTATCCGCTATTTTGATGGCTATAGCTACATATATACGTTCAGAAACGTTGATTCTAGCTTTTCTTACTGCTCCTTTGTTATATATAAATCAGTTAAAAAATAAACTACCAATTAAAAAAATATTAGGAACTATTGGATTGTTTGTAGGGTTACCTATTTTAATATATATATTATCCATATATATTTACATTAACCATTACTTACCAGTTAACTATGACGTAGGTGGACAAGTCAATAGCCATTTATTCAATCTTTCGCCATTATTGCAGCGTTTTCTTGATATGAATCAATCACTTATATTTAGTAAAAAAGGAATAACATTATATGGATATTTTATCTTTATATTTTTAGCAATGTTTGTGCTTGAATTAGCTATTAAACGGAGTTTTAATAAAGCAGCAATAAATTGGTTATATGCTATTTTAGTTATTTACTTAGGACTTCCAATTCTTGGTTATTTACTTCCTTTATTAGATTTAGATAATTCAACCAAAAGAGGGCTTTTCAAAATATTTCCTTTAATGTTACTATATCTAGGAAATAACCAAATACTTATAGACCTTTCCCATAAAATTACAAAGTGGGAAAAATCTAATTAGGAATACAATATGTTATAAAAATGCTTAGAGAGAAAAAAATTATTGTGGTGTTACCTGCGTATAATAGTGCAGCAACTTTAGAAAAAACATATCAAGAAATACCTTTTGATATAGTAGATGAGGTTATATTGGTAGATGACGCCAGTCGCGATAATACTATTGAAGAGGCAAGGCGATTAGGTATTAAACACATTGTGAGTCATACAAAAAATAAAGGATATGGGGGGAATCAAAAATCTTGTTACGATAAAGCGTTAGAATTGAACGGAGATATTGTAGTGATGCTGCATCCTGATTATCAGTATACCCCCAAACTGGTTACAGCGATATGCAGTGTTATAGCAAATGATGTGTATAAAGTTGTATTAGCCTCAAGAATTTTAGGCAAGGGTGCTTTAAAGGGAGGGATGCCTGTTTATAAATACATTGCTAATCGGTTATTAACGTTTACACAAAATGTATTGATGAATCAAAAGCTATCAGAATATCATACAGGTTATAGGGCTTTTTCGAGTGAGGTGTTACAAAAAGTAAATTATCATGCTAATTCTGATGATTTCATATTTGATAATCAAATGATTGCTCAAATTTTTGACGCAGGGTATGAAATTGCAGAGATTACCTGTCCCACTAAATATTTTAAAGAAGCCTCTTCTATTAATTTTAAACGTAGTGTTCGATATGGTTTTGGAGTACTAGGTGTTGCGTTTGGATATTTTTTTAAAAAATTAGGGTTATACCGATCTGCCATCTATCAACATAAAAAATAATGTTGTTATTGCATTTTTGGCAACCGTTTATAAAATACAAAACCATTTTTTTCGTATAGTTTTTGCATTCCATGTATAGAATCTACTATGGGAGCATATTGGATTTGGGTGGATACATATACTGGCTTATCAATGTCTCCATATAGCAACCAATGTTCATCGGTAGTTTGTTTGTTTGTAAATGGTTTTTTCTGTGTATAGAAAAAATGTGCATAGCTTTTGTATTCGTAAGTGGTTACATAACAATCCTCTCTTTGTTTTGTTTTAAAAAATTCAATATTGGCTCCTTGAGACATTGCCTCAATTTTTGGGGCGATAAGTACAATAGTTAAAAAACAGCATGCTGTAACAGATATAAAAAGTATGGGAACTCGATTTTGTTTTTTGGATATTAAATAGTTTAAGACGCCTATTAATAACAATATTCCTCCTAACCCATCTATCCATACCCAAGCATTAGATGCTTGTATATACGCTTTTGCAAATGGATGTGTTACTAGGTGTATCCACATGTTTTTATATATCATTATAAATGGTATGGCTGCAAAAATAATAGCCAATAGTATCCCAATGACGCTTAACATTATATTCAAAATAATTGGAAATTTAATTTTTCCCTGTTGCCAGTAGTATAGAGTAATGGCTGTTAAATATGTAATGGGAAAATAACAGAGCGAGGAATAGTGTACAATTTTTGTTTTTACAATAGAGAAGAGCAACAAGACTACCCAAAATAAAATACTCATCCACTTTGTAAATGGAATTTTATTAGGTGAAGAAAATATACTTTTTATCATAAAGATGGAGGCTGGAAAACATCCTACTAATAAAACAATCCAGTGGTAAAAAAAAGGTTCTCCATGATCTGCATCTCCAGTAGTAAGTAACGTAATTTGATATTGAATGAATGAGATTAAAAACTCTGGACCATTATTGATTAAATCAATACCAAACCAAGCGAAACATACTATAAATGTGGTCAGTAAAATAATCAGAAACTCTTTCCAATTAATAAAGAATTTAAATCGATGAAGTGCTACATAAGTACTATAACATAATACACAAATTAGTATAGCAACAGGGCCTTTTGTTAATACCGCTAATCCAATAAACAAGCCGGTTAAAAAAGCATAGAATAATCGGTTAATATTTGATTGAGAAGTGAGAAAATGAAAATAGTAAATACCTAAAAAAATAAATAAATTAAACCAGGGGTCTATGATGCCAGATTTAAAGTAAAAAAAAGACAGAAAAGTGCCTATATACACCAATGCCCAAATTCTTCCAAAAGCTTTATTGTGTAAGCGTTTTCCAATACGAAATAAACAAACTAGAGTAATGATACCACATATAGCATTTGGAAAACGAGCAGCAAATTCATTTATGCCAAATGTTTTCATGCTCAATACTTGCATCCAAAAAAATAAAGGAGGTTTTTGTCCAAACTGCTGATAATCAATTTGAACAGAAAAATAATTGTGGCTTTCAATCATTTCTCGGGCGCTTTCTGCAAAGTTGATTTCGTCCCAATCAAATAAATGAACATATCCCAGAAATGGGATAAATAGCAAGGCTGCTAAAAGGGCTATAGTATATTCGTTTCTGAAAACTAATTTCATAAAGGCTTAAAAAAATAAAAAAGGAGAAATAGGGTGTTAATTTGTATGGCGATTTTTATGTACATGCCTTTCCGCATGGTAAGATGATCTAACTAATGGACCACTTTCTACATAATCAAACCCCAAGCTATAGCCTATTTCACGCAATTCTGTAAATTCATCTGGGTGTACAAAACGGTAAACAGGTAAATGCCTTTGAGTGGGTTGCAAATATTGTCCTAATGTTAAAACGTCTAATTGTATAGCAGCTAATTGTTCCATTGTTTGTATAACCTCTTCTTTTGTTTCTCCTAATCCTAGCATAAT
>CAZXBE010000199.1:0-3379 GCA_964638565.1 uncultured Chitinophagaceae bacterium
ATAATTGTGTTAATTTCTTTAACTTTTGTTGCATTAGATTCCTGAATCGGCGTTTCTTATGACGAACTATTAGAAGTATTTTGGAAAGTGCATGATCCAACAACTTTAAATAAACAAGGGAATGATGTGGGCACACAATACCGATCTGTAATTTTTTATCATAACAAAGAGCAACAAGATATAGCCAGTCATTATAAAGCTTTATTAGATAAATCGGGTGCTTGGAATAAGCCTATTTTAACAGCTATTGAACCATATGCGCATTTCTATAGCGCAGAGTCATACCATCAGAATTATTATAACAATAATACTAGACAAGGCTATTGTCAATTTGTTATTCGACCTAAATTAGATAAGTTCAAAGAAATATTTAAAAACAAATTGAAAAAAGAATAACATTCTTTTACAATGAAAGTATTATACTCCTCAATTGTTATTGGCTTTATATTATTTCTTTATAGTTGTACGAATCATGATAATAAATCTGGAGGCATGTATGGCATTGAATCAGATACTACTAATGAAAAAAAATAAAAGAAAATTCGATGATGAAGGATACCGAAAAAATAGTAGACTCTTCTTTTCAATATATTAAACAGTATTGTATTTCAATACCACTATATTGGTTTGATGGGAATCCAGATTACATAGTAAAGGATGATGATTTTATTCAAAAGGCCATTTATGATGTGTTAAAAAAGTATGCTTTAGACGAATTGCCTAAAACCGAAAGTGGATTAAAAAATATAGAAGCAAGTATTACCGTTTATTTTTTATCCACTCTCTCTAAAGCAGAAAAGAAAAAGTCGCTTTCTATTTTAGCATTTTCGTCGCTATCACTTCCGTGTATGGCATTTTCTCCCATAGAACTTGCAAAACGTTTGCGTATAGTACCTTCTTCTGCTTTAGCTGGATCTGTAGCACCAATTAATTTTCTAAAATCGGCAACGGCATTGGTTTTTTCCAATATAGCCGCTACAATAGGGCCACTGCTCATAAATTGCACCAGCTCGCTATAAAAAGGCCTTTCTTTATGTACTTTATAAAAAGCACCTGCTTTTTCAGAAGTTAATTGAGTTAATTTTAGCCCTATAATTTTAAATCCTGCTTTAGTAATTTGATCAAGAATTGCACCAGTATGGCCTTTAGAAAAAGCATCTGGTTTAATCATGGTAAAGGTTCGGTTGCTCATTGTGTTTTTATTTTGCGGCAAAGGTAAGGGAATGATTAAAAATAAATGTAGTGAATAACACCTTACTTTTGTACTATGCTTTATAATATGCAGTGGTATTGCCCTTCTCTAACACAGTATAAACGATTGACAACGAAACAGGTTTCTGTTGGAGATCTATATATCGGTAGTGAACATCCTATTCGAGTACAAACCATGACAACGACTGATACAATGGATACAACAGCTACAGTAGCGCAAAGTATTCGTTGCATTGAAGCTGGTGCAGAGCTGGTACGTATTACAGCTCCTAGTAAAAAAGAAGCAGAAAACTTACTGCCTATTAAAAATGAATTACGAAAAAGAGGTTATAACACGCCTTTAGTTGCTGATATCCATTTTACACCCAATGCAGCAGAAATAGCTGCTCGTATTGTTGAAAAAGTGCGTATCAACCCTGGGAATTATATAGATAAGAAAAAATTTGAATTTATTGAATACACAGATGCTTTATATAATGCAGAAATAGATCATATACGAAAAAAATTTACACCGCTTATAAAAATTTGCAAACAATATGGAACGGCTATGCGTATTGGAACCAACCATGGTTCTTTAAGCGATCGTATTATGAGTCGTTATGGCGATACACCTATGGGTATGGTAGAAAGTGCTATGGAATTTTTACGAATTGCTCGGGATGAGAATTATCATCAAATTATACTAAGCATGAAAGCGAGTAACCCTAAAGTAATGGTGCAAGCTTATCGATTGCTTATAAAAACAATGAACGATGAATTTTCGGAAATATACTCATTACATTTAGGTGTTACAGAAGCAGGAGATGGAGAGGATGGACGTATTAAAAGCGCTGTAGGCATTGGAACTTTGTTAGCAGATGGTATTGGAGATACGATTCGTGTTTCGCTAACAGAAGACCCTGAATTGGAAATTCCGGTTTGTAAAACGTTGATTAAGAATTCTGAGTTAGGAATTATGAATGATATATTTATTCCTTCAATCAACCATTTACCATATTCACCATTTGAATATAAAAGAAGAGAAACGTTTGCTATACATAATATTGGAGGAAATAACGTCCCTATTGTAATGGCCGATTTAAGTAAGTTAGAAAATATTACGCCTGAAAGCCTAGAAAAGATTGGATATACGTATAATGTAACAACTGATAAATGGAAGATTAGTGATATGGCTGCGGATTATATTTTTATTGGCCATCATTCTCTTACATTTAATTTACCAGGAATGTTGAAGGTAATTGTGTACCCTGCTACATGGGAGCAGATGAAAGATAAAACAACGTATTTCCCTATTTTTTCTGCCAAAGGATTTGCAGAAGCGAAAGAAAAAAGTAATGAGATAAACTTTGTAATGATAGATTGCTTTAGCGATGAAACATCTATAAATGATTTTACAGACCTTGATTATTTATTTTCCCCTCCAATAGAGGGCTTAGGGGAAGTCGTATTATGTTTAAGTAATACAAATAAACGTGCTACGCCAGCAATTCGTAGAATGTTCATGGAGTTGGAAAATAGAGATATTAAAAACCCAGGTATAATTATTTTTGATAGCAATCAGCAAACAATCGACGAACATTTAATACACTATTCTACAGGATCTGGCGCTTTACTGCTAGATGGGTTTGGAGATGGTATTTGTTTAGGAATGAGTTTGAATAGCTATGAACTACAAACTGAGGGCTGTAAGCAAAATGTGATGGGCATAAGTACAAGCAATCATCTAAATTATAAAAATGTAGAACAATTTATAAATCAAACGGCATTTGGTATTTTACAAGCTACTAGAACTAGAATTTCAAAAACAGAATATATTTCTTGTCCATCTTGTGGACGTACATTATTTGATTTGCAAGAAACAACTGCTAAAATTCGTGCGGTTACACATCACTTAAAAGGAGTAAAAATTGCCATTATGGGTTGTATTGTAAATGGTCCAGGTGAAATGGCTGATGCGGATTTTGGCTATGTTGGGAGCGGAGTGGATAAGGTTACTTTGTATAAAGGAAAAGAGATAGTAAAGCGAAATATCGATAGCACTATTGCTGTTGATGAATTAATTAAACTTTTGAAAGAGTATAATGCTTGGATAGAAACAGGTATATAACAGTTATAATCTTTTTTCAAATAAAATTTAGGGTCAAGATAAGTTAAGGACATTTAACTA
>CAZXBE010000200.1:0-3378 GCA_964638565.1 uncultured Chitinophagaceae bacterium
CAAACGATTCTTTTATTTTGGATAAGGTAGGAGACAAGTTGGGAACTTCTTTTTCAATATGTTGATTTTGTATTTCTTCTTTTTTTACTTCATCGATTGTATTTATTGTTATACTTTCTTGTACCTTATCTTCAACAAAACGATTGGTGTTATGATACTCAAGGCTTTGTTCTGCATACATTATTACATACTGCCACCAAAGCAGGTTATTAGAATAAATAGCAGCTCTCCTCCATTGTTTTTCATCTGTAGTTTCTGCTATTGAATATGTAGCCTCAAGCAAAGGAAAAATAGAAGCATAGGGTGCTTCATTATGAGCTCTGGCTAATAATTCGATAGAGAATTTTTCTACTCGATTTTGGTGAAATAACGTTTGTGCTACACGATCAATTATCTGCTTCATAGTTCAAAACCACTATTGAATATTAAATTTACCAATTACTAAAGAGTCTATTAAACAGGGCATCTACTAAGTTTTTAATTACTCCTGATAATAATGTTGCCTCTACCTCTTGTAAAGTACGCCTTCCATCAAAAGGAATACTTTGAGAAATGTCAAACTCATCTGTTTTATTATTACTATTATTCTTTAAACTGATATGAACGTTAACGGTAAGTTGATTGGTAAACTCTCCGGTAGCAGATCCTTGATTTGAAACCCCAACTGTACTAACATCATAGTTTGTTATTTGTCCACTAATTACATAATGTGCATCATCATTAGATGTTCGGGTAAGGCGTGTTTGATTAATAATTTTTTGCTGTAGCGCATCTGTTAGTTGAGGACTTAATTGAGGATTAACATAACGAGCTTTATTTTCAATAAAATTAATTTTTACTGTTTTAATATTAGGCGGTATAGACACATCTTTAAATGTATATATATGGCAAGCAACTAGTTCAAAGCTAATAAACAACCATAGCATGTATTTTTTATTCATCAATATCATATTCTTTTAATTTACGATACAATGTTCTTTCACTAATACCGAGTTCGATAGATGCATCTTTACGTTTACCTTTATGCTTTTTTAATGCTTTAATAATTAACTCCTTCTCTTTATCCATAATATTTAGAGATTCCTCCACCTCAATATGTTCAGGAATATTTGATTCAGTATGAAGAATAATAGGTTGATGATTTGAAGTTATTGTGGAAATATTACTACCTTCTGTATATAGTTCTTTAGACTTAAGCTCATTAAACATTTGCTCCCCAATAATATTACCAGGATTAACAGATGATGGGTTTTGAAGCATATTCAAAAATAATTTCTTAAGCTCTGTAACATCTTTTTTCATATCAAAAAACAGCTTATACAATAGTTCTCGTTCATTTGCAAAATTACCCGCATGATTCGTATCATCAAAAGCTAATACAGGCATTCTGTTACTAGATTCTTGAGGTAAGAATTTTTTCAATTCATGCTCATTAATCACCTTAGCCGTAGACAGTACGGATATTTGTTCTGCAACATTTTTCAATTCTCTCACATTGCCACGCCAAATATGTTGAATAAGTAATTGTTGTGCGTCGCTACTAAGTTGAATGGGTGTTGTATTATAACGATCGGCAAAATCAATCACAAACTTTCTAAATAATAACATAATATCTTCCTTTCGATCACGAAGTGCAGGAACCCTTATTGGCACAGTGCTTAACCGATAATAAAGGTCTTCTCGAAATTTTCCTTGTTGTGTATATTCTAGTAAATCCTTGTTAGTAGCCGTAATAACGCGAACATCCGCCTTTTGCACCTTTGATGAACCCACTCTAATATACTCCCCTGTTTCCAACATGCGCAATAATCGAGCCTGTGTACCTAAGGGCATCTCCCCAATTTCGTCTAAAAAAATGGTTCCTCCATTAACTGTTTCAAAATATCCTTTTCTACTGTCCACTGCACCTGTAAAGGATCCCTTTTCATGTCCAAAAAGCTCTGAATCAATAGTCCCTTCAGGTATAGCTCCACAATTGACAGCAATAAAAGGATTATGCTTACGTGCAGAAAGCGCATGTATGATTTGTGAAAATACCTCTTTACCTACCCCACTCTCTCCTACAATGAGAACGGAAAGGTCTGTAGCAGCTACCTGAACTGCTACATTAATGGCATGATTTACCGCAGGTGCATTTCCAATTATATTAAACCTATTTTTGATTGATTGAGTATCCATCATTAGGAGCAAAAGTAAAAACTAATTTATTTATTTTATTTTAAATATTGAATTTTACCTAATAAAAATATGTGGAGCAATATATTTTTCTTCATTCAAGGTATACTATTCAACACGTAAAACAACCATCAACATGCCTCGTCTACTTGCTATAGATTATGGTTCTAAACGCTGCGGGATAGCTGTAACAGACCCTTTGCAGATAATTGCCAACGGACTAACAACCGTGAAATCGTTCGAGCTACTTCAATATCTAAACGAATATTTTGAGCGGGAGCAAGTAGAAAAAGTAGTTATTGGGTATCCTACTAACTTAGATGGCACCAACACGCATGCTACACCGCTCGTATTAAACTTCATCAAAAGTTTTAAAAAGAAATTTCCTACTGTACCTATTGTACCTGTAGATGAACAATACACATCTAAATTGGCTACTAGGGCCATGTTAGATATGGGGTTAAAGAAAAAAGATCGTCGTAAAAAAGAATTAGTTGATGAAATAAGTGCAACTATTATACTACAAGGTTATCTTAATCAATCAAAAGAAACTTGATGAACCCTATATTGAAATATTTACTATTTTTAGTGTAACGCATGCTTTAAGCGTTTTAGAAATTAGATCATACAACTTTATTTTGAAAATTAAATATGAACCCTTCCCTTTATTACAGCGGATATTTACATTTAGACAAGATATTAGACAGCCAACATCCAAAAAGTATTAAGCCAAACTCTAACGCAGCACACGATGAAATGCTGTTTATCATAATTCACCAAACCTATGAATTATGGTTCAAGCAAATTTTATTTGAATTAGACTACATACAGCAAGTTTTTAAACAAGAAAACATCAATGATAATAGTGAACATCTCAATCTTGTTCATCATCGCCTACATCGCATTATCAAAATAGTTAGTTTATTAAATGAGCAAATAGAGGTTTTGGGAACAATGACTCCTTTAGATTTTTTAGAATTCAGAAATAGCCTTGCTCCTTCTTCTGGCTTTCAAAGTCTTCAATTCAGGCTAATAGAAGCACGATTAGGGCTCATGCTCGACAAGCGATACCAGCACGGGTATTATAAAAGAACCAATGAGGGTGGATTTAATCAACATGATTTTAAAACCTTAACCGATGTAGAAAACCAAAGCTCTTTGCTTCAACAAATTGATAATTGGTTAAAACGTTTACCATTTTAA
>CAZXBE010000201.1:0-3369 GCA_964638565.1 uncultured Chitinophagaceae bacterium
GTTATACCAATGGTATAGATATTTTAGCTTATAACGGAATACCCATTTATGTAGAGCCAATATGGGAGCCAATACTAGAAGAGTTAAATTGTGCAAATACCCATGCAGCTATTCTTACCTTAAGAGGAAACTTTGTATTTGCTACGGATAAAAGGTACGGCGAAGGCCCCGAGTTAAATGAAGCCCTCATGGTATGGTATGAAGAAAGAGAACTCAGTTGGTATTATCAGATGTTTCTAAAAGCGGGTACACAAATCGCCTTACCTGAGCATATTGTAATTGCGCTATCAAAATTTAATCTATAAAATAATTAATCAATTATACATTATCAACTATCAATTATAATCTATGCTTTGTACAACCCTTAGACCTTATAATAGAACTTGCGGGCCTACCAGTGGAGGAGTAGCTCGTCTTTGGATTTTTGATGCAGACGATTTTAACTTCACGCAAGCTGCGGCTGACCCATCTGGTGCTAAACCTTATAGTGCTGTTGCACTTAGACCCGGTGCAACAGCAGCAGGGGGAGCAAGAATGTTTCCCATTAAATTTGAAAAAGATGAAGCGGAATATACTTTTAAACAAAGTCGTAAAGGTTGCTCTGTAAAGTATGAACATCAACTAGAATTTAAGCTAGCTGATCTCTCTCAACTGATTACCAATTGGAATGCGGCTATTGATGCAGCGGGTTGTTGCTGTGGAATAGGCATCGTTGTACAGTTAAACAGTGGGAAAATATTTGTAGCCGGAGAAAAATGGGTGAACAGTGCAGCAATAGATATTCCTCTAGAAATGAAACAAGATGGTAGCAGTGGAACCAGCGGAAAGTTAAAAGATGATTTCAATGGAGAAACAGTTATCATTAAGGGAGATCATATGCGCAAGCTGTATGAATATTCGGATAAAGTGCAATCTATTATTGATTTACAATAAATGTTTATGCTTATCAAAATAAAAGAAAGTGCTAAAGAAAAAGTAATTGCTTATAATGGTCGTGCCTTGCCACTTGGACAACGCAGTGATTATGCAGAGTTGGCCGTTATTGCGTTAGAAAGCGGTGATACTTCTTTACTAGAAGTCTTTGAAACACTTCCTACACTAGAAGAATTAAAAAAACAAAAACTAGAACAGACCTTACCAGATTTACCAAAGATATCTTCCAGTAATAAGAAGTAGTTATTTATATATGAACTAATCATGCTATATGCCTTCAACATCAGATGTGCAAGGCACAACTAAATTAAAAATATCCAATGCGGTTAAACTAAATGCAGAAAGTCCTATACCTTTTGAATATGGAGGTATAGCTTTCTCTGCTTTAAATGGAGCAAGATATCTTCCCTTCTTTGCTCCAGATGATAGGTTTTTTCAAACTTTGTTAGAAGCAAGATTATTATCAGTTACACAGAATGCTTGTATCCATACTAAGCGTAATTATTGTGTAGGTTCCGGTTGGAGTGTTACTAATCTTCCTACAAACAAAAAAATAGATCCACTGTTTGAAGCATGGACTGCTTGTCTAAACAATAAAAATGAAACCCTAAATAATATTTTCACTAAAGCATTCGGTTCACATTTTTGTTTTGGTAACACACCTGTAGAAATTGTCAGGGGAACAGCAGGTGGAAAGCGCTTTGTAAAAGTATATGTACGCAGTCCACTAGAATGTAGATTATCATTACCTAATACGGAAGATACTTGTGAACAGGTAATCATCTCTAAACATTTTAAGGAAAAAGGAATATGGTATGGACTAGGTAAAGGTACCAGCGGGGCTATTACCATTCCGATTTATAATTCTTTAAATAAAAAAACGAGTTGGTTAAAAGATGGAGCTGTAGAGCGCACCATGCTTTGGATTAAAAATGAAATGGATGGATATAGTTATTATGGTCTACCTTCTAGTATATCAGGATTGTCTCAGCAGGTTTTAGAATATGAAATTACCCGTTACAACTTGGACAATTTGGATAATAACATGAAACCGGGTGGTGTTATTTTACTACAAGGTAACGTTACACAAGAAGAAGCTAACCGTTTAGGGAAAAGTATTATTCACCAGCACAGTGGCAAAGGCAAACGTGGACGATGGATTGTAATGGCTAGTGAACAAGGAATAGAAAATTCTAAAGTGGAACAGTTTAGCGTACAGCAAGAAGGCAGCTTTAATGAATTAGACCATAGTGCCACAGAAAAAATTCTTTTTGCAAATGAATGGGATAGTGTACTGGCCGGATTACAACATAGCAATAGTAATGCTATGGGAAAGGGCAATAGCTATTTTCTCAGCGTATTTAAAGCTAAATATAACACCGTAATTAAGCCAGCTCAGGAGTTTATATTAGAGCAATTGCTAAAACCAATACTTGCTATTTGTGATGAGTGGATGAATACTAAATGGTCTAGCTATACCTTTTCCTTGCAAACGAATATTCCCATTACGGCTATAGATGGTACCGATAGCATTGATGGTATGACTGTAAACGAAGTGCGCAGTGCAGTAGGGCTTCCACCACTGGAGGATAAACAAAAAGGGAATATGCTACTTATTGAACTACGTAAAACGGGAGGGACTAGTGTATAGAGTAAATACCTTACCTAGAAAAGTATTGATTACTGTAGATGAAGTAATTAGTATGACGAGTACTTCACATACACTAGATCCTAGAACCATAGCACCAGCAATTATTATAGCAGAGGAAAGAATTATTCGACAAGCTTTAGGATTTAGTTTTTATGAGCACTTAAGAGAGTTAAAAAATCAAGTCGTTACTACAGCAAATAAAGTAGCCCTGGAAAAACTAGTCAATGATAGTATCAAAGATGCACTTCCCGCTGGTGAAACTTTTGATAAAGTAAACTTAGAAATAGGCAGCTATGTAAATGCAAGTATCTATTTAAATCCAGAAGATTTGCTACTCTGGAATGAATACTTATGGAAGCTTACCGCAGAAGCAGTGCGATTTATCTCCCTACCACAGAATTATGTGCAGTTTACCAGTCAAGGATTAGTACATAACAATCCAGTAGCTATCGGACTAGATGGAGAAAAAACGACTACACCAGAACTCCGTACTACTAAATGGTTAATGGATAAATCATTGCAAGAGGTTATCGATCCATTGCTAGAAGCTATGCACCAGTGGTTATGCATACAAAAGAAAAATAATCCTAAAGCATTTTTACTTTATAGTAAACCTTGTGATTGTGATGCTAATGGTATTAGCTATAAAAGAAAAACAGATATTCTTACTGATATATACGATAATGAAATAAAAGAATGTAACTGTAATACGAAACTATAAAATAAATTATACTATGATCAATCTTTTACGAATTGGAAAAGGATGGTTTAGGCATTTAGGAATA
>CAZXBE010000202.1:0-3362 GCA_964638565.1 uncultured Chitinophagaceae bacterium
CATATCTGTTACGGCCAGTCCTATACGTATCCATTTAGCACTTTGTATAACTGCTTTAATTTCACCAACACCTAAAGCCAATAAAGCTACATCTATGCCTATTTTGCCACTCTTGAACCATTTGTTTTTAGTGTCTTCATTAAAGAGCATGTACACAAATATGGCTGGTAGTTTATAGGTTTCTCCTTTTACAAAACCTATATTATCATCTACAGAAAAATCATTGTTAAATGTAACAGCAATGTATTGATATGGATCACAATTAATCTCATATTCTTTACTTGAGCTAAACCATTTTTTTACATAAACATGTATTATTCCATCGCTATATATTTTCTCGGTATTGCGTCTTCCTAAGAAATTATCATTAAATAACACATAACGCTTTTCCTCAAATAATTTTTCTGTTTCATCTGTATTGTCTTTGGGCGCAGGATATACTTTTAATATCCACGATGTAAGTATAGTTATGAATCTATTAAAATCTCCACCATTCATACCATCTACAAATTTGTATAAGAGCTTTTTGCGCTGTAATTCATCCAGTATAACTTTTATTTGTTCCGGAGGAGTTGTTTCAAGAATAAATAAAATAATATCCTCATGCCCAGGACATTCTCCTACACTCCAACTTCCTCGCATAGTATGATTATTAGCTAATAACTCTAACAATTCGATTCTTCGAGTAGTGCTTAATCTTAAAAACGGAACATTAGTATAAGCCTTCTTAATGAATCCTCCTACACAAAATGCATCATTATAAAATTCTTTTAATGCATCTCCGTTACTAAATTTTTTAGATGAAATAGCTAAACAATTGTCATAATGGCTTTTTAATGCTTCATATAATTCTTTAGCTTTTTGTACAGTTGTAATTGGTTTAGAATATCGAATCGGATAATTAATTGCATAGTTATCTGGATTATATACCTCATCTGCTAAAACAACATAGGAGTTATAAATATCTTTACCCATTTTATCTACCAGTTTAGCCACTTTCAGCATTTCTGTTTTAACAGAATCTGACATGAATGGCTCACTATGTATATCAAGGAATTTCTTACCTAATGAATTTTCAGCAAGCTGTTTTATATCATTACCATATGTGTCACAATTATTTATTCCTCTATTTTCTTTTTTCCCAGGATTAAAATAATTAATAGATGAAACAACAGGTTTTCCTGATTGATAATCTGATGCAGTTGGTAATGAACCTTCTACTTTATATTTTGCATCTATAATATCATTTGTACAATTGTATCTATATTCTACTATTTTAATATCAATGGTTTCACCAGTATTAAATTTTCCGTAGTTCTGATATGGTATTTGTTAGCCGATTTTTTATTGTATCGTATACATAATATCCATAAAATTTTCCATTAGTAATTTTTGCGTTATATCTACCCTCTGAACTTTCCCAGCCATATACTACTCCATTTAATTTTGTTTGATTAATAATATCCTCAACAGGTATCAAACCTTTATTTTCAGGTAATATTACTGGATAACCAGCCGGATTAAAATATATTCCTGCTTTCAATTGTCCATCCCCATCACTTTCAAACACCCCAATCACCAACCCCGGATCATGCATAGCATCCCATTGCAGTTTGCTAAACTGATCTCCATTAGGATAATCCATAACATTACCTGTAAGTTCTCCTTTCCCCAAACCATACTGACTATCAAAGCTATGCTTGAGATGGAATAAGCCATGACCTACTTCATGCGCAGCAGTTTTGCCATCACTGCCATTAAATAAATATCCAAACTGTTTAGCCCTCGGCATATCACCCACTACGCCTTGTTTAGCAGCCTCAGGTAATATAAATAAGTAAATAGTAGATTTATCTATATTATGACTATTTCGGTAAGCATTGTTTAATGCTTTCATTTCATCGGTGAGTGTGCTAAATAATCCACTGCCATCTACTTGTAAAGCTCCATCCTTATTGATATCCCAACTCTTATCGCTAAAGTTTGCATCCTGCTGTACATCAAATTCTACTCCTATTTTGTTGTAGATTTTATTGAGATCTTCTGCAATTTTATTTTTATCAACTGGTGCTCCATTAACAGGTACTAATACCAGTTTTTGTTTTTGATGTGGGTAAGAAGAGATTAATAATTTACCAAATGACAAGTAATGGTTGTTGCCTGTTGGATAAAGCGCATACAACTCTTGCGCATCTTTTGCCGGACCGCCAACCACTGTAATCTCATATTCATTATTACCTAAGTATTTGCTTTCATAACGAGTGCCTTTGCCCGTAACAAAGCGTACACTGTCAGGTTTAATGCTATTATCTTTTACAACTATCGTAGCTTTTACCACATCTGTTTTAGCGGCTTCTATTGCTTTAGAGCTTACTCTATAGCCTTTTAAATCTTGATATTCAGCCTTAAATAGTTGACTCTTATTGTAAATTTCTTTCCATGCATCAAATGCGTATTGTTGTTCAGGATGCGCAGTAAAGGTTACGGTAGCTTTATTGGTTGCTATTGTGCTAAACTGTTTAAAGTCCAATCCCTTAAACTCGCCTGTTTTTCCTACTTTGGTTACTTTGCCACTTTTATCTACATTGTAAATATTGCCTTCGCTGTCTTTTATGGTTACGGGTAATTTGTCAACTTTTGGCTGTTGAATTTCTCCATTTGGCCCCGTAATTTGTATGGTAATGGTGCTATCATCAGCATTAATGTGTACATTAATATCGGTTGGGTTATGAATAGGAAAAGGCACGGTTACGTTTGCGGTGTCTCGTCCATCTTTTACTTTACCCACATCGCCACCGCCTTCCATTATTTCATCTAAATCTGCTATTTGTTTTTCTGTACTGTCGTAAGTAGTTACCATAAAGCCTTTAATCAATTGCTTATCGGTATTGAATACTACATTATCAAATGTGGCTTTAACCTTGGCTTCTGCTATGCTAAATATATCCATCTTTACAGCTGCAGTTCCAGAAAAACTACCATTGCCATTAGCCATTACACTTAGTAGCGTAACAGGATAATCGCCTACCATTACTGTTTCTCCAGCATTTACATGGTCTAATATTTTTTGATTGCTTAAATTGATATTAGGAAGAATACCACATTGTTTATCTCTTACGCTATCTCTTGCAGGAATGGTAAAGGCTCTAATATCGCTAAATGTTGCTCCTGCACCTACGGTGCAGGTTCCACCCACTCTATATTCATATGTATTACCTGCTGCTACATCGGTTATAATAACTTTATTTGTTTTTGTAGTAGTGTTAAACCATCTATTCCAATCTCCTTTTTTTCTATACTCTACTGTATATTCATACATGTTGGGTTTTTCTGGCCATTCCAGCGTTACCGCTCCTCCTCTT
>CAZXBE010000203.1:0-3359 GCA_964638565.1 uncultured Chitinophagaceae bacterium
GACCTCACAGTTCTTTGGGAGGATTAACTCCATCTCAATACGTATCAAAAATCACCAACAATAGTTCACAAAATCATCCCGGACTAACTTTATGTTTGGTAAAAAATTTGAGGTAAGGTCAACAGAACGATAACTTTTATATTGAGGCTAAAATAGTTAACTTAGCAATACTTGCTGGAAATATGATTATTAATTGTGAGTATCAAACTCTATAAAATGAATTAGGTTCATCGTAACATATATTTTTTACAAGGCTAGATTAAGAAATGTTAGGTTTAATGATTTTAGGACTAAAAGGGGAAGTATATGTTGTTAATAACAAATTTTCTTGTCATCGTATATTTGATTATATTGTTTAGGAAAAAATATCCTGTATCTTTATCAATGTACTGGACAGTGGTTTTTTATGCTGTTTATATATTTGTTCCCATGATTAGAAGTCATGTAGCATATTTTGAAAATATGCCAAATGAATTAGTTGAAAGAATTGGGTTTTATTCATTAATAGGAATAAGTTCATTCATAGCAACAAATCAGTTTTTTTTATTAAGATGGAGCAGGACAAGAAAAATAGAAATAAATAACTACAGAAAAATATCTCACAAAGTAACCAAGAATGTGACCTTTTTTTTTAGTTTAGTTTATATACTGTTACTAATAAGTACAATTGGTACAGGCGGAATGGCAAAAATTTTTTCAACAGGTTCAGTTAATATGTTAGCTGAAGATAAAAATGTTTTGGATACTTTCACAGGAATTATATCTTTTTATTTAACAATATTGGGATCAATATTAATTTTAACAGCTGAGAATACCAAGCAAAAACAAAAATCTTTTGTTATATTTATGTTTATCATAGGTGTTACATTAGTATTGGGATATGCTAGGAGGGTAATTGTTTATCCTATGTTTGCTGTTATGTTCTATCTTTTATCTAGAACTAAGAAAAAAGTAAAAATTTTGATAGCGCCGTTAGTGGTTATTCCAGTTTTGTTTATTGCTATGTTTCTAATGGGGTATGTAAGAACTTTTGGAATAAAAAATACCAATATACAAGTTATCAAAGAATATTTTCTGTATGGGAATTTCATGGATATTTTTTTAGCAAATACAGATTTTTCAGCGTCATATTATTATTTGAGCGAGCAAATTACTTATGGAGGAATTACAGCAAATCCGTTGGGATATTTGAAAGTTTTTTTTACTCCAATACCTAGATTTATTTGGGAAAATAAACCACAATATACCTCTGTGTCTATTTTATCTACTCTTGAACCAATAAAGGTAAGTCAGGGATTTTCAGCTGCAACCGGATATATAGGAGAAGCTCTAGCTACGATGGGGATATTCGGTATTATATTAGTTTCAGCAATATGGGGTATAGTTTGTGGTTATCTTGATAAAAAATATGTGGATATTATAGATAGAAATGCAAGTGTCGATAAGCATGGTAAAACCCACAAAAAATTTACCATATTTGAATACATATATTTATATACGGGTGCATTATTAATTACGGAAAGTCATAGAGGAGATTTTGGTGCTGCTTCAATTAATTTTGTTCTACAAGTAGTTTTTTTAGGGCTAATATTAGTTTTTTTTCAAGAAAAATTGAAAATAAAAACATAATAATTCTGGATATAGAAACATTTAAGGTGAGGCTAATAATAGATGAAAAGAAAGATTATTACCGATATATTTTTAAATATTATAGCAACGTTTATTCCTATGTTTACATTACAGTTCTTAATATTGCCGTATGTTGCTTCAAAAATAGGTGCTGATTCTTATGGTCAATTATTAACCGTGATCACTTTAGTAAACTTATCAGCGTCTACTTTTGGAGGGGTTTTGAATAACTCACGATTGATTAATTTTAGGAAATATGATGAGTTAAAAATTCAAGGCGATTTTAATATAATTTTGATTATTTTTGTAGCAGTTAATGTGTTTGCTGTTTCTTTAGGGCTTATATATTATGGAAGATCGTTAGAAATAATGGAAATAGTAGTTTTGGTAGTTAGCTCTCTGTTAATGCTTTTAAATATTTATGGAAGTGTTGAGTTTAGAATAAAATTGAACTTTAAATATATTTTGCTAAATAGCGTAATGATGCTTGCTGGCTATTTAGTCGGATTTGTAGTATTTTTGTTAACAAAAAATTGGTTATTTATTTATTTTCTTGGATTTGCTTTTAATAATTTTTTTATTGTTAAAAAAACAAATATTTTCAAAGAACCATTAAAAAAAACGTTATTATTCAAAACCATATTTTCGAAAACATTGCTCCTCTTAGCATCTGGAATTTTGGTTTCTTTAGGTGCATACGTAGATAAGCTACTTATTTTTCCGTTGTTAGGTGGTTCTGCAGTCACTATATATTATACTGCAACGATTTTAGGAAAGACAATTGCCTTGGCAATAGAACCAATAACTGGTGTATTACTTAGTTATTTTGCGCATATGAAAAAATTTAGTAGTAGTAACTTTGGAGTATTAATGGTTATTTCAGCAATCGTTGGAACAATAAGCTATTTTGGTATTATTTTCTTAAGTAAACCAGTGTTAAATTTTCTGTATCCTCAATATGCAGAAGAATCACTCAAATATATTTACATTACAACATTAAGTATTATTATAACAATTACATGCAATATAGTTAATTCGGTACTCTTGAAATTTTGTAATGTAAAGTGGCAGATATATATTAATGGAATTTATATGTTAGTTTATATATCTCTTTCTATTATTTTCTTGATGATGTATGGACTGATAGGATTTTGCATAGGCATGTTAATAGCTATTTCTATTAAATTGGTACTAATGATTATAGCGTATTATAATAATTCTGAATCATAGTGGAATTGTGACCTTACCCCAAATTTTGTATCAAGCTTTAAGTTATTAAGGCTTTTAGATGGATTAAAGTCTGAAAGCTATTTCAACAAGTGTGAAATAGCAAAAGGTTATTCATACCGATCTGGGGAGTATAGTACACGTCCGTATCATGCCAGGACGCTACTGAGGGCGTGGTGAAGAGCTATTATGCAAATGCAATCCACTGCATCGAATCATTTCATGCCATAATCAAATATGTTTTAAAGCACTAGGAAAATAAAGGATACTGCGGCTATTTATTGCCGTTTGCATATAGAAAACAATTCTATTATATGTTGTATTATCTAGAGGAAGTTTTGGTGTATGGAGAAAGAGCTTTTTTTTAAAAATTTCCAATATATTGACTGAGGATCAAACTGTTTAATGTGGTGATGTTTATTGAAGAGAAATTTTTTTTTAGTTTTAGTTATCATAATTTTAATTTTTTGGACAGGGGTTATACTTTTTTTAGGTTCTAGAGG
>CAZXBE010000204.1:0-3284 GCA_964638565.1 uncultured Chitinophagaceae bacterium
TAGAAAAAGACCATTCTTGTTTCGAAAGTAAACCTGTAAAATGGGAATCTTTATACCCCGTAACAGAACCAGGAAAATATATAGCAAAATTTTACCCTAGAGATAACCCTAGCAAGCCTTACGGCTCTTGTAAATTTACAGTAGTGCCTGCAAAAAATGGAGGCCCTAACAGCGTATCTACAAAAGTGGAAGGAACTGCACGAATGTATATGTGCAGTGGTTACGATAAAAAATCTGGTAAACCAACTGGTGTAAAAAAAGAATTAAAAGCTGGTAGTTGTGCAAACTTTTTAATTGATTTAGGCAAGGTTAGAGATGATTTGCAATATTTTGGCTGGGTGGTGTATAAAAATGGAGCAACAGCGGAGGAGAATGAGTATATAGATCAAAAATACCAAGATGAAGATGAGAAGCATGAAATGCGATATGTGTATAGAGACGTACCGATTTGTTTATTTAAAACACCAGGAACGTATACTGTTTACTGTATTGATTGGTATAAAAGAGAAGATGGCTATCACAATAATGAGTTAAAAGATTATTTAGGGAAGATGGAAATTCAAGTTAAATAATCAATATTTTCAAAGAAAAAATCTTACTGGCACAAGTTGCGGCTTAGTTTTTTTGCGGCGTGCTTGTGCCAATGAAGTATAAAGAGGTGTTAAATAAAAGATAGATTTGTATTCCAAATACTCTTTATGTTAAAGACGCTATGCAAAAGATATAACGGTAGAAATGGTATAATACAAAAGCGATTTATAAATTAGACTATTTATTTATTCTTAAAGTATATATCTATGATAAATTTAAAGTTTTATTTTGGTCTAAATAAATGCCATTTTCGTATAAAACATACATTAGTTCGAGGCAAACAACGCTAATCTAATATGTGTAGAGGTCAATTCTGTTCAAGAAAACAATAGAGGCAAAATAGGTTCAGAAGCTAAAGCCTTAGAGATATTACTTTAATTCTGCTAGCACAGATATTTCGTTAAGGTATCTAAGATAATGGATGAAAAAGGGTTTGTTCTTTCTTTCTTAGATAAAGCCAATCCCCTTTTTCTTATTACATAATCATCACCACAGCTATTATACGTATAATAAACAGCCATTAAAAGTATTAAAGACCTTACCCTTCAATTAATCGGGCAATACCAAAAGCGGCAGCAGCAGCAGCAGCTCCAATGAGCATTACTCTTAGTCCGCCCCAAAAAGGGTTTATGCCAGTAAGTTTGCTTTTAAAAAATCCAAATAAAAATAAACAGCCAAGCGTAATGCCGATGGATAATTGAAGTGCATGGGTGCTATTCTGAATAAAAAAATATGGACTTAATGGAATAATACCTCCTACGATATAGGAAATTCCGATATTTACAGCACTTTTTCGAGCTCTTTTAGGGTCAGGTTTTTCTAAATTGAGTTCGTACTTCATCATAAAATCTACCCATTGTTTTTTATCTGCTGTTAGCTCTTTAACTGCTTTGTTTTGAACTTCTTCACTTAATCCGAGAGATGCAAAAAAGTCTTTTACCTCTTGTCGTTCTCTATCAGGCAAGGTCTCTACTTCATTGTACTCTCTTTTAAGTTCAGCTTTGTAATGGTCGGCTTCTGTTTTTCCGGCCAAATAACCACCTAGGCCCATTGCTATAGAACCTGCAGCTATTTCAGCTATACCTGCTACTATAATGATAGAGGTGCTGTCTACGGCACCACTTAATCCTGCTGCTAAGGCAAAAGGTACCGTTAAACCATCAGACATGCCAATAACAATGTCCGTTAACCATTCAGAACTTTGTAAATGTTGTTCGTGATGAAGATATGTGTCTTGCATGGATGTATATGTGCTAAGAACTAATCAAATATTTTTAAACTTTTTTCAATAATATCCATACTTTCTAATAGTTGTTCTTTATGGATACAAAGTGGTGGAGCAAAACGAATTTTATTACCATGGGTGGGTTTTGTTAAGAGGCCATTCTCTTTAAGGGTTAAACATAAATCCAAAGCTGCATGCGGTTTTGTATGTTGAATGACTATCGCATTCAATAGCCCCTTTCCTCTTATAATTTCAATATAAGGCGAATGTAATTCGTTCAACTTTTTTCGAAATAAGTCACCCATTAACCTTGCATTTTCTGCTAATTTTTCTTCCTTCAATACTTCTAGCGCAGCCATAGCTACTTTACAAGCTAAAGGATTACCACCATAAGTGCTGCCATGTTCACCGGGCTTAATATTTAGCATAATATCATCATTTGCTAATACAGCGGAGATAGGCATTGTTCCACCACTTAAGGCTTTACCCAACATCAATATATCTGGCTTAATATTTTCATGATCGCAGGCTAACATTTTTCCGGTACGGCATAAACCAGTTTGAATCTCATCAGCTATAAAAAGGACATTATATTTCTTGCATAAATCGCTAATACCTTTTAAGTATCCATCTTTAGGTATTACAACGCCAGCCTCCCCTTGTATAGGCTCTACCATAAAGGCAGCAACGTTTTTATCTTGAAAACTTTTTTCTAATGCTTCTAAATCGTCATAAGGAATAATTTCAAATCCTGGCATGTATGGGCCAAAATTTTTATAACTGCTTGCATCTGTTGAGGAAGAAATAGCAGCTAATGTTCGTCCCCAAAAATTATTTTCAGCAAAAATTATTTTGGCTTTATTATCTAACACTCCTTTTTTTACATAGGCCCATCGGCGAGCTAATTTAATAGCTGTTTCACCAGCTTCTACGCCTGTGTTCATGGGTAATACTCTATCATAACCAAAATAAGTTGTAATATATTTGGCATACTCTCCTAAACAATCGTTATAAAAAGCTCTAGAAGTGAGTGTGAGTTGTTGTGCTTGGTTAATAAATGTTTGTATGATTTTAGGATGACAATGTCCTTGGTTTACAGATGAATAACCACTTAAAAAATCATAATAGCGTTTTTCATCAATATCCCACACAAAAACACCTTCTCCTTTTTTTAACACAACGGGTAATGGGTGGTAATTGTGTGCACTATATGCTTGCTCCAGATTTATGTAGTACTCTGTTTTTGTGGGTAATGCACTCATAGTGCCAAAGGTAATATTATGGATAGAAAGCAGCAAGTAGCCATTAAGGTTTTAAATGTTAAGGTGAGAGTTGTGTGTAAAGCACTACTATGCTCAATAAGCATTTAAATTGCTAACCAATAATATATTAACTTCGCGGTTCAATTTTAAATTAAGGGTCAAGACTAGATAACTAAGGTAATTTTATTATTTTCAAAAGTAAAGAA
>CAZXBE010000205.1:0-3186 GCA_964638565.1 uncultured Chitinophagaceae bacterium
GATTATAGTGTTCTTTTAGAATGATATCCATTTTTGGGCCATTTATGTCTATTATTTCTTCTAAATCCTGTCCGGCGCTGAATGCTTTTCCTTCACCAGTAATGTATACACAACGAACTTCTTCTGCATTTTCGCATGTATCTAAAATTTCTTGTAACTGCAATGCCATTACTCTATTAAATGCGTTTAATTTATCAGGCCGATTCAATGTTATTTGTCCAATATTATTATCAATATTAAATAAAACGGTATGCATTATATAGGTTGTTTGAGTTCTAAGGTACTAAACTAATAGGTATATCTAAATTAAAATAATGAATGAGTACCGTTTAAAAACCTTTATTTGTAAAGAATTTTGTACAATTTGGTAGGCTAAGTACACCCTATTGAATAGAACTAATCAGCCCTATGTTTATCATTGGTAGATATATTTTTTACCGTCCAATTTATTTTTTTTATGAAATCAAATTTTCTTTGAGTGCAATCTTTTTTAGTGCATATTTTACAAGAAAAATCTAAGCAGGCATCCGTATGTACAAATAATTCTACACGATCTCCAAAATTTTCTCTTATTGATTGTTCTAAGGTTTCTACTTCTTTGTGTGCATCTACCACATTTAAATACCATGGCACGGTTAGATGACAGTCTAAATGTAGTACACTTCCGTATTTGATAATTCTAAGATTATGTAGGTCTATCCAATTTTCTTTTCTTATTTCATCCAATAGCTTAACTACTTTAGCCAATAATGTTTTATCTGCTTCATCCATGATGCCTGCAATAGAATGACGCAATATTTTATATCCTGTAATAATGATAAGTAGGGCAAATGTTAGGGCTACTACACTATCTATCCAAATATATTTTGTAAAGAATAATAGTATTAGTCCAATAATAACTCCTATTGTTGCATAAGTATCTATCTGCATATGTTTGCCAGAAGCAATTAATGCAAGGGAGTTATTTTTTTTTCCTTTTTGTATGCTATAATAGCCTAATATATAGTTGGCAATAGCGGTTGCTATAATTAGATACATACCATAATCTAACCGTGCAATATGGTGAGGATGATTAAGGTTATTAATGGCTTCATATATAATTAAGAAGCTGGAGATGATCATTAATAAGCCTTCGATGGCTGCAGATAAAAATTCAACTTTGCCATGGCCATAAGGATGATTTTCATCTCGAGGAATAGTGGAAAGGCGTAAACTATACAAACCAATAAAGCAGCTTACCACATTAATAGTGTACTCTAACGCGTCTGTTAAAATAGCAATAGAGTGGGTGATATACCAAGCTACTATTTTTACAACAAACAATGCCACAATACACACTGTAAGTTTTTTTTGTATGTTGTAACTTACTTTTGCTGTATTCATAGTTAAGCTAATGGGGCTGTACAAGCATTGTTATAATACATCTCAACTTTAGGTTGTTTGTTTATAATAGTTGATTGCTTGTTTTTCCAAAACGACGCTCTCTTTTTTGATATGCTAAAATAGCCTTATACAGATCTTCTTTATTAAAATCAGGCCATAATGTTTCTGTAAAAAATAATTCTGTGTATGCCAACTGATATAATAGAAAGTTGCTAATACGGTGTTCTCCACTAGTTCGAATAAATAAATCTGGATCCGGAAAATCTCTTGTACAAAGGTATGTTTGAAAAACTTTATCGGTAATATTTGAAGGGTCTATATTTCCTGCTTTTATATCCATTGCTATATTTTGAACAGCATGTATAATTTCCCATCGAGCTCCATAGCTAATAGCAATGATCAGATTTAATCCTGTGTTCTTTTTTGTAACAGCCATAGAATCGTTGAGTTCTCTTTGTGCATTGGCAGGTAGCATGTTGCTATCGCCAATCATATGTACTTTTATATTGGATTTGTGTAAAGCATGTATTTCTTTTTTTAAACTTTCTACAAACAACTCCATTAATCCTTTGATTTCTTGCGTAGGGCGTTCCCAGTTTTCAATGGAAAAAGCATATAATGTCAGGTATTGAATCCCCAATTCAGAGCATGCTTCTACAACACGACGCACAGATCCAACCCCATGTACATGGCCATACAATCGATCTTCTCCATTTTTTGCAGCCCATCGACCATTGCCATCCATGATAATGGCTACATGTTGAGGAAGTTTTAAAAGATCAATTTGTGTTTTCATCACATTACATTGTACAGTAAATGATTAATGAACTGATTACGAAATATACTATTTGCTTGCTTTAGGACACCTATATGATGCGATATTAAAAGATACTATACCTTGTAAAAAAAAGTATCCATCTTTTTTGGTACTATTACCTCTTTGAAAACCAGCAGTACCAATTGGAGGGCTGAATTCAGTAGATCGATCTTGTAAAGCAGCTGCTGGTGTATTGGGTGTAAAAGCGGCAGCACCTGCGTAAGTAGTACTCACATCGTCTATGTAATCTGTATTTGTGAATCGATACACGGCCTCAAATCCTATATTCACATTATTGGATACGTTAAATTTAACACCAGCGCCTATTGGGAAGCACAAGGCTGACAATGTATATGGCTTTCTATCTGGAAAAAGATCTGCCCGATTTTGGCCTTCCGTTCCTAGCGGTTGTAGAAAATATTTTTTACCTTGTAAGAAGGCAAACGGGTTAAAAAAGAAAACACCCAAACCTCCAGTCAAATAGGGCGTCCATCTATGATTGGGGTCATACGGTTGGAATTTAAAAAAATTGAATTGTCCTTGTAATGTAAACTCCCATAGGTCGCTATTAAAACTTAAATTACGAAGTTGTTGATTTTTTTCGTTTGAATTTTGATCACTGGCTCCTAAACGAGTGTATGCTGCAGATAGTTTTACTCCAACATAATTGTTAAGTTGTTTTTGAAAAAAAGTGCTCACAGCTAACTTTGGGGTATTAGCCATGACTTTCAAATTGAGATCACCAACATATTGGGAAACGCCGAATTGTATCCCATATTCGCCAACATGGTTGATGCTTTCATATTGTGCCCAACTTTTTGAATGGGGAGCTAAGATACTAGATGCCAATAGAAAAAAAAATACCCGGAGCATATGCGTTATAGTTATGGATAACAAAAGTAATTTTTAAAGTGCTGCCTAAAAAAAACTATTGGGTCAAGATAAGTTAAGAGGATAATTTTTTAAGATTTTTAATACTAATTGAT
>CAZXBE010000206.1:0-3179 GCA_964638565.1 uncultured Chitinophagaceae bacterium
TATAAAATAAAAATTATCGAGTAAGGATTAATAAAAATTTTAAAATAGTTGAAGTGTGTAATATGCGAACAAAAACTACCCACTTTATAAAGAATTCGTGTTTGGCATATATTTCTTATGGACGCAGACATTTACCACCTTGCTCCCGCACCATAAGACTATGTGGTGAGGGAAAGAAATAATTTTTTCCAGTACAAAATTCAATAAATTTGCTTTACGAAAGATTCGTGCGGCAGCACAGGATGTTGGGTTGAAAAAATTGTTTTTTGTCTTTCAGGGAAGATATAAATACATGTTTGCACCCGCAAGTACATACTTTAATATTTTTTTTGTTTTATTTTGAATTTATAAAATTATTTTGTATGTTTGTAAGGTAAAAATTCCTGTAAAACATAATAAAGAAATGGTGAAATACGTAGAAGTTAATGTGATATGAGTTTATTCACCAAAAATAGATAGTATTTTGGTTTTATTACTTATATAAACGAGTTAGCATTCATTAGCAAAAAAACACTAACAAATATAAACAGATAAATAAAAAAAATATTCACCATAAAAAAAGGAGGTCGAAAATGAGACACAAACAAAAAAAGTTGAAAGTTGAAAGGAGAAAGTTAAAAGTTATAGGAGTAGCAACACTTTTTACTTTTGCCTTATCTCTTTCTACTCTATCAGCACAAGAGAGCATTAACGCCACAGGCGGTGATGCTTCGGGCAGCGGAGGCTCGGCGAGCTATTCCGTTGGTCAGGTTGTTTACACCACCAACACAGGCACATCAGGGTCTGTAGCACAGGGAGTACAACAACCTTTTGAAATTTCGGTAATAACCGGATTAGAAGAAGCCAAAGGCATCAAACTTTCGGTTTCGGCATATCCCAACCCGACAACCGATTTTCTAATATTGGAAGTAAAAGAGTTTGATATTTCAAATTTGAACTTTCAATTGTACGACATGAAAGGAAATTTTTTACAAAGCGAAAAAATCAATGGCAATCAAACAAGAATTGCTATGGGCAGTCTTCCGCCAGCAACCTATTTTGTGAAAGTTATAGAGGGTAACAAAGAAATAAAAATATTTAAGATAGTGAAAAGGTGAAAGGTGAAAGGTGAAAGTATGGGAATTGAGAGGTTTGAGGATATTATAGCATGGCAAAAAGCAAAAGAACTTACCATACAAATATATAGTTTGTTTGAGGCAAGTAAGGACTTTAGATTCAAAGACCAGATACAATGGGCATCTGTTTCAATAATGAATAATATTGCTGAAGGTTTTGAACGAAAGAGCAATAAAGAATTCAAACAATTCTTATATATTGCCAAAGCCTCGTGTGGATAAGTACGGTCTATGCTAATTATTGCTCATGAGCTTAAAAAAATAAACACTTCTGATTACGAAGCATTACTTTCCTTTTCTGTGGAAATATCAAGAATATTATTTGGTTTAATTAATAGGTTATAAACTTTTAAAACAGAATAATCATGAGAAAAAATTTTTTAAAAACAATTATGGTACTTGGGACTTTAACCTTGTACCTTTTTCCTGCTCACGGGCAAAGCCCCGAAAAAATGAGCTATCAGGCAGTAATTCGCAACAGTAGCGATTCTTTAGTAATAAACACGCAAATCGGTATGAAGATAAATATCCGTCAAGGTTCTGCAAGCGGAACGGTGGTATATACCGAAACACAAACGCCAACTACCAATGCCAATGGTTTGGTAAGTATTGAAATAGGCAGCGGAGCAGGTTTTAATACAATTGATTGGTCAGCAGGTCCTTATTTTATTGAAACAAAAACCGACCCTACTGGAGGCACAAATTACACCATTACAGGTACAAGCCAGTTATTGAGTGTACCTTATGCGTTGCATGCTAAAACTGCTGAAACAGTAACCAGCGGAGCATCCCTTGCAATTGGTCAAAGCTACCAAGGCGGTATTATTTTTTGGTTAGATGCAACCGGACAGCACGGCTTAATAGCAGCTACAGCAGACCAAAGCACAGGAATACAATGGTACAACGGAACTTATCGTTATACCGGAACCACCGGCGATGGTTTGTATGCAGGTAAAATGAATACCGCAATGATAATAGCTACACAAATCGCAGACAACCAAACAGGAAATTTTGCAGCAAAAGTTTGTGCTGATTATTCAGTAACCGTTGGAGGTGTTACCTATGGCGACTGGTATCTACCTTCAAAATACGAGCTGAATTTATTATACCTACAAAAAACTGCGGTTGGCGGTTTTGCTAATACCTACTATTGGAGTTCTACCGAGTACGGTAACTACAACGCTTGGGTACAGAGCTTTGGCAATGGCTACCAGACCAACCTCGGTAAGCTCAGCCCCTACTATGTGCGTCCTATTCGGGCTTTTTAACTATTTACCCCGTGAGATACGCAGCTATCTCATGGGGTTTATTCTTTTTTGATATGTATTATTATGTTTATGTTTTAAAAAGCGATAAAGATGGCAATAATTATGTTGGCTACACAAATAATTTAAAAGAAAGATTAGCATTTCATAATGAAGGCAAGGTACAATCCACTAAAAATCGTTTGCCCTTCAAGTTAATATATTTTGAAGGATGTGTAAATCAACAAGACGCTACAAAACGGGAAAAATATTTGAAAACAGCATGGGGCAAACGATATATTAAATCACGATTAATTAATTATCTCACGGGGTGAATCTATTTAACCATTTATCCGCGAAGCGGTTGATTTTTTTCAATATATGGCATTCTATTACGAATTACAGGTTTTTAAGGATGTTTATAAACTTGTATTGAAAATTTTTGAATACACCTAAAATCCGCAAGTGAAAAAATTGGTTTGAAAAATTTCAATCTTTAGGTCTATTTCGAGGAATTTTATTCGTTTTTTGTCGACGGTTACGTCTCTTTTCTCCAAAAATTGTAAATCTGCAATCGCGGCAATGCTTACTTCTCATCCCACCTGATTCATGACCACAAGCGATTTTTTCTTCTTTATTTAAAACACAGATAATCAACCAATTAAGTTTTACTCAAGGGCATAACTTCCCCCTTGTTGTTCAATCGGCTAATCAGTTTTACTCAAATACCAGGTGATATTTTTTTGTGGTGAAGAGTTTCAATACATAGTCGTTCCTTAAATTTATTCTATTCGATTAAATATCAATAAAATAGTTGTAA
>CAZXBE010000207.1:0-3135 GCA_964638565.1 uncultured Chitinophagaceae bacterium
TGTCCAGACTAAGTTAGAGCATTATTTAAATGTCCTTAACTTATCTTGACCCTAATTTTATTTTAGCATATCTTTAAAAACCCTGTAATTAAATCCACAGGGTTTTTCTTTATTACACTATAACAAAGAAGCTTTTATCATTCTATCTTTCCCTTGCATATCTTTTTTTAACACCACCCCAAATCCCATTTTCTTCCATAAAATACATATATCCTTTCCATAATTTTCATGCACCTCAACAAATAATAAAGAGTCGGGATGCATATGTTGTAAAGCAAAATTGGCGATAGCTTCATAAAAAATAAGCGGATTGCTGTTTGGCACAAACAAAGCATCGTTGGGTTCATACTCCTTTACATTTTCTTTCATACCCTCTTTTTCCTTATATGGTATATACGGCGGATTGCTTACCAATATTTGAGGAGTGGGTAATTGTTGCCATATAGAAGAGTCTAAAAAATCGGCTTTTAAAAAATCAATATTTACTTTTTGTTTAGATGCGTTTTTTTGTGCCACAGCTAATGCATCATCACTTATATCAACAGCTGTTACAGTAGCTGCAGGAATACTTCCTTTTAACGAAATAGCAATACATCCACTACCTGTACCAATATCCATTATACTAACTGGCTTATGTGTTGTATTTTGAACTGTTTTAATTATCCAATCAACAAGCTCTTCTGTCTCAGGCCTAGGAATAAGAACGTGCTTATTTACATAAAATGGATAACCATAAAACCAAACCTCTCCCAATACATATTGTATGGGCATATGTTCCATTAATTTTGATGTATACAGTTGTAATTGGTGTTGTTGAGAAATATTCAACTCAGCCTCTTTATGTATAATGCACTGTGTTTTTGAAAATGTAGTAATATGCTCTATTACCCAATCTGCTATATTTTCGGCCTCTCTACCACTATATATAGGTTGTAATTGTAATAATAATTGTTGACGTGCCTGTTGAATATTCATGTACAAAGCAAATTACACTACTTTTGAACACGATAATTTCTTTAGTCAATGAATCATGATGTGTATATGCAACGTTGCCTACAACTTGCTCATTTAGGATTGGGATATGTAAGACCAAACCCTTTGGTAGGAGCTGTATTAGTACATAATGAACTTATTATTGGGGAAGGTTTTCATCAAAAATATGGAGAAGCTCATGCAGAAGTTAATTGCTTGCAAAATGTAAAAGAAGCACATCAATCATTGATTACTTCTTCTACTTTATATGTATCTCTAGAACCTTGCGCACATTATGGAAAAACACCTCCTTGTGTAGATCTTATTTTACAACACAAAATCCCAAGAGTAGTTATAGGCTGCTCTGATCCATTTAGTGCAGTAAATAGAAAAAGTATACAAAAATTAAAAACTGCTGGTGTAGAAGTGACGGTTGGAGTTTTAGAAAAGGAGTGTACGGAAATAAATAAATACTTTTTTCATTATCACAACAACCATCAACCGTATATTATCTTAAAATGGGCACAAACTAGTGACAAATTTATAGCACATAACGATTATAAAAGTATATCGATTTCAAACGCCATTGTAAATCGATTGGGACATAAATGGAGAAGCGGTATTGCCTCTATTTTAGTAGGTACAAATACCGCATATTATGATAATCCATTACTCACAAATCGTTTTTGGAATAAAGAAATACAGCCTATTAGATTGGTCATAGATAAAGAATTAAAAGTTCCACAAACACATCATTTGTTTAATAAAGATGCCCCAATCATCATATTTAACAACATACAACACAAAAAGAAAGGTAATATACAATGGTATAAAATAGACAACCAAAACATCCCTCAACAAATTTGCAATGTATTATATCAATTAGGCATACAAAGTATATTGATTGAGGGAGGTTCTACGTTATTACAAAGCTTTATTAATGCAGGATTATGGAATGATGCAATTGTTGTTACGAATAGAAACTTGTATTTACAAAGCGGTGTTTCAGCTCCCTTATTGATTCAACACATCTACACCCATCAAGACGAGTACGATAATAATATCATTGAATATTATCAAGGTAGTCTCTAAACCTTTGTGTAAATAAAAAAGGTTTAGAGACTACCTCTTTATAAGCACTTACTAATTTACGAATGTGGCTATTACACTCAAATTCAATTGTAGGGATAGCGCTTTGCTTGTTTGAGCTTTCTTACTTAAACTTAGTTTTATATCATTAGCTCATATAAAATAGTCTAAAATATGCCTAATAAATATTGAAAAGAACATATGGTTTTTATAACTTTTGTATGGAGCTTTTTTCGGATAATAGTACTGAGATACTTACTAAGATGAAGGATGTTATCAAAGTTTTTGCATACTAGTTGTTGTTTAAGCAACCACCATATTTTTTCAGCTGGGTTGAGTGCGGCTGAATAAGGCGGTAGAAAAACCAGCGCAATATTAGGAGGCATGTTAAGGGCTTTCGCTTTGTGAAAAGCTCCATTGTCCAGCACGATGATTTTAAATTCTTTGCGTTTTTGATGGGAGAATTGGTCTAAAAATACTTGAAAAATACTACTATCACAATGAGGTAATTCTAGGGTAAAATGATCGGCGGTTATAGGAGAAAAAGCACCAAAAACATAGGTGGATTGAAATACTTGTTGAAACGTACAAATGGGCTTTACTCCTTTTGCTGTTAACGCTTTACCAAATTGCTCCTCTATCCAATGTTGTAATGCTACAAAACCACTTAACCCATTTTGCTCTTCTTTAAGCTTTTTACCTATAATCTGTTTTGGCGCTTGGGTAAATACCACTGTCTTTAAACCCTGTTTTTTTAGGACTCATTAAGGCTTTAATACCTCCTGTGCGATAAAGCATCCGCCAACGTTAAGCACTATTAGGGTCTATACCTACTACCTTGGCTAAGTTTTGCTTAGATATACCCGTACTTTCATATTGTTTGCAAACTAATATAGTTGTAAACGTTGCGCTATAAAAGGTATGCTACCTCGCTTAAGTTTCGTAATCTCACAAATGCTTTCTTTAATAGAAAATAGAACAGGTAATGCCATAAAATAATCTTCTTACAAAGAAGATTATTTTTGGGTCAAGACTAGATAAGAGTTTAAAAAAGTAACTCTAATTTAGTCTGGA
>CAZXBE010000208.1:0-3114 GCA_964638565.1 uncultured Chitinophagaceae bacterium
TGGGGTGGCAATTTATGTATAACACCCATGCGCAGAGGAAGTATAAAATTTTTATTCGGGTTAAAAGGTACATATAAAAAAGAAAAACATGATGACTCTTATGATATTATGGTAGCAGAATTAAAAGCCATACAACAAGACACACTAATATCTGCAATTACTTATAATATAGATAGTCCTGAATCTTTGTCCTTTGGCGAAGGTAAAATAGAAAATTCACCCAGACTTGCTGGTGCACAATATCTGGTACACTTAACAGTATCTGGTGAAGCATGCGGTATTCCAATTATAGAGCAACAGGTTGTTTGGACGGGAAAAAAATTAATAAAACTTCCTATTTGCATTAGTGTAGGAGATGCAGATAGGTATTCACATGATGAAACCTTCATTTTTTCAAATGCTAAAAATAGTCAAACAAAGCAATTTATAAAACGCATTGAAGAATATGAAAAAGATGAAGAAACAGGAAAAGAAAAAAGAAGTATAAAAAAAGAGTACTTTATTTGGACTGGAGATAGATTTATAAAGAAATAACGGTATTGCTAAATTAGAATAGGTTTCTCCTTGAAATATAATTCAAAATTTTTGTTGTGGCATTTGCATGAGTCTGTACATAGTTTTGCGCCACATTGCTTATATTTTTACTATACACTTCATCGTTTAATAAATGGGTTATAGATTGAATGAAACTACTTGCATTTTTTATAGTGATAGCGCCTCCCATTTTTAATAATGTTTCTGCTTCCGCAAATTGATAAAAAATAGGACCAAAAATAATAGGTTTACCATGAGCTGCAGGCTCCAAAATATTATGTATACCAGCTTTTCCAAAACCACCACCAACATATGCAATAGTTGCGTAATGATATACGCTGGATAATATACCCATATTATCTATAATTAAAGTAGTGTAGTGGGATGGGTTTATAGAGAAATCTTTTAATATGCTAGAGTATAAAATGCTATTAGGCCACCGCAACTGTAATTGGGTAATTTTATCAGCGTTCAATTCATGTGGGGCTATAATCCAAGCTAAATCAGCAATTTGAGAGGTTGCTTTTTCAAGTATGGTATCATCTTCAGGCCAGGTACTTCCAGCTACTATTACTTTTCTATTATCACAAAATTGTTCTATAATAGGCAAATGAATTTTTGTTGATGCAATACTTAGTACACGATCTAAGCGAGTATCTCCTGAGACAGAAGCATTATTGATGTGTATGGATTGAAGTAATTGTAAGGATGATTCGTTTTGCACAAAAATGTGTTCAAACATATTAAGCATCTTTCTAAAAAAAGAGCCATACCACTTGAAAAAAATGTGTCTTTTTTGAAAAAGAGCAGAAACTAATAAGGTTGGAATATTTTGTTGATGAAGTGTTTTTAAATATTCATACCAAAACTCATACTTTACAAAAATGGCTAATTGTGGCTGAACGAGTCGTATAAAATATTTAGCATTAGATGGTGTATCCAATGGCAAATACATGACCATATCTACATAGGCATATTTTTTTTGTATTTCGTAACCAGAAGGGGAAAAAAAAGTTAAAATAATTTTAGTGTCAGGATATTTTTTTTTGAGAACTTCTATAATAGGTCGCCCTTGCTCAAACTCGCCCAGCGAGGCACAGTGTACCCAAATATTAGATGTAGTAGAAGAAATTTTTTGTTCTAATTGTTGTTGCCATTTTTTTCTTCCCTTCAACCATAATCGAGCTTTTATATTCCACAACGCTGCTATCTGCAACCCTAATGCAAATAGCTGTATACTACATCTATAAAGCCAAACGTAAATCAACATTCTTAATTCCTAATTTATAATTCCTAATTAACCATAGCCTTATATATTACCCCTTTATTTTACTCTGCCATCTTTTCTGCATTCTCTGCAAACTGCAATGCATCAATAAATTCTTGAATATCTCCATTCATGATCGTGTCTAAATTGTAAACGGTTAGCCCAATACGATGATCGGTAACGCGACCTTGAGGGTAATTGTATGTTCTAATTTTCGCACTTCTATCCCCACTGGTTACCATACTTTTTCGATGCTTGGATATTTCTTCTTCTTGCTTGCGCACTTGTTCTTCGTATAATTTAGTGCGCATCATTTGTGTTGCTTTTTCTCTATTGCCCAATTGGGTTCGTTCCGTTTGGCAAGTGATTACGGTGCCTGTGGGAATGTGTGTAAGAATGACTTTGGTTTCCACTTTATTTACGTTCTGTCCACCAGCACCACCACTGCGAGCTGTGGCCATTTTAAGATCACTTTCTTTCAATTCAAAATCTATTTCTTCTGCTTCAGGTAATACAGCTACGGTTGCTGCCGAGGTGTGTACACGACCCGATGCTTCTGTTGCAGGAACTCGCTGTACGCGATGTACGCCGCTTTCAAATTTTAAAGTGCCATATACATCCTCTCCCTGTACTTCTATAATACATTCTTTATATCCGCCTACTGTTCCTTCAGTTTCACTAAGTAAAGCCGTTTTCCAACCTCGTTTTTCGCAATAACGTAAATACATACGCATTAAATCGCCTGCAAAAATACTTGCTTCATCGCCGCCTGTTCCGGCACGTATTTCTAATATAGCGTTCTTCTCATCTTGCGGGTCTTTTGGAATCAGTAATTGACGAATAAATGCTTCTTGTTTTTCTTTTTCCGCTTCTAAACTAGCTGTTTCTACTTTAGCCAGTTCTCTTAATTCTTCATCGCCTCCAACTAAGGCTTCTTTATTAAAATCAATATCACTTAATAAACGTTTATAGGTGCCATAAGCAGTTACAATTTTTTCTAAACTTTTATACTCTTTACTGAGCTGGCTGAATTTTTTATTGTTGCTTACCACTTCAGGATTAGTAAGCGCTACGCCTATATCTTCAAATTTTGCTTTTATGGCTTCTAACTTATCAAGCATACATAATATAATTGGTGTGCAAAGGTAACATTAAGTTAAAAGTAAAAAGTGCTAAATTTTTGAGAGAGCAAAAAGATTTTTAGTACAAGGTGGATTCAAAAGTCTAACGCAACGGTTATGTTTTGTAAATTTAAAAATGGGTCAAGATAAGTTAAGAGGATAATTTTTTAAGATTTTTAATACTAATTGATA
>CAZXBE010000209.1:0-3089 GCA_964638565.1 uncultured Chitinophagaceae bacterium
TGACAATTTTTGCCCCTAAAAAATGAAACTGCTTATTTTTCAATTCCTTTTTCAGACAGTATAACTTCTATTTTTCCACCCGACTGTTTATTTCTTCTAGAGATAAAATAATATCCTGCAATAGACGCACTCTCTTCCAATGCTTTCTTAAAGCGCTTCTGACTATATTCTCTACGTTCGAGCTCATTCATAGCTAAAAATTGATTGTACAGATCTCCAAACATTTTGGGCTTATCCATACTGTCGTCTATATAATCTTCCCACCAGCTTAAAAATTCCTCTCCATAACTGTTTTTGATCTGCTTGTTTTTGGTATTTATACTTGCTACCCTCTCTGGTATGCCCTTTACTAGATATTGCTGTACACAAGCAAACATAAAATTGTAAAACTTATTCCATTGTTCACTATCCCAATCATCAAAAAGCCGATGCCCAAAATAGTCTAGCGGTGTATAACGGGAGTTAAAAAAAGAACTGAACTCCACTATTCTTTGTCTACGCTTAGCGGTATCACTTACATTGGGAATAACATAGTTAGTTGTAAAAATGATTTTAGGAGAATCTGCATAGGGTATAAAAAGCTCATCCTTATTTTTCTTTTCTATGGTAATCCCTTCAGTAATGATAGAATAGAAAGATTCAAAGTCTACATTCTTTCGAACATCTTGTATAGCAATTAACCGAGTATCGAGTTTTACTCGCTGAAAAGCAAAATTTTTATCCACTTTAAAATTCTTTCCGTCAATTTGCTCACAATTAAGCATTTTACTAAGGGCCGTAATAAATATACCTTTACCACTGCCGCCACCTTTGCGATCATCTTCTGTATCTTCTCCAAGGATAATGCAATATGGCTTAGCAGGATCTTTATACTTATGCAGTAGATAACCAATGATTGCCATCGTATATTCTATACGATCCGGATCATCACTGCATATTTTTCGGATAAATCTATAATAGTCAATACTATGAACGTCATAGGGTTGTCATTATTGTAAAGAGATATATTATAATTGATGATTTGGCTACGCCATATACTCTTACCCAGCTGCTCATAACCTTTTAACTCATATCCATCTTTTGTTATACACACTACTCCATTACTAAAAGGAAAGTAAGTAATATGTTCAGTATCTTTTAAAAGATCAATGTGGATAGGCTGTAAAAATTCATAGAAGCTATCTCTAAAATAATGATACTCTTTTTTATATATCGCTTCCTGTAAATCGCTCTGAAGAATACCATCAAAATGTTCAGGTAGGTTCAATACATATTCTTTGACAAACTTTTTAATTTGTTCTCTGGATGTTTCTTCAATGATTCCACGTTTATTTCGAATGAGTTTAAATATACTAGAATGAGAATTATAAAAATATAAATAGAAACCACCTTCTTCGCTTAGGAATTGTTCCAACTTATGTTGTATAATATTTACAGCAAAGCTTTTATGATTCACTTCCCAAAAGCGTTTAATAGAAATACCATCTGTTGGTGCTGGACCTAATAACGCATCATGTTTCATGTGGCCATTTGTACTACCATTTCTAGAACCATATCCCAGCTTAGATAGCTTTCTAGCAGCCAGCTTGAAATTATCCTCACATTCTAGCTTAGCATATACTGCATAAGGCTTGTAAGCTGTTTCTTCTTGAAATATGGAAGAGCTGGTAAAAACAGAAAACCATCCAAGTTCTTTATTAAAATTGCCACTTTGTATACTTTGACTATTGCCTGGCCGTTTAAAAAATATTTTCTTTTCGTTCTCCATTACTACTGTCCACCCATAACTAGTAAGAAGTTCTTTCATATCTACTCTTTTATCATAATCATCAAAAACAGAAATGTATTCTGATGACTTTGTAAGTTTATTTTCTAAGTGATTATACTGACTCGTCTTTTCATAGTACTGATTAAATGAGCGAGCAATATCTAGTAATGTATCTCGTTCTGTAGTACTAATCAGCGGACAAGCATTAGGCTTACCATGAATAAATTTATAGCCTGGGCTGGGAGCTGCTACTACATAGCCTCCTTCACCTCTGGTTTCTATAAGTACTACTACCTTGTGGTGTGGATTATCCTTTTGTTCTTCTACAGTAGTAGGTCTGCTGGCTAGTTTCTGATTGCCCGCTACATTTTCACAACGGTAATAAATATGGTAGCCTCTGTTTATAGTTGTAGCAATAAGCAATTTAGAAGCTAAGCTAGTATCTGCTTGTTGTACTTCTGCCATAAAATCCTCAAACAGTTTCCCACTTAAGTCATACTTGGTATCAATATCAATTACTTCTAATTGGCCACTTATCTCTCCGCAAATAACACCCAAGCCTTTAACTCTGTCATTGTTAAACATTTGCACAATAACTTCTTTGTCGGGTTTTTGTTTTTGATACTCTTTCCAGCTATTTACTGCTGGCCGTTTATATTCGTCTGTAGCAATAACAGCATACCCATACTGAAGATAGGTTAAAGCATAATTAGTCAATGATGGGGTTAACATAAGTGCTCAATATCTTTTATATCGTGAACAATAAGAGTAATAAATCCTTTTTGAGCAAGCTCCTTAGCTCTAAAGGCTTGCAAGAGGGTAGGTTGTAGATTCGCTCGCTTTACTTCCATGAATACTACTTTTCCATTTTTTAATGCACATAGATCAGCTATACCATTTTTATTGGTTTGTATAAGTTTAATGACATACCAGCCATTTTTTTCTAAGCGTCGTATGATTTTTTGTTGAATGATTGATTCTTTAAGCTTTTGTATTAAACCTTTCATGAAAAAATTTTCTAGGAGTATATATTTTTTTACAGTTTAATTCAACTGAGTTAAATAGCTTCTTAGCTTTTGCAATCTTTCTAAGTATGGCTGATAGTATTTATTGTTTGCATAATTTTTTATGGTAGACAGATGGCTCTCTATAAATGCTTGCAGGTTGATTATCTTTTCTCCTTTACTAAGCTCTATAGGTGTAGAGGGAATGGCGCAAGTACTAAAAAACTCTTCTAAACTTTTTATTTCATTTGTGTAGTCTACTTGTGCAACAATTGTCTTTTCTGGAAGTGCTACTTCTTTTGCCTGCTGTAAGGGTA
>CAZXBE010000210.1:0-3086 GCA_964638565.1 uncultured Chitinophagaceae bacterium
ACAGGTGCTGTACAACCATTAACTTGGCAAAACAAAATTCAAATAGTAGATCTATTTTGGATGAAAGGATTGGGCGATACTATTATAAAACTACTAGGCTTAGAACAAGGGAGTTGGGAAAAACATAACCATCCACTTTTGAACAATGCTATACAATATACCATAAACGGAAAACTCGTTATACTAGTAGGAGAAGTTATGTCTAATAAGCTTCATACATTTGATATTGAGCAATCCGTTTGGGTAATAGATATCAATTGGAGGTTATTGCTATTACACACAACAAAACAACCTCTTTTATATAAAGAAGTGTCCCGCTTTCCCTTGGTAGAAAGAGATTTGGCCTTGGTATTAGAAAAAAATATTCCCTATAAAACAATAGAAAAAACCATTCATCAACTGGCATTAAACAAACTTCAATCTACAAAAGTATTTGATGTGTTTGAACATGAGAAATTAGGAAAAGACAAACGTTCTATTGGCATTCGGTTTGTTTTTCAAGATGAAGAAAAAACACTTACCGATAAAGAAGTTGAAAAAATGATGCATAGTATTACAGAAGCACTTCAAAAAAATGTGCAAGCAGAAATACGAAAATAATTATTGTATGACAATAGAAAATATAATGGATTGTTTATAGGAGAATAGAGCTCCGAATTTATTTCCAAACGGTCTTACAGAAATTCTTGATCGGTTAATTTGGTGTTCAAATAGACATCAACGATAGCTTAATGCGCTATTTCCCATTCTTCCTTCTATATTCTTTACCTTCGCAGCAATATGAAGAATATTAGAAATTTTTGCATTATAGCGCATATTGATCATGGGAAAAGTACACTGGCAGATCGATTACTTGAAGTTACCAAAACCATATCTGATCGAGATATGCAATCTCAAGTACTGGATGATATGGATTTGGAAAGAGAAAAAGGCATTACCATTAAGAGCCATGCTATTCAAATGAATTATGTGTATAAAAATGAAACATATACACTCAATTTAATAGACACTCCTGGACATGTGGACTTTTCATACGAAGTATCTCGAGCATTAGCTGCTTGTGAAGGCGCTCTACTGTTGGTGGATGCCACTCAAGGTATTCAAGCACAAACCATATCTAACCTATACTTAGCTATCGATAATGATTTAGAAATTATTCCTGTTATCAACAAAATTGATATGGATGGTGCTATGATTGCTGAAGTAAAAGATCAAATTATTGAATTAATTGGTTGTAAAGAAAATGAAATTTTAGAAGCTAGTGGTAAAACAGGTATTGGGATAGATGAAATTTTAGAAGCAATTATACAACGGATACCTACTCCAAAAGGCAATGCAGAAGCTCCTTTACAAGCATTAATATTTGATAGTGTATTCAATAGCTTCAGAGGAATCATTGCGTATTATAGAATATTTAATGGAACACTAAAAAAAGGAGATAAGGTAAAATTCTTTAATACAGGCATGGAATATGAGGCAGATGAAATAGGAATATTAAAATTAGCTATTGAATCACAAAATCAAGTTTCAGCAGGCGATGTGGGCTATATTATTACAGGTATAAAAGATGCTAAAGAAGTAAAAGTTGGGGATACGATTACACTGGCTAAAAATTCTTGTGCTGCAGCTATACAAGGTTTTGAAGAAGTCAAACCTATGGTGTTTGCAGGTATTTTTCCTGTTGTAACAGACGATTTTGAAGTGTTAAGAGATTGTATGGATAAATTGCAACTCAACGATGCATCACTCACATACGAACTAGAAACCTCACAAGCATTGGGATTTGGTTTTCGGTGCGGCTTTCTTGGAATGCTGCACATGGAAATTATACAAGAACGGTTAGAAAGAGAATTTAATCAAACAGTAATTACAACGGTTCCCAACGTAAGTTTTATTGCATACACTACCAAAGGAGAAAAAATAATTGTAAACAATCCTTCTGAAATGCCCGATGCTACTCGAATAGAGCGTATAGAAGAACCCTTTATCAAGGCGCAAATTATTACCAAACCAGACTATATTGGTAGTATAATGACGTTGTGTATCGGTAAACGAGGTATTCTATTAAATCAGAGTTATTTAACCAGCACAAGAGTAGAATTAACGTTTGAAATGCCCCTTACCGAAACCGTTTTTGATTTCTATGATAAATTAAAAAGTCAAACGAGAGGTTATGCCTCTTTTGATTACTCTCCTATTGGATACCGGGATAGTGATATTGTAAAAATGGATGTTCTATTAAATGGCGACAAAGTAGATGCTTTAAGTGCATTAATCCATCGTAGTCGTGCACAGCATTTTGGCCGCAGGTTGTGCGAAAAATTAAAAGAATTATTACCTAGACAACAATTTCAAATTGCCATACAAGCTGCTATTGGTGCTAAAGTGGTAGCTCGGGAAACGATTTCTGCTCTTCGAAAAGATGTTACGGCTAAATGTTATGGTGGTGATATTAGTCGTAAACGTAAATTGCTAGAAAAACAAAAAGAAGGCAAAAAAAGAATGCGTCAAATTGGAAATGTGGTAATACCTCAGGAAGCTTTTTTAGCAGTGTTGAAGTTGGATGAGTAGTTTTAAAATTCAACCTTCTGTATTAAGATAGATATCACTTTGTCATATTAAATTATAGAGCTCTTATATTAAACAGCTATTGCGATCGGCTTATACTTTTTTTAATACCTTCTGCATAGTAGCTCCAATATCAGCAGGACTTGCTACTACCTCAATTCCACATGCTGTCATAATTTTCATTTTAGCTGCAGCAGTATCGCCTGCACCACCAATAATAGCACCTGCATGGCCCATACGTCTTCCGGGAGGAGCTGTTTGTCCAGCAATGAAACCTACAACTGGTTTTTTATCATTTACTTTTATCCATTGAGCAGCTTCCGCTTCCATGCCTCCACCAATTTCACCAATCATAATAATGCCATCAGTATCTTTATCATTCATTAATAATTCTACAGCTTCTTTAGTAGTGGTGCCAATAATAGGATCGCCACCAATACCTATAGCTGTGCTAATTCCTAAGCCTGCTTTAACAACCTGATCTGCTGCTTCATAGGTTAATGTTCCCGATTTAGATA
>CAZXBE010000211.1:0-3075 GCA_964638565.1 uncultured Chitinophagaceae bacterium
AAAGTTTAATCCAATGCGGACGGTCAATGTCTTTATGTCCAAAAGCGGAGTAACCCATTCGCTGCATATCTTCTTCATTGTCCTTCAACTCTTTTGCAATTTGTTGCTTTTGACCATTTGTAAGACGCTTGTACCAATTAGACATAATTTCTTCGGGCAGAGTAGCAGAAGCGATAGTTTGACGGTTCATTGCATATCGCATAGCCATCCAAAGCAGCGTCCATTCAAAGTCCGACAAACGGCTGCTAACAGTTGCTTTATGCAATACGGGCTGACCCGCACCAATCAACGATATACCTTTTTTCATCTTTTATTTATTAGGTTGAACAATAGTTTTTCAAATACCCGTACTGCATAAAGCAGTTGACGTAATGCCTACCAGTTATTAGATTAGTATAGCTGACTTAATATCACAGGCTCGCCACGGATTTACTTTTTCTATCACCCCATTACTGTATTGTGGGAAATATAATACATACCACCCTGTATCATGTTTTTCAAATCCACATATTTTCATTTTCCTTTTTGACACTTTGCCATTAACAATGAGTTTCCCTGTATTATTTTTATAAGTAAACTTGTCACCTATTTTAAACAATACACCATCTTTTCTTTTGATAGAAAAAACTAAATGCTCTTCTTTTTTTAGTTTCATAATTGACACTTTTAATTTACCCGGCACTAACCGCCAACAGATGTATTGGCAATAGTGGGCGGACAGTTAATAATATTTTAAAGTACCTGCGATGCCCACCATCGCCAATACTTTTACGGTTACTTGCTTAAATCCACTCCAAGTATATCAGATAGTGCTTTTAGTTTTAAAACACAAGATTATAAAGTATTTACCAAACTTCCAAATATTTATTAAAATATTATTTTTGAATTGAAATTAATTTTACCTTACTTTTGTAAAAAAGTTTTTTATGGCTAAAAAGAAAATACCATTATCATCAATACCCGAACAAGTCAAGAAGGCTTTAGATGGGAGAACTCAAAGATGGCTTGCTTTAGAAATTAAAATGCCAGAGGATTTATTATCTAAAAAAATGAAAGGCAATACTGCTTTTTCAAAAGCAGAAATTGAAGCAATTAATAAAAGGCTTTCTTCTAATATAGAAATGATTTTACCATGATATGCGATAAGGTTTCATATGATTCATATCAAGATGCCCAAAAAGCATCTCGTAAAATATCTATTAGAGAAAAACAAGGTTTTAGAACTTATAAATGCAATGAATGTGGGAAGTACCATTTAACAAGCATCAAAACAAAAAGCAATAAATCTATAAATAATCAAGCGCCCAAAAGTTATTTAAATAAAAAAGAACTTAAATTCTATGACGAATCTATAAAAAATATTAAAAATAAAAAATACACTCCTATAAAAAATGTTTTATCTACATTTAAATTAGGGGAATTACTCAATTGGCCTTTAAAAAATAAAAAACATGGTACTTGAATTTGATTTCACCCAACCAGAACCGGATAAAAGGGATAAGGGATACATTTGCAGTTGTTGCGGCTTATTTGTAAAAAGATACCGTAGAACTTTTAATACAGGGATGGCTATCGCTTTAATCCACCTTTACCGTAACTTAGATAGAGGTTATATTCATGTAGAAAAAAGTTTACAGGCAAATGGCTTTCAAAGATGTGGTGATTTTAGTTACCTCAAGCATTATCGCTTTATTGAACAATTACCGGAAGATAGGGCAGATGGAAGTAATAGAAATGGGATGTATAAAATAACAGGTGTCGGGATGTTATTCGTAGAAGGTAAGTGCAAAGTAAAAAAGCATTTCTTAATGTTCAATAATAAATGCGAAGGATTTGAAGGAAAAGAAATAGACATACACGAAGCATTAACTAATAAGTTCTCTTATGCTGATTTAATGAGTATGGTAAGAGTTTAACGAGGACATATTGCTGATGGTTAGGAATTAGTATTCCATCTGCTGAAATGCAGAACTTAAAAATGATTATATAACCTACTGTTGATTGACTTTCTTCCGCCTAACTATTGGCAATACGAATGTTAGCAGCAGCCAATTTTGAACTATGAATATTGTACAAATATTAAGACGGCTCGGTCAACAAATGAATGGTTGGTCAAAGTCAATGAATATTCAGGATGCACAAATGCCGCTTGCAAAAAAACTGTATGCTAAAAACGGGTTGGAATTAAAAATGACCTGCGGCGCTTGCCCTGAACAATACGATGTTTTTAAGGACGGCAAACAGGTTGCTTATTACCGTTTAAGGCACGGTGAATTTAGAGTTGATTACCCTGAATGTGGCGGCGAAACAATTTATGAAGCTGAACCGTCAGGAGATGGCATTTTTGATGATAACGAAAGGCTTGTTTATTTGTCAAGGGCAATGCGTCAAGTCCTTTTGAAATTAAAGACTGTTGGCAAAGGTTGCTGCTAACATTTGTATTTGTGAAACTTTGGCTACAGTTTGTAAACCAGTAATTATATATTTACATATTGAGTTCCGGGTATAAAGTTTCCTATATTATACTTAATAAGTAATTGCCCATAAGTATATCCAAATGTTTTTTGGAAATGTGGAAAATCCTTAAACTTCCATGCGCCACCCCATTCATATCCTGCTTTTGTAAATACTCTTACTACCTCTATCCAATCAGGTATATTGTCTCCATCCCAATCTTTTTGAGTATCCCATGAAAGTTCTTTGCCGCCATTAACCAGAAGCGAAAAATCTATTGCCAGCCCGTAGTTGTGAAATGATTTACCTGCACTTGCATTTGTTACTTTTTTACCCGGTTTAGTTCTTCCTATTGCATATAATTCATCCTGCTCTTTAAAAGTACGTATCCCCTGAACGATACGGATGCTTATATTAGGCGATATTTCTTTTTCTGCTACATCTATAAGGTTCACTACTTCATCGGCTATTTTTGGATGTAATAGCTTTATACGTGGCAAAGAAACTTTTTCATCTCTCATAAAACATATTTCAGGTAAATATAACAAAAAAGCACCTATCTAAAAAAAGAAAAGGTGCTGAGTGTGGTTTCTACAGGATTTAATTATTTTGAAAAATGCA
>CAZXBE010000212.1:0-3060 GCA_964638565.1 uncultured Chitinophagaceae bacterium
TAAAAACGATCCAGATCTATTACAAGCTTTTATGGAAGACAACCCTGATTTGTTTGGTTAATTTTCTAAGTGCTACACATTGGTTAGCGAAAGCGCTAACGTATAAATTTTTTTATGTTAGACATTAGGCTTCTTTCATCCTTTTTATTGTGCCTGCGAACAAAACGTGGTGTAGCAATCTTGGCCCATTTAACTTTACAACCCATTACTTGTAATTGAAAGCTTTGCAGATTTTTTGTAATGATGTTTATCTTACTACTATTATTTAAAAAATAAATATCCAACAATAATAGCAGCAACTAATCCTACCGCATCAGCAATTAATCCGCATACAATAGTATAGCGTGTATTTTTAATACCTATACTACCAAAATAAACAGCTATTGTATAAAAAGTAGTTTCTGTACCGCCTTGTATAATAGCAGCCAACTTGCCCTGAAAAGAATGTACACCATATGTTTTTAAAACATCTATCATTAATCCTCTAGAGCCAGCGCCACTCATGGGTTTCATTAATCCTATAGGAAGTGTAGGAACAAAATCTGTATTCATACCTAACGCTGCAAATAATTTGCCTAGTCCTTGTACCACATAATCCATACAGCCAGTGGCTCTAAATACAGCAATGGAAATAAGTATAGCTACAAGGTATGGAACAATTTTTATAACTACTTGAAAGCCTTCTTTTGCGCCATCAATAAACGTTTCAAAGACGTTTATTTTTTTTCGTACACCCGCCAGTAAAAATAAAATAATAATAGAGAATATAATAGCACTTCCTAGTAATCCAATATAAGCAGCCATTTGATCCGGTGGGTATTGCTTTAGCCAAAAATATAATCCTGCCATTAATGCTGCAAATCCTCCCACAAATATTAAAATAGGCAATTTAAATAAATTAATACGTTGATAAGCAGCAGCAGCAATCATTCCAGATAAAAAAGAAATAAATGTAACAATAAGAGTAGGTAAAAAAATATCTGCAGCATTAAAGTTGGTTACTCCTTGAGCTATAGCTATACTTTGGCGCATAGCCATAACAGAGGTGGGTATAATAGTCAACCCTGCTGTATTTAGCACTAAAAACATAATTTGCGCATCACTAGCTGTTTCTTTTTTAGGATTGATTGTTTGTAGCTCTTGCATTGCTTTCAACCCTAATGGAGTAGCAGCATTATCGAGGCCAAGCATATTTGCTGAAAAATTCATCATAATAGCTCCACCCGCCGCATGCCCTTTGGGTATAGAAGGAAAGAGTTTTCGAAAAAAAGGGGATACCGCTTTGGCAAACTTATCAATCATACCTGCTTTTTCACCAATCTTCATAATGCCCAACCACAACGTCATTACCCCAGCAAGACCCAATGAAATATCAAAACCATTTTTAGCACCATCAAAAAGACTTGTCATTACACGAGAAAAAATAGCAGTATCCCCAAAAAATAGTAGTCGTGCTAATGCTACTACAAATGCAATAAAGAAAAAAAATAACCAAACGTAGTTGAGTGCCATGCTATAATGAATAAGTAGCGTATCAGATTGATCAAGATTATTTTAGTTGATTCAGCAATGCTGTATATCGATCTCTTTGTTGTTTAGAAAGTAATAAATTTCATAAAAATTATTGTATTCTTTAAAATAAGTGTCCTACTATTAACAAAATTACTTATAGCCATTTACATTTGCAACCATTTAATATCAACTTTAACCTTAATATATGGCTTTACAAGCAGGCATTGTAGGACTACCAAATGTAGGAAAATCTACTTTATTTAATGCATTAAGTAATGCAAAAGCGCAAGCAGCCAATTTCCCTTTTTGTACTATAGAACCAAACATAGGTGTAATAACTGTTCCAGATGATCGACTCATTGAACTAGAAAAATTAGTGCAACCACAGCGGGTAGTACCTACAACAGTAGAAATTGTAGATATTGCTGGCTTGGTAAAAGGAGCAAGCAAAGGAGAAGGCCTTGGCAATCAATTTTTAGGAAATATAAAAAGTACCGATGCCATTATACATGTATTGCGTTGTTTTGACGATGATAATATTATACATGTAGACGGCAGCGTAAATCCTGTACGAGATAAAGAAATTATTGATACAGAATTGCAATTAAAAGATTTAGAAAGTATAGAAAAAAAAATAAGTAAAGTTGAAAAACAAGCTAGAACAGGCGGTGATAAAGAATCTGCTACTTGTGTAGCCTTATTACAAGAACTTAAAAATTATATAAACGAAGGAAAAAATGCTCGAGGGTTTGTTGTAAGCAAAGAAGATAAAGAAAAATATTTGAGTGACTTATTTTTGATAACAATGAAACCTGTTTTGTATGTATGTAATGTAGATGAAAAATCGGTAGTGTCTGGAAATAAACATACAACCGCATTACAAGAAGCCATCCAACAAGAAAATGCCGAAATATTATATGTAAGCGCCGCTATTGAAAGCGATATTGCTGTAATGGAAAGTTTTGAAGACCGACAACTTTTTTTAGAAGATATGGGTTTGAAAGAAAGTGGAGTAACCAGATTGATAAAATCTACCTACAAATTATTGAACCTAATTACGTATTTCACAGCTGGTGTACAAGAAGTAAGAGCATGGACTATTGCAAAAGGAATGCTAGCCCCACAAGCTGCAGGAGTTATACATAGCGATTTTGAAAAAGGATTTATTCGGGCAGAAGTAATTAAATACAATGATTTTATACAATATAAAAGCGAAGCAGCTTGTAGAGAAAAAGGCAAATTAGCTGTGCAAGGAAAGGAGTATTTGGTAGAAGATGGCGATATTATGCATTTTAGGTTTAATGTGTAAATACAACACGTTAACTACGTTGATATTTAAATGCTTGTACTATTAATTTCCTGCTTTATAAAATAGACCTCTAACATAAATGCTTGTTTAGTGGTAAAAAAAAATATTGAAAATCAAGGCGTAATGGACAAAATTGATGCTGTTTATTTTTATTGTTCATTAGACTTCTTTCATAATTAAGGGAGACTTTGTTGTATGAATAAAGTAAAGATAGGTTGTGTGTAGGAAGAAATAAAAAA
>CAZXBE010000213.1:0-3007 GCA_964638565.1 uncultured Chitinophagaceae bacterium
TAAGTTTCGCTGATTTAAAACAAACGCTATACTTTTTTGTACAAGAAATGTTTGGAAAAGAAGTGAAGGTACGGTTTAGACCATCTTATTTTCCATTTACAGAACCTAGTGCAGAAATGGATATTTCCTGTACTATTTGTAATAGTACAGGTTGTTCAGTATGTAAACATACAGGCTGGGTAGAAATTTTAGGTTGTGGTATGGTGCACCCGAATCTATTAAATAATTTTAATATTGATCCTGAAAAATATACTGGCTTTGCTTTTGGTATGGGAGTAGAACGTATTTGTCAACTGAAATATCAAATCAATGATTTGCGTTTATACTCTCAAAATGATGTACGATTTTTAGAACAATTTACAAGTGCCATTTAGCACTATTTTAAATGTTACATTCTGATTTTTTTTTATAACCGAGCTTTAGTAATACTATTAAACATTCGTTGCGTCGCACACTTGCGCTTTTTATATTTATTCAGCAAAAAACCATTTCTTTTCATTTAAAATAAAGTCTTCATGTCTTTATCTATAAATAAAATTCCTGTTTGTGGAGCAGGCACTATGGGTAGCGGCATAGCTCAAGTATTTGCTACGAATGGTTTTAATACGCTCTTATATGATGTATCTGAAGAAGGGCTAGCTAAAGCAAAACAATCTATACATAAAAACCTACAGTCATTAATACAAAAAGAAAAACTGTCTGAAATAGAAGCTCGGAAAGTATTAGAGCGTATTCAATTTATATCTGATATTAATAATCTAACAATAGATGTAGTTATTGAAGCTATTGTAGAAAAATTGGATGTTAAAGTTGAATTATTTCAAAAAATTGCATCATACAATAGCGATAAAACTATTTTAGCCTCTAACACATCGTCTTTATCTATTGAACAATTGGCTAATAAAATAGATCATCCAGAGAGAGTTATTGGAATGCATTTTTTCAACCCAGCACCATTAATGAAATTGGTAGAAGTTATTCAATGTAAACAAACTAATCCAGCTGTAGTAAATATGATACTTGAATTGACTAAAAAATTGGGAAAAACACCTGTTTTAGTAAATGATTCACCTGGATTTATTGTAAATAGAGTAGCTCGTCATTATTATTTAGAATCGATGAAAGCTGTAGAGCAAGGATTTGATGATATACCAGCTATTGATCATTTGTTAGAAAATGTTGGTTTTAAAATGGGGCCATTTAAGTTAATGGATTTAATTGGTATGGATGTAAATTATTCTGTAAGTAATATTGTTTGGGAATCATTAGATAAGCCACATAGATTTAAACCATCTATCATACAAAAAAATAAAGTAGATAAAGGTGAGTTGGGAAGAAAGACTGGTAAAGGATTTTATACATACTAAAATTTTATAATAGATATCGCAATGATATTAGTAACAGGTGCATCTGGATTAGTAGGTTCGTACTTGGTAAAGGCACTAGCTCAGCAAAGCAAAAAAGTTAAAGCGTTGTTTCAAAGCTCTCCTCCTTTAGAGGGTTTAGGGGAGGCTGTTTCTTGGATAAAAGGAAATGTTTTAGATACGATGTTTTTAGAGGAGGCGCTTCAACATGTAGAACAAGTTTATCACTGTGCTGCTACGGTGAGCTTTAATCCCAAAAAAAAATCACTACTCTATAGCGTTAATGTTGAAGGAACGGTAAATGTAGTAAATGCTTGTCTTGAAAAAGGGATAAAAAAATTAGTACATGTAAGCTCCGTGGCTGCTTTGGGCCGTTCTAATTCCAATGGGATTATTAGTGAGCAAATGAATACTATAGAAGAGGTAGGTTCTAGTCATTATAGTAAAACTAAATATTTAGCAGAAATGGAGGTGTGGAGGGGAATAAGTGAAGGATTAAATGCAGTTATTGTAAATCCCTCGCTTATTTTAGGTGCCGGTGATTGGAATAAGGGATCAACAGAAATATTTCAAACGGTATATAAGGAATTTCCTTGGTGTACGCAAGGTATAGGAGGTTTTGTGGATGTAAAAGATGTAGTCAACGCGATGATGTTGTTAATGGAAAATGATGTGCAAGCAGAACGATTTATTGTAAATGCAGAAAATATTGCTTTTAAAGAAATATTCACACGTATTGCAAATAGCTTTGGCAAAAAACCACCACATAAAAAAGTTTCCTCATTTTTAGCAGATGTCGTTTGGCGGCTTGAGGCTATTAAAAGTACAATAACTAGGAGAGATCCTTTACTTACTAAGGAAACAGCAAGTGCTGCTCAAAGTAAGAGGTACTATGATAATAGTAAACTAAAACAATTTTTTCCGCAATTTGAGTATACGCCTATGGAAGAAACTATTCAACGTATTTGTAAAGAGTTAAAGAAAAAATATAATTTATGATCAAGAAATTTTTTGGTTTTATTTTTATACCGCTGATTGTAGCGTGTCATTACCGCATACATTCTTCTACATTACCCTTTAATCAACAAATTGAACAGAATAATGACACCATATTAATTGGACGCGGGTCGCTTTCTATATTTCAAACGGGAAGCTATAAGTATTGGTACAATGCTTTTTATAAAAACTATATCGTTGATTCAATAACTACAGAGCAATTAAAGCCTTTATTGAAAGGCAAAACAATAGAAATATTTCTAGGTTCTTGGTGTAGCGATAGTAGGAGAGAGGTTCCTAGAATGATTAAAGTATTGAACTGTACTGGTTTTGATACTGCACATGTGCAATTTATTTTTGTTGATCATGCTAAAAAAAGTCCGCAGCACGAGGAACGAGGGAAGCTTATTACAAATGTGCCTACTTTTATTGTGTATAATGGTAAAAAAGAAATAGGCAGAATAGTGGAATCTCCTAAAGTATCTTTAGAAAAAGATTTACTATCAATTTTACAGTTATACCAATAAATTTATAGACAATGTGGTAGAAAATAGTTTGTAAAAAAGTGTATACCTCTTTACAGATAAGGTTTTTATGAAAGGATAATGGAAGTATTTTCATTATCCTTTTTTTGTAGATGAAAAAAA
>CAZXBE010000214.1:0-3004 GCA_964638565.1 uncultured Chitinophagaceae bacterium
ACGTTAGCGGTAATTATATAACGACAATACATCTTGACAATTTGTAACGGACAGACCCATCATTGACAGCAACCGACAACCAAACAGAAAATGAAAGCAATCAGAATACTCATAAATTCAAATATCTTTATTTCTCTTTCCGCAGTTGCATTAACTGTAGCGACACAAATACAGTTAGGGCTTAATCCTCAATGGCATCCTTATCTATTTTTGATTTTTTTTGCAACGCTTTTTGAATATAATCTTCATAGACTAATTACTATTTTAACGAATTCTGATGCTCTAAACTCTGATAAACACAATTGGGTTAAAGACAAATCGAACTGGTTCTATTTATTAGTATTTTTATCCGTTCTTGGTTTCGCTATTTCTGTTGTTGAAGCAAAATTAAAAGTGCTTCTTACATTAGCTCCAATTGCTGGGCTCACTTTATTTTATTCAACCCCTCTCTCAAAAAGTGCAAAAAGGATTTTTAGACTAAGGCAAATTCCTTTTTTAAAAATATTCTTAATTTCATTTGTATGGGCTACTGTTACCATATTACTTCCTGTAATTCATTCGGAAAAAGCGTATAACAATTTTCATATTTTGACCATGATAATTGAACGATTTTTGTTTGTATTCGCAATAACAATTCCATTTGATATTCGAGACATGATTGCCGACCGCCAAGCAGGATTAAAGACAATTCCATTGCTTATTGGTGCAAAAAAATCAATCTACAGTTCAATATCCGCCTTGGTTCTATTTCTTACAATTGCTGTATTTCATTACTTAATCACAAATCAATGGATAATTATAAGTGCATTTACAATTTCGTTCTTAACAACAATTGTATTTTTAATCAACGAAAGAATACGAAATTTGCCATTATATTATTATGGAATTCTTGACGGAACGATGTTATTACAAGGTGTCTTGGTTCTCGGGTTATATTTTATCAATTTAATTTTTCAATAAAGATGTTAAACAACGGAATACCTGTTTCTATTTCATTATCGCCAACGCTACAACGAGAAAATGTAGCTTCAAAAAAGAAGTACGACAAGAAGCGTTTATTACGCCTATCGCTACTTGCTATAGTAATTGCGATTTGTATAAGTTTCATTGCAAAATTGCTTGTATATCTTATTGACTTAATAACCAACATCGCATTTTATGGCAATTTCTCTATTGAACCATCAAGTCCAATGCACCATTCTTATGGAATATTTGTAGTAGCCGTTCCAATTGTTGGAGGTTTAATTGTTGGCTTAATGGCGTTATATGGTTCAAAAGCCATTAGAGGACACGGAATTCCTGAAGCAATGGAGCAAATTCTAACCAACCAAAGTAAAATAAAACCAGCCATTACTTATTTAAAACCACTGTCAGCAGCCATTTCTATTGGTACAGGTGGTCCTTTTGGCGCAGAAGGCCCGATAATTGCGACAGGCGGAGCTTTGGGTTCTACTCTTGGACAGCTCATAAAAATAACGCCCAATGAACGAAAAATATTACTTGCTGCCGGAGCAACAGCAGGTATGTCTGCTATTTTCGGAAGTCCGTTAGCTGCAATACTTTTAGCTATTGAATTATTGTTGTTTGAGTTTTCTGCACGGTCTTTTATTCCTGTTGCTTTGGCTTGTATTACTGGTGCTGCTGGACATCATTTGCTATTTGAAGAAGGCGTTGTTTTTCCACTTAATTTTCTGCTACAACCATCATCCAATTACGCACTTTTGTTTTATGCAACGATGGGAATTGTTATAGGTCTGATTTCAGTTATTGTAACTAAAGTTGTGTATTGGATAGAAGATGTCTTCGAAAAACTACCTATTCATTGGGCATGGTGGCCTGCCATTGGTGGTATAGCCGTTGGAGTGGTTGGTTTTTTTGCACCTCGCACACTTGGTGTTGGATATAGTAACATTACCGACCTTCTTACAGGTACAATGCCAATGCAAGTTGTACTTTCATTATGCGTTTTAAAATTTTTGTCTTGGGCAATTTCTTTAGGTAGCGGCACTTCGGGAGGAACACTTGCTCCTTTGCTTACAATAGGCGGTGCAACAGGAGCTTTAATAGGTAGCATTGGAATGTTTTGGTTTCCAAATTCTGGAATTAACATTCCTCTTTCAGTGCTTGTTGGAATGTCTGCAATGTTTGCGGGAGCATCAAGAGCGTTCTTGACATCTATTGTTTTTGCATTGGAAACTACAGGTCAATCCAATGCTTTGTTGCCTTTATTGGCTACTTGCAGCACATCGTATTTTACATCCTTCTTTTTAATGGAAAACACAATTATGACTGAAAAAATTGCCCGCAGAGGAGTTGTTACCCCACATTCTTACGAGCCTGACATTCTTGAAAAAACAACAGTAGGACAAATTGTAAATGATAATGGAATTGTTATAAACGACAATATGGAAATTGGTGAAGTACGTCACTGGCTCACAAATGAAACCGACCTACTTTCAAGATATTTTATAATTTCAGATACAGAAGGGGAATATAGGGGTTTGTTAAGTTCATCAACTCTATTTAATTCCCAACATGCCACTGATAAAAAAGTAGGCTCGATTATTAAGCGAAATAATTTATTTGTTCAACCCACGGAAACACTACGGAAAGCGGTTGAAATAATGGCAAAAGAAAATGTAGATATATTGCCGATTGTGGTGGACAAAAAAATTACTGGCATTTTAACTTATCAACATATAATTTCCATTTATAAAAATGGACTTGACGAACACGAGAAGCAACAAGCATACATTTCTTTAAACAGACAACGACTTAAAATATTAGTACACGGACAAAAACTTGTATCAATTATAAAAAATAAAAAATAACTACCGCTAACAGCGCCTTGGCGTAATGGCGGGTGACGTTCTTCGTAGAAACATTTGTGATTAAACTAACATTTGTGCTTCGTATCAACATTTGTGGTAAAAATCCGCCACTACGCCAAGCCGCAAACCGTTAGCTGCAATATGTCCGCACCGCGGCACGACAGAAAATGATA
>CAZXBE010000215.1:0-2955 GCA_964638565.1 uncultured Chitinophagaceae bacterium
GGGTATTAATGGCTTTAGACTCTATTTAGAGTTCCACTCCAATACAAAACCTCTGTACTTATAGTGCAGAATTATTTAGTTAGTTCCTTCCACAACAGATCTTTTAGGTGTATTAATCCTTCCTTTTTAATAGCAGCAATAAATATATGCGGAATGTTTTTAGGTAACTCCTGTTCAATGGCTTCTTGTAATTCATTATCTAACAAATCAGATTTACTTATAGCCAACACAAATGATTTATTCAACATTTCTGGATTATAACGGCGTAGCTCATCTACCAATACCTCAAATTCTTTTTTATGATCATTGCTGTCAGCTGGTATAACAAAAAGTAATATAGAATTACGCTCAATGTGTCGTAAAAATTGGTGACCTAAACCTTTTCCTTCTGCCGCACCCTCAATAATACCAGGTAAATCGGCCACACAAAAAGATAATCCATTTCTATATTCAACCATGCCCAGTTGGGGAATTAAAGTGGTAAAAGGATAATCAGATATTTTAGGTTTGGCTGCACTAATAGTAGAAAGCAGAGTGGATTTGCCCGCATTGGGAAATCCTACTAGGCCAACATCGGCTAATACTTTTAGTTCTAATACTTTCCATGCTTCAATACCAGGTTCTCCGGGTTGTGCATGTTCGGGAGCTTGGTTTGTTGGTGTAGCAAAGTGCGCATTTCCTAACCCCCCCCTGCCTCCAGGCAGCCAAATAATTTCCTGATCGTGTTCTAAAATTTCTACTTCAATTTTTTTTGTCATTTCGTCTCGTGCTATGGTGCCTAATGGAACTTCAATAATAGTATTTTTGCCGTCTCGCCCCGTGCAATTATTTTTACTACCATTTATACCATCTTCAGCTAAAATATTTTTTTGATATCGTAAATGTAATAGAGTCCATAAATTTCTATTGCCTTTTAAAATAATGTGTCCGCCCCTTCCACCATCACCACCATCTGGCCCTGCTTTGGGATTAAATTTGGTACGTAAAAAGTGTTTGCTTCCTGCGCCCCCATGCCCTGATTGACAGAAAATACGGATGTAATCAACAAAATTAGTTTTTACCATTGTGGGTAAAAGTATTCTATACAAATGAAATAAAAAAGAAGAACCTAGTTAAATCAACTTCGTTTTCTGTAATCATTTTCGCTTTGTTGTTGAAGCAAGACGTTTATTAGAAATTATAAAAGTTGCTGGGTGATGAGATTAGATTTTATAAGTCAAAAACTTAAATAATTATGAAGAGTAAATTAAAGTGTCTGAGTTGTTTTTTTTGCGAAATAAAAAAATTTTTTTTTCAACATATTTTTTTGATATTCGCCTCCCTGTCCTTTTTAATAGAGATTTTTACCACTTACCGTATAGTTAAAATATTTGAATGCTTATGAATAATAAACCATGTGCGATAGTTTGGAATGATTGCTTAAATATCATTAGAGATATTGTTGAATGGCAGCACTTTAAAACATGGTTCGAACCTATTAAACCTATAGAGTTGAAGGAAAATATTTTGCTTATTCAAGTCCCTAGTCAGTTTTTTTATGAATATTTAGAGGAGCATTATATTAATCTTTTAGCAAAATCACTAAAGCGTGTATTGGGTAAAGATGCTCGTTTGGAGTATCGTATTATGGTGGATAGCGGGGTTAAAAATAATGGTACAGTAGATCTGCCTTCGAATAATGTGCATAAAGCATATAGCAACAACGAAATGGAGTTTCCATTGATGTTGAATACACCTGTTAAAAATCCTTTTGTTATACCAGGATTAAAAAAGGTTCAGATTGATCCTCAATTAAATCCTATTTATACATTTGATTCTTTTATAGAAGGCGACTGTAATCGTGTTGCACGTAGGGCTAGTAAAACAGTTGCTGAAAAGCCTGGAGCCAGTTCCTTCAATCCATTGGTTATATATGGTGGTGTGGGGTTAGGAAAAACACATTTAGTGCAGGCTATAGGAAATGAAATTAAACGATTGCATGGTAATAAGGTAGTATTGTACGTAAGTTCAGAAAAATTTATTAACCAATTTCAAGATCATAGCCGCAATAATGCTATTAACGACTTTATTCATTTCTATCAATTAATTGACACACTAATTGTTGATGATGTTCAGTTTTTCAATAGAGCAGAAAAATCTCAAGATGCCTTGTTTGCTATTTTTAATCATCTACATCAATCTGGAAAACAGTTAGTTTTAACATCTGATAAACCTCCTAAGGATATTGAGGGATTACAAGAAAGGTTATTAAGCAGATTTAGATGGGGGTTAAGTGTTGACTTGCAAGTGCCAGACTACGAAGTACGGATGAAGATTTTGGAACATAAAATGAAAAATGATGGTTTGGATATGCCTAAAGAAGTGTTAAAATATTTAGCTTTTAACATCAATACAAATGTGAGAGAGTTGGAAGGAGCGATGATTTCATTATTGGCACAGTCATCATTAAATAAAAGAGAAATAGACGTAGAGTTAACTAAAAAGGTATTACGTAATTTCATAAAAACATCTAACAAAGAAATTACTATTACATCTATTCAAAAAATGGTATGCGACTATTTTGATGTTCCTTACGATAAATTATTGCAAAAAACAAGAAAAAGGGAAGTGGTGCAAGCTAGACAAATATCCATGTTTTTGGCAAAAGCGTTTACAAAAAATTCTTTGAAAACAATTGGTGAACATTTTGGAGGACGTGATCATACCACAGTTATTCATTCTTGCCAAACAGTAAAAAATTTAATGGATACAGATGTGATTTTTAAAGATGGAGTAGTAGAATTACAACAAAAAGTACAATTGTCTGCTTTATAATGAATACATTATTTTTTATTTTCGAAAAACGAAATGTACCTTCGCAACATTTAGCAAAGGTAGAGGTGAGGTGCCTGAGTGGCCGAAAGGGCCGGTTTGCTAAACCGTTGTACGGGTAACACTGTACCGAGGGTTCGAATC
>CAZXBE010000216.1:0-2952 GCA_964638565.1 uncultured Chitinophagaceae bacterium
ATTTTATTTATATGTTGTTGTGGGTTATGTACAATAGTTTCTATGATGCGTATAAAATGTTGTTGCGCCTGATCTATCTGCTCTTCTGTGTATAACGCTGCGTTGTAGCTAAATCGTACTTGTATATCTTTTTTATCGGGGTGAACCGTTAAGGTTAAAGGATATCCTGTTTGCTCAAACACATCTGAAGATACAATATCAACTTCTTCATTTTGTTTACTGCGCATGTTTTGCGCAATCATATCTTGTACCGGATAATTTTCAAATACCATAATATGATCGAACAAACGATTCCCTAACTCGCTTTGGGATTGCACTTCGGCTAATTGTGTGTAATGATATTTAGTAGCTTCTGCTGATTGTTGTTGTATTTTTTTTAGCATATCAGCTACGGATATTTGTTCAGGTAATTGTATGCGTATAGGAATAGTGTTGATGAATAATCCTATCATTTCTTCTATGCCTTCTATTTCTGCAGGCCTGCCCGATACTACCGAGCCAAATACTACATCGTTGGTATTGTTGTATTTACTCAATAAAATTCCCCATGCTGTTTGTATAAAAGTGTTTTCTGTTATGGATAATGTGTTGCATAGCATTTTTATAGATTGCCGTATCGCTTCAGTTATATGTATAGTTTTAGATTGTATAGTATAATTTGATGGCTGATTAAGCGGCGCCGGATATAAGCTGCTTACCGCATCGTAATCTTGCAAATAGTTGTTCCAATACGTATAACTTTCCTCTTGATCAATAGTATTAAGCCATTGAATGTAGTTAGCATAAGGATGCACCTTAGGCAATTCAGGTTGTTGATCTTTTAATAACGACTCATATATTTCAAAAAACTCTTTAATTAATATGCCCACACACCATCCGTCCATTAGTATATGGTGGAAACTCCAGATAAATTCGTAATGTATATTATCTAATTTTATTAATGCCAAGCGCATTTGTGAGCCTTTGTGCAAATCAAATCCTTTAGCTATATCTTCTTTTTTATATTGATCTCTAATAAAAGATGATTGTTTTGTAGCATCTATGTATGAGAAATTATTGGAGGATTTTTTTTGTACTACTTGTAATAATTGATCGCTTAATGCTTGTGTAAAATAAGTACGAAGTATAGCGTGCCTGTCGTTAAGTTGTTGATAGCTTTTTTCTATTTTATCCATATCCAAATGCCCTTGTACTTGATAACTGATTTGATCGAAGTATGCTAATGAATCTGGATGGGTAAACCAATGATAATATAATCCTTCTTGTAGGGGGCTTGCTGGATAAACATCTTCGAGGTTTTGATTAAAGTTGAGTTGTTGCACCTGATCAATGGTCAATGCTTTATACGTTAAGTCTACCGGTGTTATATGTGTGGTATGTTCTGCTGCTAATTGTTGTATGAGTTTTGTAAGTTGTTGTTGATATGCATCGACTAATCGTTTAATAGTACTAGTGTTATATTGTTGGCTACTGTAACTTATCGATAAACGTAGCTGGTTATCAATAGTGATGCCTGATATATCTAGTATATAATTTCTTTTTCTGTTGATAGATATTTCACGACCATGCGCTTCGCCTAAAAATTCAAACATTTGATGACCTTCTGTATTCGTTACACTTGCTTCAATATTTCCTAAATAGTTAAATATTATTTGTGGTTGAAGGGTGTATGTTTTTTTAGCTAGATAATGTAGTATACCATACCCTACTCCTTTATTAGGTATACGATGTAGTACTTCTTTTACTTCGATAGCATGCCGAATAAGCGTATCATGATGTTGAACATTGATAACAACAGGATATAAAGAAGTAAACCAACCTACGGTTCTGCTTATATCTACATCATCTGCTATTTGCTCTCTACCATGTCCTTCTAATGTAATAGTAATATTTTTAATGTTGAAGGTTTGATTTATGGCTAAGCTTAAAGCTGCTATGAGAATATCATTTATATCCGTTTGATAGGCTTTGTAAGATTGTGTTAGTAATTGTTGCGTAGTGTTTTCATCTACAATAAATGTTTCTTCTGCTGTATCATGTACATTTTTGCTACCTTGTGTATTATCGATAGGAAGTAGATCAACAGCTTGTTTGGAAAGAGTAAACCAATAATTTTCTTCTTTTTCTAATGTGTTACTATTAGCATATTCTATTTGTTTTTGCAGCCAATATTGAAATGAATCAGTTTTAAGCGGCAGTGTTAATGGTTGATGGAGTAGAGATTGTTGATAGAGTGTAGAAAGATCTTCTAACAATATGCGCCACGATACGCCATCGATAACTAAGTGATGGCAAATAATTAATAATCGATCAGCTTGTGCTGGGTTTTTGAATAAGGCTATTTTTAATAAAGGCCCATGTTGTAAGTCAATACTTGATTGTATACGATTGCAATGTGCTTGAAAGCTTTCTTCATTTTGCAGATCAAGTATTTCTAAATGATACCCTTGTGTTGCTCCTTTGTTTTCTTGTATCCATACATTATCTATTTTTTTATACACCATACGCAATGCATCGTGGTGTAGCACTAATTTATCTAATGCAGCTTTTAAGTCTTTTTCGAGAATAGGCTTTTTACTTTGTAGTAATACCGACTGATTATAATGATGATTGTCAACATCATTTTGTTCGAAAAAATATTGCTGCACAGGACTTAATGGTATCAAGCCTTCTACTATATTTTGTGCAATGTGCCGACTATTCGTTTTTACTTTTGTAGCTAAATCTTTTACTACAGGCGATGTCAAGATATCTCGTATGGTTATGCTTAGACCTCTCTGTTTTAAACGCGATACTACTTGTATAGATTTAATAGAATCACCACCTAAGGCAAAAAAATCATCTTTTATACCAATAGGCTTTCTTTTCAGTACTTCTTCATAAACGGCTACTACATGTTTTTCTATTTCATTCGTAGGCGCTACGTAGTTGGCGCCTGTACTTAATCCTAGC
>CAZXBE010000217.1:0-1702 GCA_964638565.1 uncultured Chitinophagaceae bacterium
TTACATATGTTTTGGGACATTATTGATTCGGATTAGTATAACTATAATTGATTGTCTTGCGGTATTCTTTTTTTATGGATCATTATTTCTTTTTTTACTTTGGAGAACTTCATAAATGAAAAGTCTCTACAGTTTTTTAAACCTTTGCAGAGGCTTTAATTTAGAAAAACACCTTATACTACTTTTTTCTTACATATGTATCTATGCTTTCTGAACCTACAGATTTAGTATAAATGGCTATTGTATCGAAACTATTAAAAATTTTAATGGGCGAAGGAGGGTTTGTGTTGAATGTAATTTGAGTTGGAATTTCATCTGCTCCAGACTCTGAGGCTCCTCCCCCACCAGGTATTGACGTCGACCTGAAATCAACAAATTTAAATTTTCCGCTGTCTGTAGTGTCAAGTTTGTTAGCAGAAGAAGTTTTTCTTACTACATAAAAGCTAGAGTCTTCTTGTAGCAATAATGAGACATCAAACCCTACTGATGCTGGAGTAGTAGTTTCGCTTATAATACCAGAAGTTTCTGTTTTTATCCAATTCCAGGTTGCGAATAAAGATGGTTTTTCTGGGGCAACAGGTGGTGGCGTAGCTGTTGATGGTATTTCGTTTTCTTTTTTGCAAGCTAGTGCAAGGGCGGTAAAAATAAATGCGAAAAACATCTTGTTTATAGTATTTCTTTTCATCTTGTTATGTTTTAAGAGTTATTAACTACAATGGATTTAAGTAGCCACAAAAATCATACCAATTTAATCAATATCATGTTTTTAAAATGTAAAATTTCTACTTTTAATGCTTTATTATAAGTATTTAATATAAAAGTGATTTATAAATTATACCATTTAGTTATTCTGAAATGTATATGTCTATTGTAAGTTTAAAGTTTTATTCTGGTTTAAAATAAATATCATTTTTGTATAAACTATCCGTTTTAGGAATAAATCCGTTCAATTACAAATAAAATAGTATCTTCGCTGGCTATTGCATTACAATTAATGCTGCGAGGGGCGAATTAAACAGCTGTTGGATTTAGTATCACATCTTAATGCTTTGTGTTGCTTTTAAAAGGTTGTCTATTCTACTCTCTCTTTTTTTGACAATCTTAACACAAATTAAACATGAGCACATTCACAACTCTAGGGCTTAGTACGCCTGTTGTACAAGCCATTACCGAAAAAGGTTTTACATTACCAACACCCATTCAAGAAAAAGTTATTCCTGTTGTTTTAAGCAATACTACCGATGTAGTAGCATTAGCACAAACAGGTACTGGAAAAACAGCAGCTTTTGGTTTGCCTCTGCTTACACTTATAGAAGCAACTTCCTTAAAAACGCAAGCACTAATATTATGTCCTACCAGGGAGTTATGTATGCAAATTACGAGAGATTTACAGCAGTTTGCAACACATATGCCCAAAACAAGTATTGTAGCCGTTTATGGAGGAGCTAATATTAGAACACAGATAGATGCGATACGCCGTGGAGTACAAATTATTGTGGCTACGCCTGGTCGTATGATTGATTTAATTGATAGAAAAAAAGTAGATCTTTCTACCATTCAATACGTGGTATTAGATGAAGCAGATGAAATGTTGAATATGGGATTTAAAGAAGATTTAGATACCATTTTATCTCAAACACCTAAAGAAAAACATACATGGCTTTTTTCGGCTACAATGCCTAATGAAGTATTACGGATAGCT
>CAZXBE010000217.1:1712-2942 GCA_964638565.1 uncultured Chitinophagaceae bacterium
CATGAACACGCCCGTTGAAATAAGCGCTGGAACTAAAAATCAAGGCAATGAAAATATCGAACACATTTTTTATGTAGTACAAGATAAAGATCGTTATTTAACATTGAAACGTATTGCAGATTATAATCCGGATATCTTTGCCATTGTTTTTTGTAGAACTAAAATTGAAACACAACAAATAGCAGATGCATTGATGAAAGATGGTTATAATGCAGATTCTATACATGGTGATCTATCCCAAATACAAAGAGACTTGGTTATGAAACGCTATAGAAATAGATCTTTACAAATGTTGGTAGCTACAGATGTTGCCGCAAGAGGCATTGATGTTAACAATGTAACCCATGTAATCAATTATAATTTACCCGATGAAATAGAAAATTACACACACCGTAGTGGCCGTACTGCTAGGGCAGGTAAAACGGGTGTTAGTATAGCCTTGGTTAACAGGAGAGAAATGTATCGCATATCTGCTATAGAACGTATTATAAAAAGTAAATTTGTTAAACAATCAATTCCTACTGGATTTGAGGTGTGTGAAAGACAACTAAAACACTTAACAAAACGGTTATCGCAAACTGAAATTAATGAACAAGCTTTACAACCTTTTATTGCCAATTTATTGCCTGAAATAAATCATCTAACCAAAGAAGATCTTATTAAAAAGTGGCTCTCTTTAGAATTTAATCACTTTAGTGAATATTATAAAAATGCTCCTGACTTAAATGCTAAAAGTATTGAAACACAATCACATGAAACAAGAGGCGCATCTGGAAAACGTTTATTTATAAACGTGGGCGGTATGGATGGCTTTACGTTATCATCGTTAAAAGAATATATTTCTAGTACTGCAGGCATTAAAAATGATGCAATACTATGGGCAGATGTAAAAAATAGTTATTCTTTTATTGAAGTTGCAGAAAATATAGTAGAAAAATTATTACAAAGTTTTACACAACAAATATACAAGGGTCGTGTTGTAAGAATAGAACGTAGAGAGCAGTCCACAAATCGGAGAAGTAATAATAGTGGCCGAGCTTCATATGCTTCAAACACAGGCCGTTCAAAAACATATACTAGCAGGCCCTCTTCAAGGAAAGTAAATAGAAAATAAGAAAAAAGGAAGCATACATACTTTATGCAAAACAATCATTCATATCAAGAAGGAAAAGTATTATTGATTGATAAGCCTTTATATTGGACATCATTTGATGTGGTTAGAAAAATTCG
>CAZXBE010000218.1:0-2931 GCA_964638565.1 uncultured Chitinophagaceae bacterium
GAACCTTACTTTTATTGTAAATCTGTATGGCAGTATTCCCAAAACTGTTGGAGTTATATGGAAAAACGGATGATATGTTATTGTTGTTAATAGATAATAAGGCATCCGTGCTGGATAAAATTTTAATGCCCATATTTGTTGCAACTATCTTGTTGTTTGTTATAGTAATATTACAGCCAGGACAATTATTAATAAAAGCAGCTTCTTGTGCTATTACATTATAATCATTACCTCTAATGGTAGCATTGATATTGCCGGTTGTATAAGTGGCACGGTAGCAATTGGTAAATAGATTATCAGAATAGTTACCATATAATTTGCCAATTGTAGTAGTCATGTAATTAGTAGAATTATTTAAATTAAAAACAGCACTACCACTATAAGTATAAGCAATATAACCTGATAAAGGTTGTACATTATTAAAAGCACAATTATGTATTTCTATGTTGGAGCGAATGCCGGCAATTCCTGAATTCAAAAATGAAAAATTACTTCTTAAAGAAGATGTAACGGATTGTGGAATTTGAAAATTGGCTACATCGTATAACAAGATTCCGCAAAGTGTTTTATTATTTATTATGGCAGGCGATTGACCCATGTAGTTATTGAGTGTAGTAGCCTGTCCAGAAAAGTTAGCTTTGTCAAATGCGTTAACTACTATATTGTGAATGTTATCAGGAGGCAGTAGTGATGAAACATCAGGTGCATAAATATAAACAAAATTTTTATTAAAATTACATCCGCCAGATCCGATATGTATTGTACCACCTTTTTTAAAGTTAATGGCATATTGAGCATCTTCTATAGAACTTGTATTTGTTAGTGTAATACTATTTGCACCTTCTAACTCAATGCCCTTCCACATTTCATCACAGCCGGCTAAAAAACGTGTATTCATCAATTTAATGTTTACAGGGTTATAATAATCTTCCTTAACCTTTATTACAGAGCCAGGTGCCAAAAAAAAATTACTATTGATTATTTGTGCTGAGGAGTTTACGGTTAGTACTCCATTAACGGCAACATTTAAACCATTATATTCATAAAAGCCTAACGGATTCCATGTTTTTGGCATTGCACTGATATCTGTATCAAAGTAGTTGAACATTCCTGATTGCTCACAACATTTATACAAATAATAATCTACTGTTGAGCTACAACTAGGGGAGTTATATGTCACCGTAATTTTAATATCTGTAACATTGTTGTTTACAGTCAATCCTATATGAATATCTGCCACACTGAAAGTAGAAGGAATGATAGAGGCATTTACTGATCCTGAAGGCGAGGCACTAATAGAGTAATAGGATGGGTGCAGCCAGTCATAATTTTTTATTTGAACTACAGGTTGCCCCGGTGCAGCAGAGATGTATGTACACAAAGTCGTTGTACCTTCAATCATTACTGGACAAAATTGAGCATTAAGGTTAGTACTCCAGCCTAATGCGAGTAGCAAAAATGCTAATTGAATAAATTTTAGTTGTTTCATAAATTTAGGTGTTAATAAGTGAAGATTAATTTATGCTTCAAATGTAGATAAAAAAAAGAAAATGTGCAATATATGCCGTAATTTATTTATCTAACAAACAGCATCATTGCTTTTATAATGAAGCAAAGTGATGCGCATTTTGAAAAACAACTAAAGCTTATTGGACGGGCTTTAAAGGAATTGCGCATTAAGAATGGTTGGACAAGCTATGAGACATTTGCAGTTGAAAATGACATAGACAGAAAACAATACTGGCGTATGGAAGCAGGCACAAATATTACTTTAAAAACGCTGTTAAAAGTATTATCGGTTCATAAATTAACGCTAAAGCAGTTTTTTAATGATAATAAGGTGTGATTAGAAAAAGGAATTATTGCTTTTCAACTTTGCTTTTTCCTATGGTTATTTACCATACCCATATTGATATTGTGAAAGTATGTTTTCCATTCGTTGACGGTAATTTTTTTTCAACTCAGGCACATCGGCTTCCGTCAGCCCTTTTACCACAACGGGTACATCTATAATCACTCTGGCAATACCCGGTCTTCCGCCAGTAATTTTATGAGGGCAATCGGGCAACAGTTTCCAGTTATCAATGTAACAAACGGGCAAAATATTGATTTGATTTTCTACTGCTAATTTAAAAGCACCATTTTTCATGGGGCCTAATTGTGGATTACATTCCGGAATGGTGGCTTCCGGAAAAATAGAGATGCTGATGTTTTGCTGCAGGTCGTTGCAGGCACGCTGATAGGCTTTGTGCGAAGCCATGCGGCTCGAACGGTTTACACCAATGTTCATCTTTTTAAAAAAAATATTGAAGAAAGGAACACGCTCCAACTCGGCCTTGCCCATAAAATGAAAATAGTGCGGAAATGCTACGTATGTCAACACAATATCTAAATAAGAAATATGATTCGGACAGATAATATAAGTTTCATTCTCCTTGGGTTCATATTGGCGAATAACTTTTACTTTGATTCCCGAAAGAAATACTATGGTACGTGCATGGAATTTCATCAGTTTAAATGCCTGATGATAGGGGGCTTTGCCACGCAATGCAAGTAATAAGAATGGAAACAACAGAAAGAAAGTAACAACGGCTTCAAAGAAAAACCAAAACCGCCACAGGTTTCCAAGCACAATGCGCACAATTCTCATGCTGCTAAAGTATAAAAATACCTGCGTTAAGTTTTTATTGCATTAGGTTCAAGTAAATTCTATTTTATTACTTTGCATTAAAATTTCATGATATGTACAACACATTAAAACCCGTACTGGAAAAAGAACTTGAAGAAATTAGGTCAGCAGGATTGTTTAAGCAAGAAAGAATTATTTCCACACCACAGGCTGCCGCTATTACAGCAAACGGAAAAGAAGTTATTAATTTTTGTGCTAATAATTATCTCGGTTTATCATCGCATCCAAAAGTTGTTGAAGCG
>CAZXBE010000219.1:0-2873 GCA_964638565.1 uncultured Chitinophagaceae bacterium
CCGAATATTCGTCAGATTTAAAAACTGTAAGATATCTCGACAATGAAGCACCATCATTCCATAAATAGCTAACATAGCCTTTGCCGGCATCCAGCTCCCAATAAATTAAGGGATGAGTGTTATCTTTCTGGGTTACTGAAATATTTAAAGGGTCTCTGGCTATACAGTTTTCAATTCGGGCAAGGAAAATATCCTCATTTCCTGATGACATCAATTCAAATTTATTGGATTTTAAGTTTCCGGAAAATTCTCCTGCAATATAAATGCCAGTTCCAGAGGCAAAAATAGAACAAGGAAATTCGTTTTTATCCCCATGAATGGACCAAATGTTTTCTGGTAAACAATTCGTATTTACTGATGCTATAAAAATATCTGTTCCGTAATTGTCGGCAATAATTTCTTGAGTTGCGAAAGGAATTTTGTCTGTAAATAATCCGGCTATCACAATGCTATTTCCTGATTTTACTAACCCAATTGCTTGATCTTTTCCTGTTCCTCCTAGCTGGCAATAACTGACCGATCCATCGTTAATATCTATTTTAATGATTACCACATCACTATTTCCGTAAGAGAGTAGTTCAACACCGTTAATGAATGCCGAATGTTGAAAATTGGCAACTAACCAAACGAAATTTTCATCTTTAAGCATGCCAACAGGCTCAATCTGCAGGCCTTTTAAAGGATAAAATACGCTATATATCTCTCCATTATTTTTAATGAGCGATAAAAACAGATGTTTCATACCTTTTGTTATATCGGAAGGTGCCATTTTACTACCAAAACATCCTGTACGTGTAATTCCTGTTATGTAGTTAAAATCTTCTTTTTCAGAAACAAACGAAGAAAGCATATCGTGTCCGTCCCCTCCAAATTGTTTTACCCACTTTAGTTTACCTTGCATAGATATTTTCCCAAGGAACATGTCTTTTCCATCTTTTGCAACATAAATGGAGTCTTCAACTTTTAATGAGTCGGTAAACCATCCTGAAAAATAGAGATCATTATCAGAAGCTATTTCAATATTGGTAATATCTAGCTCTCCATTACACCCAATTTGTGCATGACTAATTAGATTAATATCTCGATCGAACAAAGAAATTAAAAAGTTATTGCTACTAATTCCCTCAAACATTTTAGTGCCAACAATAAGTTTGTTATTAAACTGAATGGGTAAAATAAAACCTGATTTTCCAGCAGATTGGATTACTCTTACATAGTCGTAACCACTACCGCCCAATGAAACGACTTTATTTAGTACCCCGTTGACATTATAACTAGCGATAAAAATATCGCGTTCGCCATTTGAGTAGAGCGTATCGCCTCCAAATAATATTTTATCGTAAAACGATCCAGTCATAATGATCTGTTTGTCCGGTAGTTCAATGATATCTGTTACAATGTCCCAATCTGGTCCACCTGCCTGAGCTATCCAACTAATTGTCATCTGCTGACTTTTTACGATAACTGTAATGCCTATAAGTAGAAAAAATATAGCTGTTTTTTTCATCGTGTTTTTATTTTAGTTATCTGTGTGTATATAGTATTATTGTTGCTATTAGTTAGCGTAATTGTAACTATATTTTTTTGACAGTTTTTCATCATGGTCTTTTATATATTCAAGTCTCCCTAAACTATCATACTGATAATAAATTGTGATCCCACTGGAATTAGTTTGGGAAGTTATTCCTACAAGAGGTTTGTAGGTGTAAATGGTAACCTGGTAGTTTTTATCATTTAAAAATGTCGATAGTAATCCTTTTAGATAGATTACATCGTTTTTTATACTATTTAATATAGTAGACTTGCTCAGGTTATTGTCGTTAACAGAAATTGAAATTGTGGTATTGAGCGGAGTCTCAATTTTCGCAATCGGATATTGTTTGTTATATGCCCAGATATAATAATTATATAATCCATTTTTAGTTAATGATTTTAATAATTTTCCTTCAGAATTGTAAGAGATAAATTCTGTTTCGGCAGTTGAAGCATAACTAATGTCTTTGGTTATTCCATTAAAATATGAGAAAGAAGGTAAAGGAGAAATGGTTTCCACCAAATATACTTTGTCCGGTACATAACTTCCTCCCCCTGTTTTATACGTAGTAAGTGTGCCGCCTATTACATAGTTGTTTCGTAACGAAGTCTGTTCAATAGGGAAATTAAGCATATTCAGAAAAATCATCGAGGAATAAATGCTATTATTAATATCGGCAGGATAACGAATTTTTGATTTTATTACATCTCCATTACTTGTTGAATAATCTTTATAGATTAAATATCCATTGTTATTGTATTGATAGTTTGTAGTTATGGTAACAGGATTTGTTCCATTTTCACTATAAGTGATTTCAACTGTTTGTTTAGGCAGAAAAGGATAATAGTATTTTTTATATGACTGTGCTATTCCTCCTGTTTGATGTACTCCGACCAAATAGGAGTTTGGAAAATCACTACTTCCTGTAAATTGAGTCGTTTCTTTTTTATTGACGATATAAAAATTGCTTCCATCTTTTTTATAACTTGAAATTGTTTTAGGAATTCCTCTTTCGAAGGACTTGTTATTAAATTTTATTCCAACATAGCTATTCCATAGATGTACATTATTGATTAATGGATAAATTGTGGCATCAAGGATTTTTGTGCCAAAATTATTTTCGTCTGGATTAGTTACATAATCTGTAAATAGATAGTTGATACAACCGTTATCTAAGTACAATTCTGTTACTTCAGAATATTGTATATAACTTTCTCCATTATTGTAGTTTCGGTTAAAACTGGAACTTCGAACTCTTAAATGACTTGAGGTTCGCCCCGATCCCTCATTGTATTTCCAGTAAAATGCGTATCGGGGCCAGTCCATTAATATTCCACTT
>CAZXBE010000220.1:0-2855 GCA_964638565.1 uncultured Chitinophagaceae bacterium
CAACCTTTGAGCTAATAATAATGGGTAGCCCACAGGCAATAGCATCTAATTGGCTAGTTGACTCCTGTTTGGGCCAAACACCTATATCCGCTGCTTGGTAGTATTTTACTAGTTCAGTAGATTGTATGAATGGATGAATAATACATCCCTTATTACGTTGAATGTCTTTTTCATATTCTTCTGCCCCTGCTCCAACAAATAAGCCCTTAAAATTTATTTTACCTTTTTGATGTAGATAATTTATAGCTTGGGCCAAGAGCAATGTTCCTTTTTCATTATTAAACCTCCCTGTATAAATGCAAATAATATCCTGCTCTTTAAATCCATTTTTTTTTCTTATTTCCTCCCTTCTAAATCTTTCTTCTTCAGAAATTATAGGCTTAAAATTATTGATATCAACGGCTAAAGAAGATAGTTCACATTTATTTTTATTTTGGCCAAAATATTTGGTTATTACCAATAAAACATCTGGGGCAATAGGGTAAATTTTTTCAAAAAATTTACCCACTTTTTCCCATTTTAGTTTTTCAAAATAATGTTTAAGTCTTTTCTTTATAGTATGAGGGGGGCGATATATAGAGAGATGTAAGCGACTTGCTGTAAATATCTTGAAATTAAGAGAAGGTTTAAGTTTTACAACTTGAAGTGTGGTTTCCGTATTTATTTCAAAAAGATATACAATGTCAGGCTTGAGTTCTTTTAGCTTTTCTTTCAGACCACAAATTCCAATGCCATACTTAGTTCTGTAACTTAATAACCTATGTAGCGTAAAGCCATTCAATTCTTTTTTACCAATTGGAACAATAGCAGAACCTAAATAAGGTTCATAAATTTTTTTATATAGTTCAGTATGTGTGGCATAAATCTGTAAGTCACTTGTAATAACGTGTACTTGTACTGCTTGCTTAGATAAAGCAACAGGAAGGTAGTTTTCTGCATACCCCATATTATCAGAAAACCAATCAGAAATTATTACAATGTTCATTTTCTTTTCCAAATAGTAGTTTGTGTAAACCAATTAGCCGTATAAGGAACAGGACCATAGGAATTAAGGACTAAAGTATATTCCTGGTCTAATAAGGCATTCGTTTCCTTAAGATAGTACTCTCTTTCGGTATTATCTACAATCAAATATCCTCCAATCTTTACTTTTTTTATTGACTCAACTATACAAGAAGGTCTTGCTCTTCCGTCAACTAAAACCACATCAAAAAAATTGTTTTCATATTCGGCAATTTTTGTTGCATATTTTTTAAAATTGTGATTCTTAAATTGTTCATCTGTTGAAAGGTAATGTGTAGGATTCGAAGGACTCAGCGCTTCAACAATGAGACCTATTTCTGGCTTTATATGATAACCAGTCCATTTTGTATAATAAGACCGGGGCGCAATAGTCTTTTTTAACAAATTGAACCATTCAGCATTATGCTCAACAGTATTGACCACACAGTTTTTATTTAAAAAATACAATGTGCTTCCTCCTCCGCCAAATTCAAAAACTTGCATATCAGGTTTTACATTTTTATTCAAAAAATCAATAGCATTAAAAGTAAACCACGGTAACTGATAATCAATGGAAGTTTTATTTTTATCTAATGTTTTCCACCACTGCCAAAAATATTTCCAAGCTTGGTTTACTTGAGGAGAAATGGGCTTATACTTTCGGGTTTCTCTTAAAAACATTTTGATGTTCTTAATCATTTTCATGATTGATACATTTTGAATATTAGATATATGAAAAACTAATCTACACTACAATTAGGCTCTATTATCAATATAAATCGATTCTTTGTCTGGAAAAATGTTGTTCATCCATTTTTGTATCCTAAGCTTAGTATTAGAACGTTTCTTTCTTAGTGCTATTTTGTCAAAATTATATTTTAATATGGCTTGAACATCTTCCTCAAACGATGTTTTTTTAAAATAGGATGTTACAAAAAATTTATAAATCTCTAGATCCCATTCTTCTTTATTTCCCCAGTAGTGTGCAATATATTTATTCGCTTCTAACAAACCATATGTTTCATCCAAAGAAACCGACAAAGCAAATTGCTCGATAAGTCTCTTAGTTACTCCAGCCTTACACATATCATCGCAAATGTTTAACGCTAGTGTACATTCTTTTGCATCAGCAGTGTTGGGAATAGCAATTACTCCAGCATTCATCATTTTCTGGTATTGGGTGAAATTGAGGTGAATAAAAAGCTATTGTTTTAACAGGATACATTTGCTATAATTTCTTACGATTACTAATATATGTAGTAATAAAATTAGACACAATCAAAATATAGAATTATATTTTTACTTTAATGTTGCAAAACTAAGAGTTTCTCTTCTCTAACATAACAAACATAAGTCTTAATTTTATACCACTTGAAAAATATTATACATAACAATTCTCCCTATTCTCTAGTGTCTATAGTTATTTGCACTTATAATGGAGAGGCATACTTAGCATCCCAATTAGATAGTATTTTTCAACAAACCTATCCGCATATTGAAATAATTGCTGTTGATGATTGCTCCACAGATAATACCATAAATATTCTTAACCAATACGCCCAACAATATAAGCATATGAAGCTTATTCAAAATGAACAAAATCTTGGTTATATAAAAAATTTTGAAAAGGGAATGTCATTATGTCAAGGAAGTTTTATCGCTACATGTGACCAGGATGATGTTTGGGTGCCTACTAAAATAAGTATAATGATAGAGAATATTGGAACTTATAATCTGGCTTATTGTAACTCAGAATTAGTTGATGCCCATTTAAATAGTTTACATAGAAAAATGTCTGATATAAAAAATTTAGGCACATATAGTAACTGCTTGACATTTATATTAACTAATTT
>CAZXBE010000221.1:0-2837 GCA_964638565.1 uncultured Chitinophagaceae bacterium
GTAAGTTTTAAGAAATTTAATTTTCGAGTTCAATTTGATGCGGTTCAAGGTGTAGATGTATTTAATGCGGATTGGAGAACAAGGCAAGGTGTGGGTAATGGAAAAGAAGCTGAAAAGGAGCAAAAAGGTTTGTATCCAAGAGGATATATTAATTCAGCCTATTTTGTCGAAGAGTGGAGAATTGATAATGGATCATTTATTAAATTAAGAGAGCTGGCCTTAAGTTATAATTTTGGTACATTTAAAGCATTAAAAGATCTTACTTTAAGCGTTGCTGGAAGAAATTTAGTGAGTTGGGATGATTATAAAGGATATGATCCGGAAGTTAATGCTGCAGGACAAAGTACTATTTTAAGAGGTATTGATTTTGGTGCGGTTCCTATTCCAAAAACATTTAGCGTAACTGTAAGTGCTAAGCTCTAATTGAACATTGTATATTATTATTGAGAATTGAATATTAATGTTCAACACTCAATGGTTAACTACAATTATAAAAATAAATATCAAACTTTAAAAAATAATTGGATATGTTAAACAACATACTAAAATTAAAAATATGTGTAGCAATAATTATATTGGTTATTTCTACAGGATGTAAAAGAGAATATATAGATCCTAATAGAGTATCAGATAAAGATGCGCTTACAACAGATAGAGGATTAACAGCAACAGCTATTGGTTTACAAAGAACGTATACCATAGGAAGAGGAAGCCCTGTATATAATTCTTTTTCTATCAATGGATTAGTCACTAATGAATTAATTGTTATGAATACGGGTAATGCTGCTGAAGTATTATTACAAGCTGGAGGTTCAAATGTAGATCTTGCCAATCCAATGCTTAGAAGCCATTGGTCTGAAAATAATTTAATGATTAATACGGCTAATTTAGTAATTAATAATGCCTATAATTTAGGCGATAAAACTTATACTGCCGGTATTGTTGCTTATGCTAGTATTTTTAAAGCCTTATGTATTGGTAATTTAGCTATGTACTGGGAAAAAATACCAGATACTATAGGTATAAATGTAAATTTTATTTCTAGAATAGATGGATTTAAAAAAGCAGTTCAAATTTTAGATAATGCTATTTACTATGTGAATACCTACTCCATTAATCCGATTTTTAGTAGAAGCCTTCCCAGTAATGAAAATGGTTTAGATGGTAAACCTATTCCTGCAATTAATATTAAAAATACGCTCTTTGCACTAAAAGCCAGATATGCATTATTCGCTGGTGATTATGCAATAGCTAAAGCTGCTGCGGATAGTGTAGATTTAACTAAAAAATCAGCTTTTATTTTTGAAACAGCTACAGCGAATCCTATTTATGCAACCGCTACGGCAACTAATAATGTAGTTCAAACAGTTGATTCTACATTTGGGTTGCCTATTGGCCTAAGACCTGCTACAAATGATGGTAGAATTTCTTTTTATACTACTATTGCAACTTCCGGTCAGCGTTTTAGAATAAAAGGTTTTGGAGCAACTGTTACTACTGCAATACCCGTTTATTTACCGGGAGAAATAACGTTAATTAAAGCAGAAGTATATGCTCGCCAAAATAATTTAGCCAACGCTATAGTCGAATTAAATAAAGTAGTAACCAAAACACCAGCTATGGATGCTTTTGGTATAGGAGCCAATCAACCCTCCTTACCCAATACATTAACACAAGCACAAATATTAGAAGAAATTTATCGTAACCGCTGCATTGAGTTATACATGAGTGGATTGAAATTAGAAGATATGCGAGCCGATCGTTTTAACAGAGATACATCTGAGCGCAAAAGAAATTTTATGCCTTATCCATTTACAGAAAGTGATAATAATTCAAATACACCAGCTAATCCTGCATTTTAAAATGACTTTTTAAGAATATATAAATGATTTGAAACACGTATTTGCAAAGACACCAATTTAAATTGGTGTCTTTGCGTTTTTAAAATTACAGAACAACATGCACAACCGATTTACATACGAAAAAATTCCTATCAAAATTTTTAATGATGCCATCCATGCATCTAAAAAAGTTGCTCAAGAAATAGCTTTACTTATTCGTAATAAGGCAACAGAAAATAAACCTTGTATATTAGGACTGGCAACGGGTAACACACCCAAAATAGTATACAATGAACTCATAAAAATGCATAAGCAGGAGGGACTGAGTTTTAAACACGTTATCACTTTTAATTTAGATGAATACTATCCCATGCACAAAGAGGCTTCGCAAAGCTATTATCGCTTTATGCATGAACACTTATTTGATCACATAGACATACTCCCTCAAAACTGCTATATACCAGATGGTAATATTGATGTAACAGCTATTCCTTCATTTTGTAAAGCATATGAAGAAAAAATTGATCAATATGGCGGCATCGATTTACAGCTATTGGGCATTGGCTCCAATGGGCATATCGGGTTTAATGAACCAGGCTCCCTTATGAATTCGCCTACACGCCTAATGATGTTAGATCATTCTACACGAGTTGCGGCTATTGGCGATTTTGGTGGCCATCTTTCTTATGTACCTAAAAAAGCCATTACACTAGGAGTAAATAAAATAATTCAAGCTAAAAGAATCATATTACTAGCATGGGGAGAACATAAGGCAGACATCATTGCTAAAGCAGTAGAAGGTAAAGTATTAGAAGAAGTTCCGGCTTCTTATCTCCAAACACATACCAACACTACGTTTATTATAGATGATGAGGCTGCAAAAAAATTAACCCGTATTAAAACACCTTGGCTAATAGATACAGTTACATGGAATACGCCCATGATCATAAAAGCAGTTACTCATTTAGCTTTAATACTTAATAAACCTATTTTACA
>CAZXBE010000222.1:0-2812 GCA_964638565.1 uncultured Chitinophagaceae bacterium
TACAGGTGGCTTGCATTTAGGCGGAGTACGAACAATATTATACAATTATTTATTTGCCAAACAACATAATGGCCATTTTATATTACGTATTGAAGATACCGATCAAAGTCGGTTAGTAGCAGGTGCGGAAGAATATATCATCCAATGCCTTAATTGGTGTGGATTGCAGCCTGATGAAGGCCCACATGTAGGTGGCTCGTTTGCGCCCTATAGACAAAGTGAACGTAAAGACATATATCGAAAATACGCACAACAATTAGTAGCTCAAGGTCATGCCTATTACGCTTTTGATACAACAGAAGAGTTGGAAGCTATGCGCAATACCTTTAAAACGGCAGAGAATCCATCTCCGCAATACAATCATGTATTACGAATGAAAATGCGTAATTCGCTTACATTACCTGCTCATGAAGTGCAACAATTATTAGAAGCTAAAATGCCTTATGTAGTTCGAATTAAAATACCCAAAGCAGAAACTATTTCATTCACCGATATGATTCGTGGTGAAGTTTCATTTGATACTTCTACAGTTGATGATAAGGTATTATTGAAAGCGGATGCTATGCCCACTTACCACCTAGCTGTAGTGGTAGATGATTATTTAATGCAAATAACACACGCTTTTCGTGGTGAGGAATGGTTACCTTCTGCGCCGGTACATATTTTATTATGGAAATATTTAGGTTGGGAAAATGATATGCCGCAATGGGCACATCTTCCTTTAATTTTAAAACCAGATGGTCATGGCAAATTAAGCAAGCGAGATGGCGACAGACTTGGATTTCCTGTATTTGCTATGAATTGGACAGATCTAAAAACAAATGAATTAGCTAAAGGATTTAAAGAACTCGGATTTTTGCCACAAGCATTTATAAACATGTTAGCTGTAGTAGGATGGAATGATGGAACAGAACAAGAAATATTTACATTAGAAGAATTAGTAGAACACTTTGATATCAACAGAGTACACAAGGGCGGAGCAAAATTTGATTATGAAAAAGCCAAATGGTTTAACCATGAATGGATAAAACGCCTATCCGCAAAGGATTTACTGCCTTATGTAAATACACAATTGCAACAACATAATGTACAAGCAACGGATGGATATATTATACAAATAATTGATTTGATAAAAGATCGTTGCACATTACTTACCGATTTTTGGGATCAAAGTTTTTATTTTTTTCAAACTCCTACACAAATAGATATAGCTACTATCCACACTAAATGGAATGAAGAAAAGGAAAATTATTTTACAAATCTTATTGATCAATGGAGTACAATACTAGATTGGAATGCAGCTACATTGGAGCAATCAAGCAAAACCTTATTAGCCAATACAACCTTAAAAGCCGGTGATATTTTATTGCCTCTTCGTATAATGTTAGTGGGTGGAAAGTTTGGTCCAGGCGTATTCAATATTGCAGCATTAATAGGCCAATCCGAAAGTGTACAAAGAATAAACAAAATATTAACCAGTATATAAAAAATTTTGATAAAACTTCAGTAGTAACTATCTTCGCAGCTCGTTCTTAGTAAATGCCGCGTTGGTCAAGGGGTTAAGACGCATCCCTTTCACGGATGAATCACGGGTTCGATTCCCGTACGCGGTACAAAATGAAGACTTTGGAAAAAGCTACATTATTAATGTAGCTTTTTTTATTTACACTTCTCTATATTTTTCTCACTGTTGTTCAACAAATAGCCATGAGTGCTTTACTAAAATTGGTTTCATAAAAGATGATATATGAAGGACATCTGTATTTTACTACTACTTGCAGCTTATTTTTCAACAAGCTTAGATGAATAATTTTTTTTGATACTCATCGATACTGATTTATGTTAAGGCTACCTTTTAAATTAATAAACGTTACTTTACTAATTTGCCTTTTCGAAAGAAAAAATTATACACCAGCCTATCTGCCAATTTTGGAAAGAATCGATTTATTAAAGCAGTTTGTTTACCTTTTAAAGTAAGCATTAAGGTTCGTTTTCTTTTTGTAATAGCATTTAAAATATGCTTTGCACAAGCCTCAGCAGGCATTAATGATTGTTCGTTTAATGGAGATTCTTTTTGTGGTTGCCCATTCGCACTTAATGCTACGTTGCGAATGTTAGAAGCTGTAAACCCAGGGCAAACCCACATAACATGAACGCCTGTTTTTAATAACTCTGTACGCAATGATTCCATAAAACCATTAAGTGCGTATTTAGATGCAGAATACCCTGTACGACCTGGCAATCCTCTAAAACCTGCTATGGAAGAAACTCCTACAATAATACCTTTTCTACGAATTATGCTATCTAGAGCATCTTTGGTACAATAAACAGCTCCAAAAAAATTTACATCCATTAACTGTTTAATAACATTCACATCTGTATCTTTCAATAAAGCTCGCATGGAAAGTCCGGCATTATTAATTAATACATCAATTCCACCAAATGTACGTATGGTTTTGGTGATGAAATTGTTGCAATCTTGTTGATTACTTACATCTGCAACAACCGCTAATAGAGGACTTCCTGCGAATTGCATTTGTAATTCATACAATTTATCGTTATTTCTACTGCAAGTAGAAACCTTTGCTCCTCTTTTAATACATTCTTCTACCAATGCTCTTCCTATACCACTAGAACCTCCTGTGATGACCACTACCTTATTATAAAAAAAATTTTCCATACTTAATCTATTTTGCTATACAAACCTAAAGAAAAATAAGTATCAAAGTGAATCTAAAAAATATCTTAAGACTATATTAGTCGCTCCTTAAAAAGCTTTACAAATGAATATTATTAAGCTATTGTTGAAAAA
>CAZXBE010000223.1:0-2805 GCA_964638565.1 uncultured Chitinophagaceae bacterium
TCAGGTTTCCCTGTGCTCCGGCAATAATTCCTTTTGCTTTTTCTGAACTCATTAATACCAATGCAGCGGCACCGTCATTCATGGTAGATGCATTAGCTGCAGTCACTGTACCATCTTTTAGGAACGCAGGTTTCAATGTTGATATTTTATTAAATTGAACGTTAAACGGTTCCTCATCTTTACTAAATAAAATAGCATCTCCTTTGCGTTGTGGAATAGTTATCGGTACAATCTCTGCATTAAAATGTCCATTGTTCCATGCAGTCTGACTGCGTTTGTAACTCTCTATAGCAAATGCATCTTGATCCTCACGACTTATATTACATTCCTTTGCGCATAACTCAGCAGCATTGCCCATCGCATAATTATGATATACATCTGTTAAACCATCTTTTGCTAACCCATCTATCAAATTGGTATTACCATATTTATTTCCCCAACGTAAACTATCTACATAAAAAGGAACATTACTCATGCTCTCCATTCCGCCTGCTACTATTATATCTACATCACCTAACAAAATACTTTGAGCGCCTTGCATAATCGCCTTCATCCCACTAGCGCATACTTTATTTACTGTTGTACATACTACACTATCTGGTAAACCTGCAAACGTTGCGGCTTGTCGGGCAGGCGCCTGACCCATATTGCCTTGTAATACACAGCCCATCAATACTTCTTCAATTTGATTGGGTTGTAATCCGGCTTTTTCAACAGCAGCTTTAATAGCTATAGCTCCCAATTGTGGTGCTGTAAAACTTTTTAACGATCCACCAAAACTGCCCATAGGCGTACGAACTGCTGATACAATGTATACTTCTTTTTTCATAATTTCCATTATCAGGCCGACTAAAGTCGAATCCTTATTTTTTATCTTTAGCGTACAAAATATTTTTTACTAGCTAAGTTTTTATAGTACTAGTTGTGTCAAATTCTTTAACTGGTGTTCTACTAATCAACAAAATGTTCAAATAAATATAGTGCCTCTTATGTTGCTGCAAATATAAACTCTATAAATCAATTGCTATCTTTGTGTTTTATATACATAGTTTTTTAATTCTCTCCCCTCTGGGGAGATAAAGAGGGGGTTTTATGTTAGACATTGCTATCAAAAAAAAAATCGACGAAACCCGACAAGGCGAAGCGTTTGCATCAACTATATGTGATACAAATAAAAGTGCTAAAAAGTTTTATATAGAAAGCTATGGGTGTGCTATGAATTTTAGTGATAGTGAAATTGTAGCATCTATATTGCACGAAAACGGCTTTGGCCCTACTCAAAATGTAGAAGAAGCCAGCCTGATATTAATTAATACTTGCTCTATCCGGGAAAAAGCCGAACAAACGGTTCGTAAACGGCTAACCGATTTCAGAAAAATAAAGAAGCAAAATAAATCAACATTAATAGGTGTTTTAGGCTGTATGGCCGAACGCTTAAAAACAAAATTTTTAGAAGAAGAACAATTAGTTGATTTAGTAATAGGTCCGGATGCTTACCGCTCCTTACCGCAATTGATTGCAGAAGCAACTGATGGACAAAAAGGCGTAAATGTATTATTAAGCAGAGAAGAAACCTATGCTGACATTGCTCCTGTACGACTAGATGGTAACGGCGTTTCGGCTTTTATATCTATTATGAGAGGGTGTAATAACATGTGTTCTTTTTGTGTGGTTCCTTTTACGAGGGGGCGAGAACGTAGTCGTGATGCACAATCTATTGTACAAGAAGCTACAAACCTATTTAACCAAGGTTATAGAGAAGTTACGCTTTTAGGACAAAATGTAGACAGTTATAAAGCCTCCCTTAATTCTTCCAACGGGGGCAGTTGGGAAACAGCTTCCTCTTTATTAAAAGAGAATACTATAAAAAAGAGCGAGTTACAAAGCCCCTCCAAAGGAAGGGGTGGGGAGGCTAAGGTCGTTACATTTGCTCAATTACTTGAACGTGTTGCTCAAGTTAATCCTCTATTAAGAGTACGTTTTAGCACATCGCATCCAAAAGATATTACAGATGAAGTGTTATATACCATGGCTAAATATGAAAATATCTGTAACTATATACACTTGCCTGTACAAAGTGGAAATACCCGTATTTTAGAATTAATGAATAGAACCTATACTCGAGAATGGTATATAGAAAGAATCAATCGTATTCGAGAAATTATTCCTGATTGTGGTATTTCATCTGATGTTATTGCTGGTTTTTGTTCCGAAACAGAAGCAGAACATCAAGATACATTAAGTATAATGGAATATTGTCAATACAATATGAGTTATATGTATTGTTATAGCGAACGTCCTGGAACTCTTGCTGAGCGTAAATATAAAGACGATGTATCTAAAGAAGTTAAAAAGCGACGATTGCAAGAAATCGTAGATCTTCAAAATAAATTATCCTTACAAAGCAATCAACGAGATATTGGTAAAATATTTGAAGTTTTAATAGAAGGCGATAGTAAAAGAAGCAGTAATGATTGGAAAGGCCGCAGCAGCCAAAATAAACTTATTGTATTTCCTAAAAATAATAGGCAATTACAAAAAGGAAATTATGTAATGGTTAAAATAAATGATTGTACCCAAACTACGTTGTTGGGAGAAATAATGAACTAGTAATCAATGTACTGGAAAACATAGTTCAATGATAAAAGAAATAATTAAGAGAAATATAAATGGCAAGAAAGGGTTAATTATATTTATTTTAACGAATATTATTTATACTATTATGCTATTGATAACCATTCCTAAAGTAATGAAGCCTTCAATAACCACAAGAAAATTTATCCTCTACCATAAACATACTTGCCG
>CAZXBE010000224.1:0-2754 GCA_964638565.1 uncultured Chitinophagaceae bacterium
GATCATACCAGCCAGAACCATAATGTCCTCCATAATAATAAGGCCATCCTACATTAGAGGAACCCCATGGATTGTATGTATAATTCCAAGAGGAGCCATACCAGTAGTTGAAATCATCTATAGACGATAAACGTCTATTACGAATTTTCATACGTAAATACTGATCATCTCTATAGGAATAATAATCCTCATTATTTGAGGTAGATGTGGAAGCATAATCATATTGAGGCTTTGTAGGCGAGTAATACACATCATCAGGTGTTTGACCTGCTTTGTATGTAGTAGTGCAACTTGTTATTAAAGCTAGTGAACACAACAAAACATATATTGTTTTCATAAATCATTATTTATTTACAACCTAAAGTTAAACAATCCTTTGTAAAGGCTTTGTTAAACGCCTTTGTTCAATTTAAGTGCTTCTGTAACAAAGTTACTACATTTGTGCGCCTGTATTCATCATATTGAACAACAACATCTATTCAAATTTTAAAATAACGTACACATTGTATGAGCAAAGCCGTCACATCTCGTCAACAAGATTATGCCCAATGGTATAACGATTTAGTATTAAAAGGAGAACTAGCTGACTATTCTGCTGTTCGGGGATGTATGGTGATAAAACCCTATGGCTTTGCTTTATGGGAGAATATGAGAGATGTATTGGATAAAATGTTTAAAGATACAGGTCATCAAAACGCTTATTTCCCATTACTCATACCTAAAAGCTTTTTAAGTAAAGAAGCTGCTCATATTGAAGGCTTTGCCAAAGAATGTGCTGTGGTAACTCATTATCGATTAAAAAACGATCCAAACGGCAATGGTATTATAGTTGATCCAGAAGCAAAATTGGAAGAAGAATTAATTATACGTCCTACATCAGAAACAATTATCTGGAATACTTATAAAACATGGATTCAATCGTATAGAGATCTTCCTTTATTAATCAATCAATGGGCTAACATTGTTCGTTGGGAAATGCGTACTCGTTTATTTTTACGTACAGCAGAATTTTTATGGCAAGAAGGCCATACAGCACATGCCACTGCTGAAGAAGCTATTGCTGAAACCATGCAAATGTTAGACGTTTATGCAGATTTTGCTGAAAACTATATGGCTTTACCTGTGATGAAAGGCGTAAAAAGCATTAATGAACGTTTTGCCGGAGCAGTAGACACGTATTGTATTGAGGCGCTTATGCAAGATGGCAAAGCATTACAAGCGGGCACTTCGCATTTTTTAGGACAAAATTTTGCCAAAGCATTCGATGTAAAATTTACCGATAAAGATAATAAACTTGATTATGTGTGGGCCACAAGCTGGGGTGTAAGCACCCGCCTAATAGGCGCTTTGGTAATGGCGCACAGCGATGATGATGGGTTAATACTTCCTCCCAAATTAGCACCTCTGCAAGTTGTGATCATTCCTATTTATAAAGGAGAAGAAAAAAAAGAGTTGATAGATAACAAAGCGCAACAATTAGTACAACAATTAAAATCAGCTGGCATACGGGCTAAATATGATGATACTGATAATGCTCGACCCGGTTGGAAATTTGCACAATACGAAATGCAAGGTATACCTATCCGTATAGCTATTGGTACCAGAGATATAGAAAATAATGTAGCTGAAGTTGCTCGTAGGGATACAAAACTTAAACAAAGTGTTTCATTAGATACTTTATCTGCTTTTATTCCTGAGCTGTTACAAGATATTCAACAACAAATGTATAATAAGGCAAAAGCTTATTTGGATGGCCATATTACACCAGTAAATACGTGGGAAGATTTTGAAAAAGTGTTAGATGAAAAAGGTGGGTTTATATCTGCACATTGGGATGGCACTGCTGAAACTGAGGAAAAAATTAAGCAACTGACTAAAGCTACTATTCGTTGTATTCCTTTAGAAAATAAGAAAGAAGAGGGAAAATGTATACTTACTGGAAAACCTTCTGCAGAAAGGGTTTTGTTTGCTAGAGCGTATTAAATTAGAACTATTGAATCGTGAATAATAAATCTATAGTTATCATAGGCCCAGCCCATCCACTACGTGGAGGCTTAGCAACCTTTAACCATAGGCTGGCGTTGGCTTTTCAAAAAGCACAATATGATGTGCAGATTTATTCTTATTCATTACAATACCCGTCTTTTTTATTTCCTGGCACAACGCAATACACTACAGATGCAGCGCCTAAAGGTTTAGTTATTAAACAAAAAATCAACTCCATCAATCCATTCAATTGGTTTAAAGTTGGGAATGAATTGAAAGCGCTAAAGCCGGATATTATTATTGTCCGCTATTGGCTTCCCTTTATGGGTCCTTGTTTGGGCACTATTTTACGGCGTGTTAAAAAAAATAAGCATACAAAAATTATTTGCTTAGCCGATAATATTATTCCGCATGAAAAACGTTTTGGAGATAAAGCATTTACAAAATATTTCATAAAACCGGTAGATGCTTTTATAACCATGAGTGATAAAGTTTTAAACGACCTTTCTGTTTTTAATACTAAGAAACCTAGAAAATTAGTACATCATCCTTTATACGATAACTTTGGAGAAGCATTGCCTATAAAGGAAGCTAGAGAACATTTACAACTTCCTATTCATGAAAAAATAATATTATTTTTTGGATTTATTCGTCATTATAAAGGCCTAGATATTTTGTTAGAAGCTATGGGAGACGAACGCATTCGTCAACAAAATATTAAGCTACTTATTGCTGGTGAGTTTTATGAAGATGAAAAACCGTACCATC
>CAZXBE010000225.1:0-2753 GCA_964638565.1 uncultured Chitinophagaceae bacterium
AGTTTAGTTCTACTGTAGTTTTACATTTTTTACAATCCGTAAGAATTATTGGGTTATCAATATCTGCGTGCCTACGAAGTATCCGAGCTAAATCCTGTTTCCATTCTTCATTTTCACATTTATCTCTATCTACAGAAAGATAACCACAAAGAAAGCCAGCAAGCCCTCTGAATCTATCGTATATTATTTCTTTATTACTCATATATTTTAATTTACATTTTAATCAAATCGCACTTCCTACAACAAGGGTTTTACGCCATAGCCTGCCAACGCTTGAGCCACCGCACAACGGCTACGAGCGTAAAGCCCCATACCGTTATGCCCAATGCTAAGCGACATCGTTAATATTAACAGCATATCCTTTATCAATAAGTCCGAGAAAATCAAACTTCCATTCAGCAAGTTGTTTTCTAACATTATATGGCAACGTATTCATATCTCTGTAATCCTTTGACGAATATCCTTCGTGATGGATATACTCTTCGTTTCCGTGCTTATGATACCAAAATTTGAACTTATGGTTATCATTAACCAATCTGTATGCTTCATCTCTTGTAAGTTCTGACATTGGGCGTAATCCAAATATTTTAACTACACCGTTTTGCATAGCATAATTAAAATGCCTATCAAATCCATTTTCAGAAATATTAAAAATGCTGGTACTTGAATTATTTACGCCAATCATTTTCCAATCAACCATAACTTCCAATCCGTAAGGAAGATAAATTGAAAGGTGTTCCCAAGTAAGCACTGGGCATAACACTGTATTGCCAATAGTGGCATTGAAGTCATTCTTATCAGTATTTGTCATAATATTAAGTTTTGTTTGTTGTTTGAATTTTAGTTTTCAGTAGTGCCACCATCGGCAATACCCAACCGTTAGGCGTAATATTAAAACTCATCTCGAAGAACCTTTTGAGTGATAACATGACCAACTACTTGGTATATGTGCCCTAACTTGCAATATATATCATCGTCTTTGATATTTTCGTGGTTAATCAACCTTACAACTTCTTCGCTGTAAACTCTGTCTTTTGTGTGTCTTGTACTTGTTTCTTTCAAAACTAAACGTAGTTGGTCATTTGTGTAATCATCTAATAACACCTGAGCAATACTACGCCTAACAGCACCTATACCCAATTGGGCAGATTCTTGATTATTTAAATTTTCGTGTTCCATTGTTACTTTATTTTAAGTTGATAATTTTGTGTTTCAAATTGCCCAACTGGGCATAGCTGCGACACGTTAGCTGCTATTTTACCGACCACTCCGAAAGTTTAGACTTGACAATTAATTTCAGTTCATCAACTTTTGACAATGGACAGCGAAAAGCAACCGTTTTTGTTTGCTCCGAGTATTTAGGTTTAGCACCAGCACCTTTACGTTTGCCTCCTTTTTTAATTATATCGGGTAAAATTTCGTAAATAAAATCTGCTTGGTATCTTACAGAGTGTCTTTGTTTTGGATACCCATAACCCTTAGTTTTAATTTCTTTTACAGTATGAACCGCACTTGCTTGGTTATTCATCCCTTGTTCTGTATCTTTTATGTAAATCAATCCATCTTTAGTAAACCTAAATCTTTGACCTATTTTTACATCAGCTAAACGTAGTCTGTTTAAAACATTATCCGTATTATCAGTATTTAATATTTCAATTAGTTTTTTCATTATTAAAATCCTCCGTTTAATAGTTTAGTAATTTTTTGAGCAAATACTTTTTCAGTATAAAATTTATTTACATCACCGTTTACGGTAAAAGTGAATTTACCTTCGTAAAATGTAATCATATTGATACCATCTCTTGATATTGCAAACCATCCAGCAGCAGCATTGCCTGTTGAAAATACTCCGTTTGCGTTTCTTTCTTTGTTTATTTCCTGAGTTGTCATATCTTTTACCGTTTTTGTTGATACAAATATACAACGCTTATTTTGATTTTGCAAACTTTTTCAAAGATATTTTCTAAAGTGCTGAAAATCAATAAGAAAAAACAGCAGCTAACAGCACATTGGCGGCATTAAAACGACCGCCAATCTGCAAAACGTTATGCGTCACCTTTAAGACGCTCCGAAACATAATCCTTAACCATTTTTTTAATCGGTTCGACAAATTCAACACGAACACGAAAGGCAATAGTTTTAGTTTCGTAATCAGCTTTTTTTCGACCAGAGAAGGGGCGTTTGCCCCCTCTATTTTCTTTTTTAATATTTTTTTTCATAACTACCCATTTCGCTACTTACTAATTTAATGCTTTGGAATATTCCTTTTTTTGCGTTTTTTATTTTTGCGTGTGGGCAACTAACAGTTCCAATAAACTCAAATTTTTGCCAGTTATAATCTTCAACATCTGACTTTACAAATTTTATAGGCTTTAAAATTTCTAATAAAATATTTTGTAAACCTCTTGGTGCTAATAATGTTATAGTTCTCATTGTTTTATTTTTTTAATTGTTATTGATAGTGCAAATATATATCTTATTTTGATAACTGCAAACTTTTTTCAAAGTATTTTTCATTTATTTTTAAAATAGTTTCTAACTTGCTGAAAATCAACACAAAAAAATAAGGCGAACGCATAACAAAGTATTGGCAAAAAAGCGGTTTTAGTGCTTCGTATAAACATTTGTAGTATCATAAACATTAGTCCTTCGTATTAAATTTAGTGGTAAAAGTCCGCTTCTTCGCCAATACTCAACCGTTATGTGCAATGCTACTGACCGCCATTCAAACGAGCTTTTGTTATTTCAATAGC
>CAZXBE010000226.1:0-2753 GCA_964638565.1 uncultured Chitinophagaceae bacterium
AAGAAAAAGAATTAGTAGCATACATTGTAAGTAAACAAACATTAAACACAACAGAAATACGCAACTATTTAAGCAATAGTTTACCGTTGTACATGCTACCCAGCCATTATGTACAACTAGATGCGTTACCGTTAAATGCGAATGGTAAGCTAGACAAGAAAGCCTTACCTAACCCTGAAACACTAGGATTATCAAGCGGTGTGGCGTATATAGCACCAACCAACGAAGTAGAAAAACATTTAGTAGCCGTTTACGAAGAAGTACTTAAAAAACACCCCATAGGTATCAACGAAGACTTCTTTGCATTAGGAGGAGATTCCATCAAATCCATACAAGCAGTATCGCGCCTAAAACAAAGAGGATACACCATAACAATAAAAGACATATTAACATACCCCACCATACAAAACTTAGCACCTAAAGCAATAATTGAAAATAGAACAATAGAACAAGGCATTATAAAAGAACTTATTCCATTAAGCCCTATACAACACTACTTTTTCGAACAACATCGAACCAACAATCACCAATACAACCAATCAATATTATTAGAAAGCAAAAAAAGCATCGATGAAAAAGCACTACGTGCAGCCTTAGATAAAATAATACTACATCACGATGCATTACGTATAATATACCATCAAACCGCTGTTGGCTGGGTTCAAGAAAATAAAGGCGAAGAACAGAGCTACAGCTTTGAACTAATAGAAAATACAAACCAAAACCTCGCTGCGGCTCCGGCCGTGGCTAGTGTCCTCACTAGCCACCACAGCCACCACCAGCAAGATGCATCAACATTCATACAACATTGCAGCCGCATACAATCAAGCATAAACTTACAAACGGGACCGTTATTTAAAGTAGCACTATTCAAAAACACACAACAGCCCGATCTGCTATTACTAGTTTGCCATCACCTAGTTATAGACGGCGTATCTTGGCGCATATTATTAGAAGATCTATCTACACTATATCAACAATACCTCCTAAACCAACCATTAATACTACCGTTAAAAACAGACTCATTTTATTATTGGCAACAAAAGCAAATAGAATATGCAACAAGCAAAACCATACAACAACAAGAAGCGTATTGGTCAATCGTAGCATCAACCAACATCAATCAATTACCTAAAGATAATGCCCAAGGCAGTAATAGGGTAGAAGACACTGCAGTAGTAGATTTTACACTAAACGAAAAACGAACAGCTCAATTACTAACACAATGCTACAAAGCCTATCAAACCGATATAAACGATCTATTATTAGCAGCATTAACCCTAGCTTTAAGAGAAATTTTTGATCTACAAAATATTGCCATCAATCTCGAAGGACATGGTAGAGAAGACATAGGTAGCAATATAGATGTAAGTAGAACCGTAGGATGGTTCACATCACTATACCCTGTAATCATAAATGCTACGCATAGTAACGATATTATTAGACATATCATAGAAGTCAAAGAAACACTACACCGCATACCCAACAAAGGCATAGGCTATGGCACACTACGTTATTTGGCCAAAAAACCTTACAGGCTACAGCCAGAAATAGTATTCAACTATTTAGGCGATTTTGGAGAAGGAGTATATTACAAAACGGGCGAACAGCTATTTGAATTCTCAGAAAAAGAACATGGCCAAAACATGCCAGACAAAATGCAGAGAGACTATGTGCTAGATATTTCGGGTATGATTGTAGACAAAAAAATGCGTTTATCTATTAGGTACAGCCGCCAACAATACACCCAAATAACCATAGAACGTTTATCCGAAGCTTATCAGCAACAATTAGAAAATATTATACAACAATTATCAACAGAAAATGCAACACATATAACACCTGTTGATTTAACATACAAAGAACTAACATTAGAACAATTACAAGAACTAAATAATATAGTATGATAGCAGATGTATATCCATTAAGCCCTTTACAAGAGGGTTTGTATTATCACTGGTTAAGCGAGCCAAACTCATCAGCTTATTTTCAACAAATGAGCTATCGTGTAAAAGGCAATTTAAATGTATCGGCGCTAGAAAAAAGCTATGCTTTATTAGTAGCTCGCCATAGCGTATTGCGCACGGTGTTTACACAAAAAGTAGGCGAAAAAATATTGCAAGTTGTAAAAAAAGAAGTGCCTTCTAATTTTAATTATGTACGTGTTAAAAATGAAAAAAATGATGTAGAAGAATATAAACGATTAGATAGAAGCAAAGGATTTGATTTAGGAAGCGGCTCTCAAATGCGATTATCTGTACTTGATGTAGGTAATGATGTGTACGAATTTATCTGGAGCTTTCATCATATATTAATGGATGGTTGGTGTATAGGTATTTTAATTAAAGAGTTTTTTGAAATCTATGAATCATGTTTGCAAAATAAAGAGCCACAACTATCTAAAGTATATCCTTACGCAACTTATATAAAATGGCTAGAAATAATCGATAAAACACAATCCTTACAATATTGGAAAAATTATTTAACCGATTATGATACGGTAAGCAATTTGCCTAAAACATTACCTACCAACAATTCCATTAATACTGCACAAGAAGCTACCTTAACTATATCAGGAGAAATGCGTACATCTATAAAAAAGCTGTGTGTAGCATTAGGCATAACTGAAAATACATTTATACAAACTATATGGGGCATTTTATTAAGTAAATATAACAATACCAATGATGTAGTATTTGGCGCTGTAGTATCGGGTCGGCCTGCAGAAATAGAAGGTATAGAAGATATGATCG
>CAZXBE010000227.1:0-2712 GCA_964638565.1 uncultured Chitinophagaceae bacterium
CTGCTAAAGCCGTATTATCAATTTTATATTTCACGCTGACTATTAGAATGTAATGGGCAATGTTATGAATTGATTTTTTCTAGATATAATAACGGTTGTTGTGTATCCCTTTTTAAAAATTTCGTTGCTTAATATTTTCATGTAGCCGTTTAAATCGTTTACGGGCCATGTATTTATTTGTATAATAATATCTCCAGCTTGCATCCCCGATTTTTTGGCTGGCTTATCATCCATTACGCCATCTACTTTAACACCTTTTTCATTGAATGTATAGTCAGGCATAATGCCCAATGTTACTTTCATACTATGAGCCGTGTTCATTTGCACTTCTCTTGTTTTAGTAAACCTAAGTTTATGATATTTTTTGCTTGATTGAATAATTTGATACACCCATTGTACAATTTTTGCCTCACCGGTATAGTTTATTTTGTCAAAATCATCTGTTGGTTTGTGATAATCTTCATGCAATCCTGTAAAGAAAAAAAGAACCGGTATATCTTTTCTATAAAAAGACGTATGATCACTAGGACCTGTACCACTGCTATCTATTTTGATTTTAAAATTAAAATTATTTTTATGAATGATAGAATCCCATGTAGGACTGGTTCCTACACCACCAATAGTTAAAGCCATAGAGTCGTTTAAACGTCCTATCATGTCCATATTAATCATATAATTTACCTGTTTTAAGTCGATGGTTGGGTGTTCAACAAAATATTTCGACCCAAATAAGCCAAGCTCTTCTCCAGAAAAAGCAATAAATAAATAATTATAAGATGGCTTTTTTTCTTTTTTTAATAATCGAGCCAATTCTAACAAAGCAGCGGTTCCACTGGCATTATCATCCGCACCATTATGTATTAAATGTTCAGTACCCTTATACATACTGTTATGGTCTTCTCCATACCCTAAATGATCAAAGTGTGCACCTAATACAATAGTATAGGGCGCTTTGTTATCAATATATCCTATAACGTTTTTTCCCATGCGAGAAGAAGAAGGTGATATGGTATCTTTTTTGATAGTAAAGGTTTGAAAAAAAAGACTTTCTCCTTTTTGTTTTAACCCGTATGATTCAAATTGAAGCGCTATATACAAGGCCGCCTTCTGTTCCCCAATAGTTCCTGCCCGCCGGCCTTCTAATACATCACTTGCTAAAAATTGTATATGCTTTTTTAAATTTTGTACAAGTTGATTATTTGCTACTATAGTTTTTTGTGCAAATACAGTTGTACTGATAAATCCAATTAAAATAAAAATGCTCTTTTTCATAAATAATTTAAATAATGTCGTGTTGGCAAAGGTATTTTCATTCAGCGAATACATCTAAAAATAATATAATGGAAATGTAAAAATCTTCTTCCATTACATAACCACTACCTTTGTAAAATTTAGTTTTAAAATTTGAATCATTCTACTATTCATATTGCATTGGTTGGAAATCCCAATAGTGGTAAAACGTCTTTGTTTAATACTTTAACAGGGTTAAATCAGAAGGTAGGTAATTTTCCTGGGGTAACCGTTGATAAAAAAATGGGGCATTGTGCACTTACTTCTACACTTAATGCTCAAATAATTGATTTGCCCGGAACATACAGTTTGTACCCACGTCGCGAAGATGAATGGGTGTCCTATAAAGTTCTGTTAGAACATGATAAAGAAGTGTCGCTTGAATTAATTGTGCTTGTGGTAGATGCTTCTAATTTAAAACGTAATTTACTTTTTTGCTCTCAAGTTATTGATCTAAAACGTCCTGTAGTGGTAGCTTTAACCATGCTCGACATAGCTCGAAAAAAAAGTATAGATATTGATATAGATGGTTTATCCAGAGAGTTAGATGTTCCAGTTATAGCTGTTAACCCTCGAAAAAATAAAGGTATTACCGAATTAAAAAAAACAATAGTACAAATAGCACAGCATTCCTATCGACCACCCGTTCAATATTTTATTAATCTCCAATCAATTGCTGCTGATGCTATTAATGGTGTAAAACTAGTATTCCCCAAACTTAGCGATTATGCAGCGGTGCATTATCTCACACATCACCAATCGTTTAGTTTACCCAGCAATATTCAGGAACAGATAGAAAGAATTGAACGAGATAATGCTTTTAATTCTACAAAATTTCAGGCGACAGAAATTATACAGCGCTATGCTCGTATTAAAAGTATTATGCAAAAAACAGTGGTAGAAGAAGATCCACTAAAACGTAATTTAATTACCGAAAAATTAGATAAAATTTTCTTGCATCATCGATGGGGGCATGCCACATTATTGGTGGTTTTATTTTTATTATTTCAAAGTATTTTTTGGTTTGCACAATATCCTATGCAAGCAGTAGAGTGGAGCTTTACCCAAATGAATAATTGGTTGGCGTCAATACTACCTACAACCTGGTGGAGTGATCTTATGGTGAATGGACTAGTAGCTGGACTAGGAGGCATTTTAGTTTTTGTGCCGCAAATAATGATTTTATTTGGATTGATCACTCTATTAGAAGACACTGGTTACATGGCTCGTATTAGCTTTTTAACAGATAGATTGATGCGTTCTATTGGGCTAAATGGTAAAAGTGTAATGCCATTAATTAGTGGGATGGCTTGTGCAGTACCTGCTATTATGAGTGCCCGAAATATTGAAAATAAAAAAGAACGATTAATCACTATTTTAGTGACACCATTAATGAGTTGTTCAGCAAGATTACCTGTGTAC
>CAZXBE010000228.1:0-2691 GCA_964638565.1 uncultured Chitinophagaceae bacterium
GGTTATAATGGGACTTTATCTGCTGGGCTTTGTTATGGCCATGTTGGTTGCTTATATTTTAAAATTCATTATTCAGCTAAATGAAAAAAGTTTTTTCATATTAGAACTTCCACTATATCGTCCACCTCGTTGGAAAAATGTATTGTTAACAATGGTTGAAAAGGCAAGAATATTTGTACGAGATGCGGGTAAAGTTATTATGATAATAAGCTTATTATTATGGGCATTAAGTTCTTTTGGTCCTTCCAAACAGCAACAAACTTTACAACAACAATATGCAGTACTAAAGCAACAATACCCTGAAAAAATTGATCAATTAGAAAAAGAATATAGGTCAAAAAAACTTGAAAATTCTTATGCTGGTATCATTGGGCATGTTATTGAACCTACAATAAAACCATTAGGCTTTGATTGGAAAATAGGTATAGCATTGGTAACCTCTTTTGCTGCTCGAGAAGTATTTGTAGGCACCATGGCTACTTTATATAGTGTAGAAGACGAGGATAACAGCAGCAGTTTAAGACAAAAACTAAAGGCTGCCAAACGACCTGATGGAACATTCGTATACACAACGGCTACTAGTTTTTCATTAATGGTATTTTATGTGCTGGCCATGCAATGCATGAGTACCGTAGCTGTTGTAAAACGAGAAACCAAAACTTGGAAATGGCCTATCATTCAAATACTTTACATGACAGGCTTAGCTTATTTAATCAGTTTTTTAACATACCAGTTATTACGTTAATAAATGATTCGACTATGCTATTTTACTAGTAAGTTACAATCCTCCATTTTTGGTTGATTTTCATAATACGAACTATTGTATTTCTCCCACCATTTTACTCGGATCTACCCATTCATCAAATTGTTCAGCTGTAACATAACCCAAATCAATAGCGGTTTGTTTAAGCGTTTTATTTTGTTGATGTGCCGTTTGTGCAATTTCTGCTGCTTTATAATAGCCAATTTTAGTATTGAGTGCTGTTACCAACATTAGTGAATTATCTACATGTTTTTTAATATTCGCTTCAATAGGTTCAATACCTACAGCACATTTATCATTAAAACTTACACATCCATCGCCAATTAAACGAGCACTATGTAAAAAATTATAAATCATCATTGGTTTAAATACATTCAATTCAAAATGACCATTAGCGCCTCCAATATTAATGGCTACATCATTACCTAATACTTGAGCAGCAATCATAGTAAGTGCTTCACATTGAGTAGGGTTTACTTTGCCAGGCATTATAGAAGAACCGGGCTCGTTATCTGGAATATGGATTTCTCCAATACCAGAGCGGGGTCCAGAGCTGAGCATGCGAATATCATTGGCTATCTTCATTAAACTTACTGCAACTGTTTTTAACGCACCATGGGTTTCTACAATAGCATCGTGTGCAGCTAAGGCTTCAAATTTATTTTCTGCAGTTATAAAGGGTAAGCCGGTTAAATCGGCTATTGTTTGAGCTACATTTTTAGCATAATTGGGAGGAGTGTTAATGCCCGTTCCTACTGCCGTTCCGCCTAAGGCTAATTCTGCTAAATGGGGTAATGTATTTTTGATGGCTTTTAATCCATATGCTAATTGCGAAGCATACCCACTAAACTCTTGTCCTACTGTTAATGGGGTAGCATCCATAAAATGGGTGCGACCAATTTTAACAATATGCATGAATTGCTTGCTTTTTTCTTCTAATGTTTGATGTAATTTTTCAATACCTGGAATGGTAATATCCACCAACATTTTATACGCTGCAATATGCATTGCTGTTGGAAATGTATCATTAGATGATTGTGATTTGTTGACATCATCGTTTGGATGTAAAGATTTTTCTTTATCTTCTAATTTTCCACCATTTAATACATGGCCTCGGTATGCAATTACTTCATTTACATTCATATTGCTTTGTGTGCCGCTGCCCGTTTGCCAAACAACCAGAGGAAAGTATTTGTCTAATTTTCCTTGTACTATTTCATCACAAACTTTACCAATTAAATCTGCTTTTTCTTTAGATAAAATTCCTGCATTTACATTGGTTAATGCGGCAGCTTTTTTAAGATATGCAAATGCCTTAATAATTTCTTTAGGCATTTTGTTTGTGTCTTGTGCAATTTTAAAATTGTCTATACTACGTTGGGTTTGTGCGCCATAATAAGCATCTATAGGCACCTTTACCTCACCCATGGTATCTTTTTCTATACGGTAGTTCATAATTGTTATTTAAAACTTACATTAAATATACGGTTGTTTATCTCACCAGCTAAAAAATTATACCAACTCAGTAATATAATCATTCAGATTTTTGGCAAATAGTATCAATGTTGACTTTTTCGTTAGTAAGAAAATAAAGTTGGGGCAAATGTTTGCCTGTAAAAGAATTAAATTATTCAGGTTTTTTTTTAACGCATGCCTTTTTGAGTAATTTTTTTGTTAACCACACTAATTTTATTTTATTGGAGGTATCATTAAAATAAATTAGACCTCTTCGGAAAATCATTTTATGTTAATATTTAAGTTAAAAACCGCAGCGATTAAATTGAATCGCAAACCAAATTGTTTTCTTCTTTTTCTATATTTTTCGGCTACAATTCTAAATATTTTTACCGCTCGAATAACATTTTCTATCATAACTCTACTGGAAGATAATCTATGATTTTGTTTTTTATCAGCTTTTGTTAATGGAT
>CAZXBE010000229.1:0-2624 GCA_964638565.1 uncultured Chitinophagaceae bacterium
CGTTCAATAGCTTTTTTATTTCGAATCAAGTCAAAAAAACGATGCCCTTCAAACATAAATTCACGCCTTTTTTCCACCAACACAGAATCAAGAAGTTGGTTATCTGGAACTGTAACCAATGCCGCTAATCCTCTATTTGTTCGAATTGTATTTAAATCAACAAGGGCTTGAGCAAAGTTACTTGTTTTTACATACGCTTCGGCTCTATTCAGTATTACTTCAGCTAACCTAAGTATTTTAGGGCTATGCAATGCTTGTACGCCATCCTGTCCAGAAAATTTAATATTCTGATATTCATCATTAGAGTTGTTAGTAAAGGGTACAATAAATTTCTTATATCGTTTATCATTAACTGTATCAAAAATATTTATTAAATCTGGGGATACACGAACATCTCCATATCCATTCTGTAGATATAAATTCCCAAAATCTTCAGCACCAGTTGTTTGGTTAGAAGTAAATTTTAAAGTGAAAATTTCTTCTGGCGTACCAGGGGTAGAATAAAAGCCTGCTAATGAAGCTACAGGAGTTAGAGTGTAACCAGCATTAATAACTGCATTGGCTTCTGCAATAGCATTGCTATTATCTTCTTTGTATAAGTAAACTCTAGACAGTAATGCAGAAACAGCATACTGATTTGCTGTAAATTTACTACTAGCATTAGTCCCACTCAATAAAGTTTTGGAATTTTTCAAGTCATTAATTATTCTATCATACACTTCAGTTAAAGTATTTCGAGCTGGTGCACCTTCTTGAGATTGAAGAACAATGGGTACACCTAATTCCCCTCCATTATCTTGATTATACGGTTTTGCAAAAACTCTAGATAAATCAAAATAAACCAATGCCCTTATAAATAATGCTTGTCCTTTTATTACATTCTTTTCTTCTTGGATTCCAGCTACAGCATCAATTCGATTAATAATATTATTAGCTGCCGCTATTACTCGATACATATTATTCCACAAAGCTGTTACGTCTCCATCTGTAGAAGTATAAATTCTAGTATAAGAGGTAGTAAGACGTCCAGAATTGATTTTTGATATGTAGACATTATCAGACCCTAACTCCGCCATCACAGACATGTTACGACCATAATATCCTGTGGCTTGCATTAAAGAATAAGCTCCAAACAAGGCAGCTTGCGCAGAAGGAATATCTGAAATAGCAACATCGGTAGGAAGTGAGGTACTAGGGGTTAAATCTAATTTAGAACAAGATCCAACAAAAGCAGCTATTCCAAAAATCAATATAAATCTGTATATAATACTCATGTGATTATTTTTAAAATATTCAAAAAATTAAAAACTAACATCAACACCAACAGTTATGGATTTGCTAACTGGGTATTTATAAAATTCTTGGCCGTCAACTGCTGTTTCGGGATCTACTCCAGTATATTTAGTGATGGTCAACAAATTTACTCCAGTAACATATACTCGAGCGTTACTCAAGCCAATCTTATTAAACATATTCTTAGGTAAAGCATATGATAGCGTAATATTTCTTAAACGCAAATAAGAACCATCTTCATAATACCTAGATGAATTAGCTAGCGAATTTCTGTTACCTCCAGGTATAGGTTTAGGTCTATCTGCTATTTGACCAGGCGTTGTCCAGAAATTTTTTCCAGCATCTACACTATAGTTAGTACCAAATCGAGCGCCATCTGCATCATAGCTTTGCTTAGTAGCATTCCAAATTGTATTACCTGTAACACCATAAAACATAAAGGATAAACTAAAGTTCATGTAGCTTAATGTATTATTGAATCCTATTGTATATTTTGGATAAGGTGTACCGAAAACTTTACGTTTTGCTAAACTAGCATTATTTGTTTTATTACCATTTGCATCTATCCATAAAGGATCTCCATTAGCGGGGTTAACTCCAGCCCATTCCCTTGTATACCAAGAATTGACAGGCTCTCCCACTTTAATAATGTTGGGCAACGTGATAATATCTTGATTATTAAAAGTTGCTAATACCTTGTTTGTATTATATGTTATATTAAGATCGGTAGACCAATTAAAAATTTTAGACTGGATGTTTATTGTACTTAAAGAAAAATCTATTCCCTTATTTTCCAGTTTACCAATATTACGTTGAGCGGTAGTAAATCCACTGGTAGAAGAGATAGGAACATTCTGCAACAAATCAGTGGTTAAGCGTCTGTAAGCATCAATTGTTGTTCTAATTCTTCCTTTTAAAAAGGCTATATCAAAACCCACATTAACCTGTCTACTTTTTTCCCAGGTTAAGTTAAGATTTCCAATAGTCAAGGGAACGCTTGCAGGAGAACCATTATAAGACGATGAATAGTCATATAAAGCTTGAGAAGCATAGTTTAAAGGTGTTAGTTCATCTACATCTCTAAAATCTGCATTACCACTAGTTCCGTAACTAGCTCTTACTTTAAAATCACTAAATATTTTTTGATTTTTCATGAAAGCTTCATCTATCATCCTCCAAGAAGAACCTAATGAAAGAAACGTAGCATACCGTTTATTAGCCCCAAAACGAGATGATCCATCTTTACGAATAGAGCCTGAAAAAGAATATTTAGCATTATACGTATAATTAAACTGGGCTAGATAAGATACAAAAGCTGTTCGATTTTCTAA
>CAZXBE010000230.1:0-2607 GCA_964638565.1 uncultured Chitinophagaceae bacterium
TTAAAATCAACATCAGGAAATTCAATATCTAAACAATGGAACTCATTCATTCAATTTCTATTTTATCGATCTCTTTCATTAACCTATCCGTTTCCGTAAGTGCAACAATTATTTTCTGATAGTGAAGAATATCTTCAAATTCGAGTTTGCGATCTTTGCGGTCTTTGAGCCATTTTTGGGCGGGTTGATAACCACCTATATAGAAATTCCATGCGACTATGGGTACGTTGGCAAAATATTGAGTTTGGTTTATATACACGTTGCCATTTTTGTATTCCGGTTTTACTACTATATTATCTCCATCTATAGGATATTCTGTAATATAATTTTCAACTTTTGAGCTTTCTAATAAATGAATTTGGCGTATTTCTCCGCCAAGTTTTACTAATTGCCAAAAAGTTTCTTTGTCTTTTGGGTAAGGCACTCTCGGAAAATCTATTTTGAGAAATTCTTTATATTTTTCGCGATATGTTGGCGAATGTAAAACAGCATAGATGTAATCCAAAATATCAATAGGAGCGAATGTATTTTCTGTTGTTTCTTTTTCGTTGGTAAAAGTTAAACCCAAATTCACCGCAATTTGATTTACAATTTCAGCTTTTAAATTTGGTTTTCTTTCATTTGATTGTTCAATGGTTTGTTGTCCGTTAATTTCAGGATAAATATAAAGCGGGAAAATAGCCGATTGGGTAGTTCTCTCACCACATTTGGTTTCCATCATAAATTTTGAGATGTAGAAGTGGTCGCAAGTTTCAGATTTATTGCTTCTTGCAGTAACTAATCCTAAATTATCACGATTAATAAATTGCTTCATTATTTTAGGTTGCGGGCTAGAATATAAACCCCTTGAATTACCTGTATACAATGTCCATCTAGTATCAAATGGTCGATATGAAACACGTGTATAGTTAGTCTCTCGATTGTTTTCAGATGCATCTTTTTTTGCAGTTTGATAAGTCCAATCTCTAGAGTCTTTCTTTCGACTATATTTAATACGCCATTCAACTTCTTGCATTTCAAGTAAATCTTGTATTTTGTTTGCCTGCTCTTGTTTAGTAAATGATATATTCAATCCATCATTAGCAGTTACACAGCCAACAGTATAGTTGCCAATTAATTCAGCAACATTAAAACCCTTTTCATATTGTTCAAATAGATTATTATCGGAATTAACGAAAAAGAAATAAGGGCTACTTGGTTGTACTTTTTGGTAGTCTATTTGTGTTAAGTCGTTTTCTATTAAAAAGTTGTATTTATATTCTCTTTTTCCATAAAGGTCAGCTGAATAAACATCTCCAAGCTCATGCACCTTTTTCTTTCCTGTTTTCACAAATATGTTAATCGAAACGCCTTGCTGAATATCAAATACATTAACATCTGGGCTTCCGTCAGGTGATTTTTCTATTCTATTACTATTTCCGTGTAAGTCTAAGGTGTATATTTTATCAAATGCTTTAAGCAAATTCCATCTCATTCCCCTAAAAGTAGGATTATCCAAAAATCCGTGTGGATTAATAAATGCTAAGATACCTGACCCATTTTTCTCGATATAATGCTGACCATACCTTATAAACTTTACATAGTCATCATTTAGCCAATGTTTCCGTTCTCCAAAATGTTCACCGTCAACATATTTGTAATCTTCAATCAAGTCTTTTATCCAATTGCCTTGATTGGCTGATAATCCGCTATAAGGTGGATTCCCAATAATACACATCACGGGCGTATCACGTTTTATGTGATTTGCTTCGTTTGCTTCGGTGCTTAACCAATTGGCAAAGAGAGTTCCTGTATCGGGGTGGTATTCTTCTAAACTGTTGGTAAGGTAAACTCGAAAACGTTGGTCTTTAGTTGGTTTGTAGCCTGTTTCGGTTAATAGTAAATCGAGTTTAAGGTGTGCCATGGCGTAGCTTGCCATAAGCAATTCAAAGCCATTGAGGCGAGGCAAAAGATGAGTTTCTACATAATTGCTCCAAATTCCTTGTTGCCCTTTAAATTTGGTGTGTACGTGTTTTATAACTTCGGCAAGGAATGTTCCTGTGCCTGTGGCAGGGTCGAGAATTTGTACTTTGTGTACTTCTTGCTCAACCTTTTTACCTTGCATATCAACTTTAATTTTTGTTTTAGAAGTATCGGCAAGTCCTTGTGGTAAATCAAATTCAGTTTTAAGAATATCATCAACTGCACGAACAATAAAATTTACCACTGGTTGCGGTGTGTACCACACGCCACGAGCCTTGCGAAGTTTTGGGTCGTATTCGCTCAAAAAATCTTCGTAAAAATGGATAATTGGGTCTTCCATTTTAGTAGACTTACCGTAGTTTTTAAGCATTTCTTCGACATTACACGCAAGGAATATGTTTACTAAATCATCAACAATCCATTTTATGCGGTCGTCAACGTCTAAACCTGCAATATATCCAAAGAGATTTTTAAGAAATGGATTTGATTTTGGTATTAGTTCATAAGCTTCTTGTCTGCTAAAAGTTGGTAATGTAGCGTCGTGTAAGCGAGCTGCAAACATTCCGTAAGTAATGGTTTGAGCGTACACGTCGGCAAATCCTTTTGGGTTAATATCGTGTATCAGAATTTGTTGGAAACTCTTCA
>CAZXBE010000231.1:0-2595 GCA_964638565.1 uncultured Chitinophagaceae bacterium
AAAACATCTTTAACTTCTCCTGTTAATACGGCACCTTGTATACCCGCTCCTATAGCTACTACTTCATCTGGATTTACACCTTTATGTGGTTTTTTTCCAAAGAATTTTTCTACAATTTCTTGTACTTTAGGAATACGAGTAGATCCTCCAACCAATATAACTTCATCAATTTGGCTAGCATTATACCCTGCATCTTTTAAAGCAGCTTCGCAAGGTTTTAAGCATCTTTCAAACAATTTATCACTTAATTGTTCAAATTTAGCTCTACTTAATTTTTTTACTAAGTGCTTAGGCACGCCGTCTACTGCTGTAATATAGGGTAGATTTATTTCTGTTTCAGATGAAGATGATAATTCAATTTTTGCTTTTTCAGCCGCTTCTTTTAGTCGTTGTAAAGCCATGGGATCTTTACGCAGATCAATATTTTCTTCTTTTTTAAACTCTTCTGCTAACCAATCCATAATTACCTTATCAAAATCGTCACCTCCTAAATGGGTATCTCCATTGGTAGATTTCACTTCGAATACTCCATCTCCTAGATCCAATATCGAAATGTCAAATGTTCCCCCACCCAAGTCGAATACCGCAATTTTTTCTTCTTTACCAGATTTATCTAAGCCATAGGCTAATGCTGCGGCTGTGGGCTCATTTACAATACGACGAACTTTTAATCCAGCAATTTCTCCTGCTTCTTTAGTGGCCTGGCGTTGAGCATCATTAAAATAAGCAGGTACCGTAATAACGGCCTCTGTTACTTCTTGCCCTAGGTAATCTTCTGCTGTTTTTTTCATTTTTTGAAGAATCATAGCAGAAATTTCTTGTGGTGTATATAAGCGACCATCAATATCTATCCTAATGGTATTGTTATCGCCTTGCACTGCCTTATAACTCCAATGACCTATTTCATTTGTAACTTCATCATAATGACGGCCCATAAAGCGTTTTACTGACATAATGGTATTAACGGGGTTGGTAATAGCCTGCCGTTTTGCAGGATCGCCTACTTTACGTTCACCATTTTTTAAAAACGCAACAATAGAAGGCGTGGTACGCCTACCCTCATCATTAGCAATTACTACAGGTTCATTTCCCTCCATTACCGCTACACAGCTGTTGGTTGTTCCTAAGTCGATACCGATTATTTTTCCCATATAATATAATGTTTAATCGAGGTGTGGTCAATGTTCATGCCAATACTTAAAAAGTGAAATTTTGTCACTTCTATAATTCAAAAAACTGCTTTTCGTGCATTTATCGAGTTTTAGCTTTTAAAAGTGTCTTATATTGATTTACTTGTTTTAGTAATTGTACAACATCGTATTTTTCATCCTCTTTAAATCTTTTATTTCCTTTTATCGAGGTTTTAATCAATTTATCGTTATCAAAATAATATCGGCCCTGAAAAGCTGGAACATTAAGCTCGGTGTGATCAAAAGAAGATGTTTTTTTGTTAAAGGGATAGTATCTTTCTGTTTCGTATACAAAAATTAGTTTTTCATTTTTAAAACAATATTCTACGTCATTCATACCATAAGAAAGACCTATGGATTCAATTATTTTAACTAATTCTCCCTTTTTGAAATAACCCGTTAACTCTGCCCCACCGTCTGGAGAAGCATCTTTTACAAATTCATCTCCTCGCAAAAGCGATTTTTGAAGGTTTTTAGTTTTACTAATCGACTGGACTATTTGTTTTATCTCTTTAATTTTAGCTTCTTTTGTTTGTGCAAATAACTGAAAGCTTAGAGCCAAACATAAAATTATTGTGTACATCTTTTTAGCATACATCATATGAAACGTTTTTAGATTAAAAAATAAAGTCCTCATCTATGTATTTTTTACATTTGTTTTGAAGGTGAAATTATGTTGTACTAGGTAACTGAATACTATTACAATACCAGTGGTTATGATTTTTGAAGGCGTAGCAAACCAGTGAAATTTTTCAACAAATAGCTTTATAAAAATATAATTGAGCATCATGCACACAATTACTACTATAAAATACCGTATTAGTTGAACCCTTCCTCGTAACATAGATTCATTAAATACAATGGTTCTGTTCAACCAAAAACCAATAGGGAAACTCACTATAAGCGAGATAAATAAAGCGGCAATGTACGGGCTAATAGCCATGCCAGACAGATAAAGTATTTGCTTACACAAAATAAAGTTGTAGCTTATGAAATACATAACTATATCTACTGATGTTGTAAATCCACCACAAGCCGCGTAACGAAAAGTTTTTAGCGGCATTATACGTTGAAATGGAGGGTAAAAAAAATCGATGATTGTGGTTATACGTTGTTTCACGGTCTATCAATTGATGTGTGATGTGTACTTTTTAAATTAAAATTATTATAAATACATTATTGAGTCAATAATTGTTTACAATAATTTAACTTTGCAATCTCTTTGGAGACGTAAAGTTATGACAGTATAGTTATAGATCGTTTTACAATGAGTCAAAGATTATTTTTTTATGGATAAGATATTTCGTTAGGGCATGTAGAAGTGTTGGTTATTACTCTATTAGCAGGGAACATCATCAAAAATAAAAAAAATAAAGATGAGGGCATTTATACAAAGATTGGTTTA
>CAZXBE010000232.1:0-2558 GCA_964638565.1 uncultured Chitinophagaceae bacterium
CCTTATATCCCTATCAACACTCTTATAGTAGTCCCTGTACTTACCCAATAACTCAATAGCACTTAACTTACTCCTCACATCAACACGACCATCCATAATAACACCACTTAATACTCCAACTATCTCATCCTTACTCATCTCACCACCATCAATACCAACACACATCACCCTGTCTCGAAACATCTGCATAGCTACATCCTTCTTCACTAGCTTCCTCTGAACCCTCGAATGTATCTCCCCACTTATCTCACTACACCGCAAATACTCAAACCCTATCACTACACCATCATAACCCCTAGATACCAAACCACTTACACACTCAGCCTTACTAAAACCCTCCTCAAACATCCCCATAACCGATAACCTCACTAACCTAGCCTCTCCCATGTCAACACCCAAACTAACCGCCAAATCCTCTAACCCCCCTATATACCCACGCAACCGATAAGTAGAAGAACCACGATTCACTATTTCCATACCCATACCTTAATACAAATTTATTGCAAGTTAATACTTAATAACAACAAAATAACCACTTGTATTTCTGTAAATATTTGTTGATTGGGGGAAATGTGGGTGGTGTGCGGGAATGCCATGCCCGCTCCCTTAGTATCTAAGGGGGGGGGCATGGTTTACTTTACTTTTTGGTTTGGATCAGTTTAATGTCAGTTTTCAATTCTTTCGTGGTCATTGAAGGCAGCCCTAAATAAGCTATAAATGCCTTTAAATGCCTTGCCGTTGTCACTGATTCGCAGTTGTAAATGAACAGCTGCCCATTAGCGTATGTTGCTACTTTTGTCGAGTAACTGAACAAATCTATCTGGCTACCTTGTTTAACCATTTTACACTTTCCATAAAATGATTTACGTCCGTCGGTTGGTGTTAATTCTGTTTCTTTCATTTTTCTAATTGTTTTTTTTTAAGTTATTAAATAAGCGGTTGGTTTACTTTTCTTTGTGGAGCTTTGAGAATATGCCAAAAGCGAAGTAAATTACAATAATTGAGGATGCTGCTACCATAATTAGTTTTGGTTAAGTTGTTCAATAAAAGAAACTATTAAATCACAAGTCATTTCTGTTTTTTTAGATAAATCTCCGCACACTAAACTAACGATAGGATTTTGTTCGTCTAAAATTTTATATACTTGGTAGCTTATACCTTTAATAGCCACTACATATCCTTGTTCTTCTATTCTTCTAATAACAGGTATTAAGTAGTTAAAATCTGTATCAAAAGGATAGTTTACTTTTTCTGTAAATCTTCCAGTAAATTGTAGGTCTAATCCACTCCATAATGCCTTTTGTTCATCTATTGTTTTTGCATACTTGTTACCATTGTAAATAGGAATATTTACATTCCCGTTATATGGTATAGTTTCATAACCCATAAACTCAGCTATCAATGTGTTTGTTTTTACTTGCTTTTCCATTTTGTTTTTTTTTAATTGTTTAACGATAAAAATATACAACATTATATGGTTAATTTACTTTTCTTTTTTTACAAAATTAACTTCCTCTTCATCGCCCCATAACAACACGGCTGTGTAAACTTTTTCTTCAAGGTCTTTGACAGCCTTATTAGCATATTGCAAGCTCATTGAGTGGCTGCGCAATTCGGGGAAATCTTTTAATTTTTTATGGTATTCTTTGGCTTTCCTTAGTTCCTCCTCAAAAAACTCTAAACTGTCAGGCATTGACAAGTCTATTTTATTCGCCTTTTCAGCCCAATACTCCGCTCTTCTTTCGTATTCTTTGGCTTTTTCGCTTTCGGCTACACTTTTTCCCATTCGTTCCCAATTGCGCTCTATCAATTTTCTATGCCTTCTTTCTGAATGGTGTCCTATTTTTATAGGCTCGCCCAATGCTAAAAAATCCCGACCCTCTTGTGATGCTTCATAATATGCAGTACTTCGTTTTTCCGCATTTTCTGCGTACCCCTCCAGCCTGTCGGCTTTGTTTTGCGCTCTTTGTTGGTTATTATAACCATCAGCACGAGTAATTGAATAACAGTACATAGGCTTTTCTTTAGTTCCTGTATAGCCTACAAAATTGTGAACTATACACTCATTTTCTTTTCCGTACTTGGTTTCGACTATAATAGTATCCCCTTTTTCGTGCTTTTCTTCGCATTGTGCCACAAATACATTCGGACAATATTTTTTGTAAGTGTTCATTATGTTTTTATTTTTAATGGTGAATTGATAATACTTTGATTTCTAAGTGAAAAATTTTTCTCATTAATAAATCTTTATGTAATTAGTACCTCCTGCGTATGTTTTAGTAAATTCTTCACCGATATTTAGGTTTTCTTTTTCTTTAAGCTCTGCAAATGTTTTGTAATAACCCGAACCCGTTGTTACAAATGCGTTTTCGCCATCATGTAAAATTGTAACCTCAATGGTACTATAACCATGAGTGTGTTTTTGCTTATCAAAAAAATCAAATTTCATTTTTTCGCCATTGTCAAAAACTTTTTTCCACGCGATAGTATCGTTTAAGATTTCATTTTTAAGATTTTCGATTTGTGTTTTTACTGAATTTTTCATTTTCTTTTTTTTT
>CAZXBE010000233.1:0-2554 GCA_964638565.1 uncultured Chitinophagaceae bacterium
ACCGTTACCTGCAACCCTGCCAAACAGCATTGAAAACTTTATGGACGATTGAAAAATATGAGAATAACAAAACTTTATAAAGACTTTTTTGACAGCGAAAAATTAGGTGGACTAACATTAATTGTTTGTACCATTTTATCGTTATTGATAGCCAACTCAACTTTTGGAACAGACTATCACCATTTTTGGCAGACACAATTTCAAGGACATAGCATCGAACATTGGGTTAATGACGGCTTAATGACCATTTTCTTTTTACTCATAGGGTTGGAGTTGGAACGAGAAATATACATTGGTGAACTCTCAAAACCAGAAGAAGCTCTATTGCCCATCTTTGGGGCAATTGGAGGGATGCTGATACCTGCTGCTCTTTTTTTGTTATTCAATTACGGAACTTCAACACAAGCTGGTGCAGGCATTCCAATGGCGACAGACATAGCTTTTGCACTGGGCGTTCTATCACTTTTAAACAACAAAGTACCCACTTCATTAAAAGTTTTTTTGACAGCACTTGCAGTAATGGATGATTTGGGGGCTATTTTAGTTATTGCTTTTTTTTACACAAAAACCTTACTTTGGGTAAATTTATTTATAGCATTAGGCATCTGGCTATTGCTATTTATTTTAGGCAAACTGAAAGTAAGAAACTTAATTCCTTACATTATTGGTGGCGTAGCAATGTGGTATTTTATGTTACACTCTGGTGTACACGCCACGATTACCGGTGTTTTATTGGCATTCGCAATTCCTTTTGGCGAGGGCGGTAAAAAATCCACTTCATACATTTTACAACATTTCTTACACAAACCGGTCGCTTTTATTATTTTACCCATATTTGCTTTGGCAAATACGGCAATTATTGTAAGTGGAAATTTAAGCCAAGTATTGACAGAAAACTACAGCATAGGAATTGCGGTTGGGTTAATTGTTGGCAAACCAATAGGAATATTAGCCATGACTTTTATTGCTACAAAAGCTGGAATTTGTACGCTTCCGAAAGGTATAAACTGGAAAAATATTTTTGGTGTTGGAATATTAGCCGGTATAGGTTTCACCATGTCCATCTTTATCACATTATTGGCATTTGACGATGTAGTAATAATCAACAATATTAAGTTCATCATTTTGCTTTCTTCATTAATTGCCGGTGTGGCTGGATACCTATTTTTAAAAAACAATTTGAAAATGACTTATTTAGAAGATGAAGAAGAATATATTTGAATTCATTAACCTGCATAATGGGGAAGAACCGAAAGAAAAAGTATTGGAGAACATTCAATCCAACATCTCATTTCGGGGTGCAAACTTGTGGATATTGGCTTGTGCCATTGTGATTGCATCTGTTGGTTTAAATGTAAATTCCACCGCAGTAATAATTGGTGCTATGCTTATTTCCCCACTTATGGGACCTATTGTTGGTGCTGGTTTTGCATTAGCAGTCTATGACTTTGACCTTTTAAAAAGGTCTCTAAAAAACCTTCTAATAGCAACAATTGTGAGTTTAATAGTTGCGTTTTTGTATTTCTATATCAGTCCGCTTAAAGAAGTTCAATCTGAACTTTTATCAAGAACATCACCTACTATTTACGATGTGCTTATTGCTTTTTTTGGAGGTTTAGTAGGCGTAATTGCCATCACAAGAGTTGAAAAAGGAAATCCCATTCCCGGTGTTGCAATAGCAACCGCTTTAATGCCACCACTTTGTACAGCTGGTTTTGGCTTAGCCGTTGGCAGAATATCCTATTTTTTAGGAGCGTTTTATCTCTATACAATTAACTGCGTTTTTATTTGCATAGCCACCTTTATCATTATTAAATACCTGAATTATCGTCCTGTAAAATTTCTCAATATTAAATATGAAAAGAAAATAAGGTACGGTATCACCACTATTATTTTTGTTATGACACTTCCAAGCATCTATTTAGCTTACAACCTATTACAAGAAAAGAATTTTAATCAAAAAGCTGAACATTTTATTACTACCGAATTTACAAACAAGGGTTATACCTTAATTTATAAATCCATAAAATACAATTCAAACCCAAAGCAAATAGAACTAGCATTTCTATCAAAAAGAGTAAATGATGCCGAACTTGAAACCATGAATGAGGATTTAAAAAGGTATGGCCTAGATAATACAAAAATTATCATCAAACAAAGTACAAAGGAAATAGAACATGAAATTATGAATGACCTTGGCAACAAAACCAAGGCATTGACGGAAAAAGACATTATTATAAATAATCTTCAGAATGAATTGAAAGTGTATAAGATAGACAACCCGGAATTAATGAAGGAAATTACAATTCTCTTTCCAGAAATTAAAGATGTATCTTTTGGAATACATACTTTAGCACCAGAAACAGATAGCACAAAATTAGAAACCGTTATGTTGTATAAAGCCGATAAGAAATCTAAAATTGATACAACAAAACTAAAGAAATGGCTAATTGAAAAACTGCAAACGGATAATGTTTTACTTGTAAATCAACAATAAGGGCAGCAGGTAACAACTAAGGCTTCGTTGGGTGCGCAGCACCAACAATGAAGCCGC
>CAZXBE010000234.1:0-2549 GCA_964638565.1 uncultured Chitinophagaceae bacterium
GCTTTTATGATGAAACCACTAAATCTTGGAAGCCTATTAAACGTAAAGGCGGAGCTAACTACGCTAAGCTCTCTAAACGAGAACGTTTAGATCAACTACATACACTTAGGCAAGCCATTGCTTATAAATTAGAAAAACTAGGCTGGAATCCCGTCACTGATACCTGTATTAGTGAAGAAGAGTTATCTATTGATCAGCAACTCAATGAATTAACTACTCTCTCTCTTGCTAAAGCTATAGACTTTGCTATGGAAAAAAAGAAGGTAGGATGGGCAACTAAATCTATACGTTGTTACGAATCGGTAACAAAATACATACTTCAAGCAGCTACAGAACTCAAACTGGCTGGTAAATTAATGGTTGAGTTTAAGAAAGTACATTTTAAAGTTATTCTGGAAAGAGTCAAGAAAATTAGAAATCTTTCTCCTAAAGGATATAATAAATACAGAAGATATTTAAATGGACTAATAAATGAACTGGTAGAATGGGATATTATAGAAAGTAATCCTATAGCCAATATTAAGACGATGGCTGTTACAAAAACCTTTGCCCATCGTCCCCCTACCGATGAAGAACGTGCTGCTATTATGGAACATCTTCGCACGAACTATCCTAATTTTTATAGATTTTGTTTTACCATGTATGCTACTTCTATAAGAGGTAAAGAAATACTGGGCCTGCAAGTAAAAGATTTGATTCGATCACAACAGTTGTTTAGAATAGTGCCTATAAACGAAAAATCAAAAGTAAAATTTGAAAGAGAAGCAGTTATACCCAATACACTCATGGAAGAATTAAATAAATTGGGCCTTGAATCTTGTAATCCAGATTGGTATATTTTTTCTAAAGGATTTTTACCTGGTCCTAAGCGTATGCATGCTAACACGCCTACAGCTTGGTGGTTTAAAATTGTAAAAGAGGTACTAAAGATTAATGTGGATTTATACTCGCTTAAAAAATTAGGTGGAGATGATATGATCCGCCAAGGTATAACTCTTCATGGTGTTAGTGGTCAAATGGGGCATACTTCTCTAGATACTACTGAGATATATGTAACTGAACATAAACGCATATATAAAGAAATGATTAGAGAGAGAATGCCCGTGTTGTAAATACAAAAAATGAAATTTATCCTAAGCTTTATAATTTTAATTCTTGTTGTATAACAATTTAAAAAATAGTTTATCAAATGAAAAATAAATTAAAACCTACAGAAAACAGTTTGCTTGAAAATATACGATTTTTAATTCAACAAGCTCAACAACATGTGGTTCGTAATATCAATACTACTATGTTGATTACCTATTTTGAAATAGGTAAGAGAATTGTGGAGCATGAGCAACAGGGAAAACAGAGAGCAGATTACGCCAAACAAATTATTATTCAACTTAGTAAAAACTTAACTAAAGAGTTTGGCAAAGGATACTCCGTAGATAATTTAGAGCGGTTTAGAAAATTTTATTTAGTGTATAGAGATAGAATTTCCGCATCAGTGGTGCGGAAATCTCCTAGCAATCAAAAATTAAAAATAAAAACTGAAAAATCCGCATCACTGATGCGGCTATCAATAACCGCTCAAACTAATATTCCTTTTGCATTAAGCTGGACGCACTATATACAACTCCTTAAAATTGATAGTGAAGAAGAACGAAATTTCTATGAAATAGAAGCTGCTCAAAACCATTGGTCAGTCAGAGAATTACAAAGACAATATCACGCTGCTCTATACGAGAGGCTGGTATTAAGTAGAGATAAGAAAGGGGTAAAGCAATTAGCACAAAAAGGGCAAATAATAGAGCGTCCAACAGATACGTTAAAAAGCCATTATGTATTAGAGTTTTTAGATTTGAAGGAAGATAATCGATATACAGAAACTGATATGGAAACGGCTATTATCAATAAGCTAGAACATTTCATGTTAGAACTGGGAAAAGGATTTTGTTTTGTAGGTAGACAAAAACGCTTCACCTTTGAAGGAGATAGCTTTTATGTTGATTTGGTATTCTATAATCGTTTATTAAAGTGTTTTGTATTATTTGATTTGAAAATAGGTAAGCTTAGCCATCAAGATATAGGTCAAATGCAGATGTATATAAACTATTATGATAGAATGATAAAAGAAAAAGATGAACATCCAACTATTGGCATTATTCTATGTAGAGAGGAAAATAAAGCTGTAGTAGAATTTACATTACCTAAAGATAAAAGACAAATATTTACTAAAGAATATAAACTCTACTTGCCCAGTAAAGAGGAACTAAAAAAACAATTACAATAACATCCCTGTTTACCATTTCTCTTTTGGGCACTTTTCTTCTTTCACTAGAACTTTTTGATGACAAGGACATTTGCAAATCGTGCAATAGATAGAGCCCACTTTATTGAGTTTGCCATCAATTACTTTCAGCAGTTTATGTGGTTTAGCATGAGGGCAAACTTTACAAATCTCAAAACGTTTTTCTGCAAGCACTTCTAATTCTTTAGACATAGGCAGTATTCCTAAATGCCTAAACCATCCTTTTCCAATTCGTAAAAGATTGATCATAGTA
>CAZXBE010000235.1:0-2533 GCA_964638565.1 uncultured Chitinophagaceae bacterium
AAAAAAGGCACCGGTCGGGTAAAATCTAACAATGTCAGAAATTACAACACCCCGGCCTGATGCCTTTAATTACACTTTCATATTAATTAATTAATTTATTTGGTTTAGGTTATCTATCTCTCTTACCCCCGTCCACTTTTCGCAACGGACGGGGGTTTTTACTTAAAAAGAACAGCCACTGCAGAAGAATTCTACCTTTCATTCTCAGGGATTTTTGTGGTACTGTTGAACCGGAATAGTGGTTCTGTTTCACCAGAATAAACACTTGTTTGCACTGACGCAATTTGAAAATAAAATTAATCACAATTTAAACACCTATGTATCAACACATATACAAATACAATAATACATTCTGTTTGCAAATCTGTTTGCAGAAATTCATTAAAGGTGGTAGTAAAAACAAAGAATGAAATACAAAGGCAAAAACGTAGAGGTTAAAGGAAGCAAAATACACTACAACACTCAATTTTATTAAAATTAGATTTCATTATTTTTACAATAATTTATTTATTATCTTTATATTTGAGTCGTTTTCACAATTCGTGAACATAGAGCTAACATAAGAAATATATAAAGATAATGAATAAAACAGAACTGGCTGGCAAAATAAAATTGCTTGAAGGACTGACCGAGGATGAAAAGTCGGCTTTGCTGGGCTTATTACACGAGCAGAAAAAATATGGACTTATATGGGAGGATAAGCCGGAAGATGTTGAGCAAAAATTGGAAGACGAACTTCCTATACTAAAGGAGGTGAAAGAACGTGCTATTATCAGCGATGATCCTTCTGCACCCAACCATATACTTATTGAGGGAGACAATTTTCATGCTCTCACGGCTTTAACCTATACACACCAAGGCAAGATTGATGTTATTTATATAGATCCACCTTATAATACTGGAAACAAGGATTTTATATACAACGATAGTTTTGTGGATAAAGAGGATGGATATCGACACTCTAAGTGGTTGTCGTTTATGAGTAAACGACTTAAAATAGCTAAACAGCTTTTATCTGAAAATGGGGTTATCTTTATTTCAATTGATGATAATGAACAAGCGCAGCTTAAATTATTATGCGATGACGTTTTTGGGGAAAATAATTTTGTTGGTTCATATTTTTGGAAAAGGACGAGCACTCCCCCAGCATTGTCTTATAAAATTAGACGTAAATTAGAATACATTCTATGTTATCAAATTAGGGATATTGCACAAAGAACATTTGCTCAAGGATTTGTAGATGGAGGTGATGCACCATTATTAAATTCAGGTAATCCTTTGAATATCTTAGAATTTCCTAAAGGAGCTGTTCATTTTAATTTACCTGATGGTAATTATTCATTTAAAGACACATATAAAATAAAATTATTAGACACAGTAAATGTAGTTAACAATAAGAACTCAAACTATTTTAGAGCCGAAGGCAATTTTAAATGGAGTCAAATCAATCTTAATGAAGAAGTAAATAATGGAACATATTTTTTAATTAAATCAAAGCAATTTTCGATTAGGTATCAAAAGTCTACTAAAGCTACAAAAGTGCCGTCAAACATAATAGATGAAAATGTTAATGTTGGAACCAACGAAGATGCACAAAAAGAAATTACAAATTTTAACCTATCACAATCTTTTGATTATGCAAAACCGACTTCATTAATATCCTTTCTTTCAAAAATGCCTTTTTGGGATAATAATAAAATAAAAATACTAGACTTCTTCGCCGGCAGTGGTACAACGCTTCATGCTACTATGCAACTCAATAAAGATGACGGAGGCCGTCGCCAATGTATTCTTGTAACCAATAACGAGAATAATATTTGTGAAGAGGTAACCTACATGAGAAGCAAAAAAGTAATTCAGGGCTATACGACTCCGAAAGGAGAAGAAGTAGAAGGATTGAAAAACAATACTCTCCGTTACTATCGCACGGATTTTGTTCCACGAGAGCAGACGAACAAAAATAAACGCGCTTTGATGGCAGCAGCAACCGATCTACTTTGCATAAAAAATGATGTTTACACGGAACAGAATACATTTGGGGGGCGCAAACTAAAGCCAAATGCTGCCCGCTATTTCGATAATGGAAAAACGCAAATGCTTCTTATATACAACGAATTAGCTGTGGAAGCTTTTGCTTCGATGCTGAAAGAAATGGAAGTAGAAGGGAAGATTAAAATATATGTATTCTCGAACAATCGATATGCATACAACGATAATTTTGAAAATGTTCTTGATAAAGTTGAACTTTGTGCACTCCCTGCAGCTATCTATGATGCTTATAAAAAGGTACTAAAACCACAAAAAGTAAAAGAGAATGTATCGCAAGAATCCATTAGCGAAGAGTATGTTTTTGAAAAAACACAAGGAGAAATAGATTTTAGCGAAGAAGGAGGAGAACAATGATTAAAGAAGTTGATTATCAGATTGAAGCTGTAACTGAATTAGTAAAGAAGACTACTAATCTTCTGAATGAACAAGGTTATCGTAAAAAACTCGTATTTAAAGCTCCTACAGGATCCGGTAAAACCGTTAT
>CAZXBE010000236.1:0-2500 GCA_964638565.1 uncultured Chitinophagaceae bacterium
ATATTTTATTACTTAATGTTTTAATATTAATAGTATCTCGGTATATGCATTTTTTATGTACAACAGGGGTGAGTATAGCTGGTTCTTCATTTTTGCTATTGGCTCTACTTATTCTATAGCCGAGCAAATCTTCTTCTGTGTTTTGATCCCATTTTAATGTCACTACGCCATTGCTATCGATAGTAGCATTTAACCCTATTGGAATCGCTGGAGGAAAGGAATCTAGTGGTTGTACCAATACTGGAAAAGATGTTCTGCTTTCACCATGTTTAGCTACAGCAGTAATGGTAAAGTAATTGGTTGGATAAGGTTTGTCAAAAGTAATTTTTCTACTACTGGCATCAATATGTTCTACAACAGCTTTATAGGGTCCTTTATCTTGTTGAGCCTGATTTAATGTAAAGCCTGTAATTAAATCATTTGCTTTTTCATCAAATGCCCACTGGATTTCTACGATGCCTTTATCATTAACATTCGTGTTACTAATATTTGGAACTTGTGCTAACAATACTTTACCCTTAACTGTAATAGATTCAGACGCAGGGCCTATTTCTCCAAATGCAGATACACCTCGTATACGATAATAATAAGTTGTGGTATTATCTTTTAAAGAATCAATAAAATACATTCGGTTAGAAGGCTTATTATCTTTATTGTTCAAATTAGTAACGGGTAAATCTGATAGACGGCTATACGTTTTACCATCCGTAGATTTTTCAATAAAGTAATTATTGTAATAATCTTTGAGCATGTTATAATCCCAACTAAGCATTACGGTTTTATCTCTAAATAGTGCAGCAATATCAGTAGGTGTAGGAAGCTCTTCATAATCTGCTATGCCTGTAAATACAGCGCCTGTATCGATAAATAATTTAGTAGTAGGAACAGCAGATATGACTTGATATAGATATTTTTCATTTTGTTTTACATCACTATCTTCATATCCCCATCCAGCTAGCTTTGCTGCTTCAAAGCTATTATCGGCTGCGTATAAGGATACGCCAAAGCGCTGTTGTAATTCACTGGATTTATTAACCATTTTCATCATGCCCTTACTGTCGTTACTACTAATCTCAAAATCTTTTCCATAAATGGCTTGTGCAATGATGGCTGCGTAGTTATCTTTTTCAGCTAATGTTTCCCAATTATCTAATGGCTGTGGTTTGAAAGGTGTAGCGCTGATGATTTTCTTTTCCGGTTGTTGTAATAATTTTTTATCCCGGGTAATGGTATAACGCTCTACTATAAATCCATATTGATTGCTTAGCTTCCAACTAATAGGTGTAGTAGTTCCCCAACGCAAGAGTATTTTATCTTTCTGTGGACGGGCAATTACTTGTATACTGCTTTTTGATTGAGCAATAATAGCATCACTAAATAGTAAGCTACAAGTAATTAAAACTGTGATATATATTATTTTCCTACACATGATATTTCCTAAACATTTTTTCTTAATGCAGTAAATTTTTATTGTTGATTTCCAGAAAGGCTTGAATAAAAAACGTTACCATTTTTAGTAGCTATACATGGAGAAGCTCTAGTTCTAATTCCCATATTAAAATCCCATCTTTTTACTCCATTAGTTATATTAATAGCATATGCTTTACCATCATAACTTCCTATATATGCTGTATTATTAAATATCAGAGGGCTACTCCATATCTCACCATTAGTAGGAAATTTCCACTTTAAAGAACCATCACTTATATTAATAGCATATAGATTTTTATCAAGACTTCCTATGTATACTATACCGTTATGTACAAAAGGGCTAGAATTAACTTTATCTTGTGTAGGAAATTTCCATTTTAAAGAACCATCAGCTGTATTAATGGCATATAGGTTGCCATCTGCGCTCCCTATATATACTACATTATTAAATACTGTTGGACTAGATATGATATAACCACTTGTGCTGAATTTCCACTTTGTAGAACTATCAATAGTATTAATAGCATATACTGTATCATGATCACATCCTGTGTATAATATGTTATTTATAATTGCAGGTCCTGAATAAATGGAATCACCTACATTATAGGCCCACTTCTCTATACCTGTATTTGCATCAATAGCATGGATTTTTTTATTATCACTACCTATATATAAAGTGTTGTTAAATATACAAGGGCTAGATGTGCCAACAGCTTTAGGAAATTTCCATTTTATAGAGCCGTTAGAAATATTAAACGCATTTATACTAGTAAAATCTTGTATATAGACGATGTTATTAAATATAATTGAACTAGATGTAATTACATAATCCTCATTAGTAGAGTGCCATTTAACAGTTCCATTATTATTGAAGGCAAAGAATTGATTATAGTTAGAACTTATGTATATAACATCATTATAAATAAATGGAGGTCCTTCAAAACGAAAACCATCTTGGGCTTTATACTAAACCGCTAACAAGATGTATATGTTATCGAATTAAAATTACATAGAGACTCTAAAATAATTTGTGTAAATGGAAATGAGTAACTGTTATTTAGAGTTG
>CAZXBE010000237.1:0-2490 GCA_964638565.1 uncultured Chitinophagaceae bacterium
CCAGCAAATGAGTATATTGCAAGAAGTTGAAAAACGAAAATTATTGAAATAGCAGGCAAACAATAAAATTGATAGAACAACAACGAAAGACAAAGCAGAACTATTAGTAGCAAACAGTTTGAACACAAGCAGACTTAAATTGCACTGATTAAGCTTTTATGCTAAAAGCGACTCAATCATCAATTTTCAACCCACAGCTTTTAGCTTTATCTAATTATTTTTAAACCTTAATTAAATAGCTTCAAAAGTCTTAGAGTACTTGTTTTTAATTCATTCATACTATTTAACCTTGCTTTGTCGTTATTAATATAATTCATGTGGAAAACTCTGCATAAATCATTTTTTTTTAACCACTTTAAATTTCAACCATAAAGTTGTAAGATATTTACAGCAATGCTTAACCCAGAAATTTTATTGAAAGCTTATAGGCTTATGGTTACTTCTAAAGCCATGTGTACTATTTACGATGCTAACAGAACCATTTGTAAATATGTACATTCTTCTTCAAGAGGACATGAAGCTATTCAAATTGCTACTGGTTTGCAATTACAAAGTCAGGATTGGGTTAGTCCTTATTATAGAGATGATAGTTTAATGATGGCATCAGGTTTTCAGCCTTATGAATTAATGTTGCAACTTCTTGCCAAAAAAGATGATCCATTTAGTGGTGGTCGTTCCTATTATTGTCATCCTTCTAATAAAGATGGTATTCGTCCTTCTATCATTCATCAAAGCAGTGCAACAGGTATGCAAGCTATACCAACTACAGGTTTAGCACAAGGCATACAATTTATAGAAGAACATCATCAAACCTTATTAAAAAAAGGCAGCAATAATGAACTACCTGTTGTAGTGTGTTCGTTTGGCGATAATAGTATTACAGAAGGAGAAGTTAGCGAAGCATTTCAATTTGCTGTATTAAAACAATTACCCATAATTTATTTAGTGCAAGATAACCAATGGGGCATTAGTGTTACAGCAGAAGAAGCAAGAGCTATGAATGCTTATGAATATGCTGCAGGATTTAAAGGTTTAAAAAGATTGCAATGCGATGGTAGCGATTTTAGCAGAAGTTACGAAACCATGCAAGATGCTTTTGAGTATGCACGTACAGAAAGAAAACCTGTTTTAGTTCATGCAAGAGTTCCTTTATTAGGGCATCATACCAGTGGTGTAAGAAAAGAGTTTTACAGAACCAGAGAAGATTTATTGAAACATGGATTATACGATCCTATTCCTAAACTAAGATTATTATTAACAGGAATTGGGTTTAATGAAAATGAAATAAATGAAATAGAAATAGCTGCTGAAAAAGATGCTACCCAAGCATTTGAAAAAGCACAAGCCGCAGCAGAGCCTACAAAAGATTTAGCTGAAAACCATGTATTTGCTCCTACAATTATTAAAGAAGAAACAGGCACAAGAACTCCAAAATCTTCTGAAAAAACAATAATGGTAGATGCTGCATTGCATGCTATGGAAGAAATAATGCAAGATTATCCAGAAGCCATTTTATATGGACAAGATGTAGGTAGAAGATTAGGAGGTGTGTTTAGAGAAGCAGCAACTTTAGCAGAAAAGTTTGGTGATCATCGTGTGTTTAATACAGCTATTCAAGAAGCTTATATTGTAGGTAGTACAATAGGTATGAGTGCATTGGGTTTAAAACCAATTGTAGAAGTTCAGTTTGCAGATTATATTTACCCTGGACTCAATCAATTAGTTACCGAAATTTCTAAAAGCTGTTATTTAAGCTATGGAAAATTTCCTGTGCAAATGATTTTAAGAGTGCCTATTGGAGCTTATGGAGGTGGTGGACCTTATCATAGTGGAAGTATTGAAAGTACTTTATTAACTATCAAAGGAATTAAAGTTTGTTACCCCAGCAATGCAGCAGATATGAAAGGTTTAATGAAAGCTGCTTTCTTAGATCCAAATCCTGTTGTAATGCTTGAACACAAAGGATTATACTGGAGTAAAGTTGCAGGAACAGAAGATGCAAAAACCATAGAACCTGCTAAAGATTATGTTTTACCCTTAGGCAAAGCCAATATTGTATTACATGCTGATAATGAAAATTTGAAAAGAGGAGAAACAGTTTGTATCATCACTTATGGCATGGGGGTTTATTGGGCAAAAGAAGCAGCAAATAATTTTCCAGGTAAAATAGAAATTCTTGATTTAAGAACTTTATTTCCTTTAGATGAAGAACTTATTTTTAGTAGTGTAAAAAAACATGGAAAAGTTTTAGTATTAACCGAAGAGCAACAAAACAACTCTTTTGCAGAAAGTCTTTCCTTACGAATATCCAATAATTGTTATCATTTTTTAGATGCCAAAGTAGAGGTAATGGGAGCTTTAAATTTACCTGCAGTTCCTATCAATCTTGTTTCAGAAGAAGCTATGCTACCCAATGCTGAAAAACTTACAGAACGATTAGAAAAATTATTGAATTATTAACATTATAGAATTCTTTTTTAAGTAAACCTC
>CAZXBE010000238.1:0-2481 GCA_964638565.1 uncultured Chitinophagaceae bacterium
TATTTTTAGACTATTTGTTCTAGGTCTTCGTGTCAAGTATTATTATACAACATCATATCCAACTTTGCATAACAATTTACTCACTGTATGCTTTTTTAAAAATCCATCATATCTTTTTTCTCTTTAGCATTGTAATATCATCTAAAATCCCCCACTAGTGTAATTGGTTAATAGCCCCTTATTTTAGAACATCCTCCATAACTTGGATATATTTATCTACATTTTCTTCTTTTGGTACATCAATCAGTAAATTATAGTAATATGATAAATTATCTATTGTCGTAGGAATCAATACATATATTATAAACTTAGATTTCGTCTCTTCTGTACTAACATCATCGCGCTCGAGGATATAGATTTTACCCTGCCCTAATTTCATTTGGCCTTCAAATGTTTTTGTTTTTTTTGCAATATGATTTGGTATAGGCTCTACGTTATCTGTCCTATCATAAATCTGAAATTGTCCTATCATCTTATCCTCAAAATATATATCATACCAAGAACGATAATTTTCATACCTAAGCTGTTTTACATACCATCTATCTGGGAATGATATCATCACATCTTTATCTGCATTACTAATTATTCTATTAATATAAATATCTTGACTTTCTTGTTCCATCACTTCCGGCATTCCATTATTATTGTTTACACTAGTAGAAGAAGGTGTAGTACTTTGAATAACATTGCTACTTATGCCAACAATACTATGACTACTTTCGGGATTCGATATTTTAGTTGAATTACAACTACACATTATTAGTATACAAATAGCTATTTCAAAAGTTATTAATAAGCGGCATATTTTTGACACTATAAGTTCCCCCTTATAACATATATTTTTACTATTTAAAGAAACTCTTAAATTATTTCTTTATCGTTATTACTGGTTAAAAATAAGATTGAGAATCACACACAATAGCTGTGTGTGATTCCTTATTGTTTTGCTATGTATAACACTTAACTTATTAGTAGTATAGCTTCTTTTAAAATGACCAAACCGATAAATATTCAAAAAGCTATTATGTGATAAAGTCTTAAGGATTTATGGATGCATAATGTTTATCATACGATATATCATTTGTAATTTCCACTAATGTACAGCAATTGTCTTGGTTGGATAAATATTGTCAATTATACCACTATAAGTGTATCCATTTTTATCAAGATTATATGTTGCATTCTGTTGATCTTGACCATAGTGTATTTCTCCTACTTGATATGTACTTTCATCAACAATAACTCGTCCAGTCATAGTATTAATGGAACTATTGCACATATTTCCCCACTGGAAATATACCCCCTTTTCATCTTGGGAAGTTTTATACCTTGATCCAGCTGAATAGCGTTGGTCGTTTGTATTATCATATACATCAAACCCATATGATCTGTGCCAGCCTAAAGTAGCCATATACCAACCATATGTTTTAACAAGAAGAGCACCTGAATAAAGTGATTGGTATAAATATGTAGAAGTATTTTTACAATCAGAAACAACCTTATCCGAATCCCACTCATTTGGAAGAACATCACGAATATATGTATCAAAACTATTAGTAACAACTTGACCATAAGCTGCTCTCCAAGCTATCAAGTTTTCGTTATGTGTAAGTTTAATTCTAATATTTGTCGGAGGTGTCAGTGATATATTATAACCTTCTAAACTTAACGAAAACTCTTGAATATTATTTTCGTTTTCAAGAATATTTAACTCTTTATCTGTCCCTAAGCTTATCCCCTTTTTTACCATATCCTTAACTGGTGCATTAAAAAACTCCTTCACCTTTAGCTTATTGTTCTCAATTTCCAGTACACACATTACATAATTTTTACCATCTATGGTGTATTTATTTTTCATATCATCAAAAACTTTTGCATCAAAAGTAAAGTAAAACACTTTTGAATTCTTTCCTATATAGGGATGCAACAAATATAATGTTTCTGTGTCTTTTTTACTTAAAGTCTTAATTTTGTTATCCTTAAACGAAATACTCTCAATAGAGAAAAATTCCAAGTATTTTTTATCTTCTTGTTGTGTAACATTTATTGTGTTTTCAATATCTTTCCTAGATGCTTGTGTAAAAACCGAGAGGTAATCTTCTAAATTTTTCAAATTAATTGCCTGTGCCCATTGATTTAATAAATTAGAAACTTCATTATCAATTTCATCAATGTTTTGATTAAAAACTTCTTTCTTTGCTTCCTCATTGTTTAATCCCAAAACAGTACTTGAAATAAGAAACTGAGTTAGAATTGAAATAGTAAGTATCATCACCAATGCCTTTTTTCTCAATATGTACATTTTAAATACCTCCTTATGTATTTTAGACTTATTATACACCTTTTGTTAATTATGTCAATATATTTATAGTTAAATAGTGGCATATTGGTACATTTAATAAATGTGAAGGAAAATATTCCAGAAACCCCGTCTTTAGAAGTTCGCACCATAAAACTTTAGTAGCAATTTTATAATTAATT
>CAZXBE010000239.1:0-2480 GCA_964638565.1 uncultured Chitinophagaceae bacterium
GACTAAAAAATTTGAAAACTTTGGCACTGCTTTAAGCAGAGAACAAATGAAAAAAGTTACAGGCGGTGGATGTGCACCATGGGAATTGTGCGGAGACTTTGGTGATGGTGATGCTTGTGGAACAGTAAATACCTATTGTGGTACAGGTACTAATGTAACTTGTTGTTCTGGATTAGTTTGTGATAAGGCTGGAAATGGAACGGGAGGTGGAAAAGGGCAAGATAAAATGTGTCAAACTCCATAATCAACTGAACACAGGCTGACATACATCAAGGTCAGCCTGTTTATTATTTTATTGACAGTTAAACCCAAATTACGCAATAGAGTTACAAATGCCTGAGAATCAACAACAAGAAGCGTATTTTTTCTAATGCGTAGCATTAGAGATTTTTATTGAAATAATCTTCTAAAAATCAATATATACAAGGGTTTCCAGCTATAATAAAATGAAAACTTAGTAAATTAAATTAGCTAATGCGTAATTTGGGTTAAATTTATATCATGAGAATATACATTCTTCTTATACAATTCACTGTTTTAATTTTAGTACTGACAAATAATAATTTATTTGCACAAGATTTTTCCCTGATGGGAAAGGTTTATGGAAGAGATACAGGGTTAATTATACTAGGATATAATAATGAAAAAGATGTATCAATAAGTGATACAGCAATATTAAATAACGGACACTTTTATTTTTCAGGTAGAATAAACGGTGTAACTTTTGTTTCTTTAAGAGGGTATAAACATTATATAAATGGCAATAATGTAAATTATACTACTTTTTTCATTGATAGTGGTAATCAATTTATATATCTTAAAGAAAGGGATTATGAAAATGCTTTGATTGATGGCTGCAAAACGCAGCAAGAGCTTAATAGTATTTTACATTCAATGAACTTGTTAAAGCTAAAATACAGTTTAAAAAGAGACTCACTCAATAGTATAAAAAATTATATTAAAGAGTATAACATAGCAGAAGAAAAAATACAAAATCTAAGAGAAGAAATTCAGCATGAAGATTCATTGCGACTTGATATTCAAAAAACTTTTATCAGACACCATTCGGCATCTTTAGTATCAGCTTATTTTTTAGGGTTTATAAAGTTAGACATTGATACATTAGAGCATTACTATAATCTGTTGGACAAAAATATTCAATCTCATCCGTGGGGTATGGAAATTAATAAATCTATCCTTAAAAAAAAGCAGCTTGTTATTGGTAAAAAAGCCCCCAATTTTGAATTTATTGATTTGCATGGAAAAAAGAGAGCGTTAGAAAATTTTTAAGGGAAAGTCGTGCTACTTGATTTCTGGGCAAGCTGGTGTATTCCTTGCAGAAAAGGCACTCCATTCTTAAAGGAAATTTATGATAAATATCACCTAAAGGGGTTTGAAATAATTGCTATTGCAGATGATGATAAAACAACTGAGGCATGGAAAAATGCTATTATTAAAGACAAAACCGAATCTTGGTATCATGTATTACGTGGACTTAAATTTTTATCTAATGGAAATGTAGATACAAGTGTATCTATCAATGATATTTATGAAGTATCTGTATTGCCAAGCAAAATTCTAATTGATAAAAATGGTAAAATAATTTACAAGCATGAGGGAGATAATGATGAATTGCTTAGCAAACAATTAGTTGAATTATTTGGTTTTTAGTATATTATCTTGCTATTTCTTGTATTCCTTTTCAAACAAATATTGAATGCCCTTCCCTTTTTATAAACAACTTAATGCTATGGATTGCGGACCCACTTGCTTACGCATGGTGGCAAAATATTATGGCAGGCATTTTAATACAAGCGGCATAAGAAATATGGCAGGCTATACCCTTATGAACAGTATGGCTCTGTAACAGGCAAAATAGATTTCATAAACACAATTCCAACAGATAGTGGTTATTTAGCTAAAATAATTTTACCTGATGGCTTAATAAGTAATTATAAAAAGTCACTGCAATACCATACAGGCTTAATAGCACAAGCAGATATTGTAACAGAAGATATGCGATTGTTAGAAAGATTTTACTATAACATTCGTAAACAACTTTCTCGTTGACAGAGTAGGATCTACTTTCCAAATACTTATTCATTCACAAGCAAATATTGAGTTTTTGAGAGCGGAAATTGTTGATATGAACATTGCTTGTTGTGAAGACTTTTTTCAAATATAAAAAGCTACAAAGCTTAGCTTGCCAATACCCTACGCATAAAATCTAAAAAATAGCATACTCAAAATTCCTGTAAGCATTACTATTTTTACTACACTACTTAATTTATGAAACTCTTGTGCAGTATGGGCTTTGAAGAGTTTTAATAAAATCCAAACCAATGGAATTACTATAAATAGTACACAATACAAGGCACTTAGCCAAAATACAAAACCAAATTGCAACACATAAAATTGTATTAATACCAATGCAGCAATTAATACAATTAACCATACAGCAACAAAAACTTTTGTAGCAT
>CAZXBE010000240.1:0-2463 GCA_964638565.1 uncultured Chitinophagaceae bacterium
AAAAATACTTGTTATTCATTGTCCAGACTAAGTTAGAGCATTAGTTAAATGTCCTCAACTTATCTTGACCTTATATTATTATTCGGTTTTATAAGTTAACACTTACTAAAATTATTATAAAGCTTTACGATAAACCTCTAATGCTCTTTTTCGGGCCATTTCATGATTAACTACAGGTTTGGGATACGTTAATGCATCTAATTCAGGAATCCATTTGCGTATATATGTAAAATCTTTATCAAATTTTTGTGTTTGTAAGGTTGGATTAAAAACGCGAAAGTAAGGCACTGCATCGCAGCCGCTTCCAGCAGCCCATTGCCATCCGCCATTATTAGCTGCCAAATCATAATCTAACAATTGTTGGGCAAAATAAGCCTCTCCCCAACGCCAATCGATTAATAAATGTTTACATAAAAATGAAGCAGTAATCATACGTACTCGATTATGCATAAATCCTGTTGCATTTAATTCTCGCATACCTGCATCTACAATAGGATACCCGGTTTGTCCATTGCACCATTTTTCAAAATGCGCTTCATTATTCAACCATTGAATATTCTCATAAGACGGCTTAAATGCTTTTCCCTGGCCTACTCGTGGAAAATGATATAGAATCATTTGATAAAACTCTCGCCATATTAATTCATTTAAAAACGTTTCATTTAAGGATATTACTTTTTGTACCAATTGGCGAATACTAATAGTCCCAAATCGTAAATGCACGCTTAGCCGACTAGTGCCTTGCCTAGCAGGAAAATCTCGCTGTTGAGTATATTGAGCAATAATATCTTTATTATATTTTTTTGATGGAAATATTTTTTCTGAAGGATAAAAACCAATCTCTTGTATTGTTAGTATATTTAGAGGAGATTGCTTATAAAAGGAATTAAAATATTTTTCTACGGGATACGATTTTTCGTAAAACGCATTCAGCTTAGTTTTCCATCGTTTACTGTAAGGTGTAAAAACGGTATAAGGCGTTTTGTCTTCTTTTACTACTTCATCTTTTTCAAAAATAACTTGGTCTTTATAGGTATAAAAGGGTATGGAGTGTTGTTGTAGTAAATCTTTTATTGCATCATCTCGTTGAATAGCATACGGCTCATAATCATGGTTGGTATAAACAGCTTGAATAGTATACTTATTAACCAGCTGCTGAAATATAGCTAAAGGATAGCCATAGTAAACTTCTAAAGTGCTTTCTATTTTGATAAGCGCTCGTTGTATATCTTGCAATGCATTATGAATAAACGTAATACGATGATCTTTTTTATCTTCTAATTTATCTAAAATATTTCTATCAAAAATAAATATAGGTATTACCGGAAAATTCGATTGAAGCGCATGGTATAAGGCCGCATTGTCATGTAAACGAAGATCACGACGGAGCCAACATATATGAACTGCTTTTTTCATAATTGTAAAAAGTATATCCAGATACTAATTGTAGTTATAGCTGATAAAAAGCCTAATACTATATGACAAGTATCAGGTATTACATTAAATATTCAAATACTTTTTTCGCTATGTTATTTGCATACGTTTTTTCATTACATGTTTTTACCCATTGAACGCCTCTTATAGCATTCGTTAAGAATACTTCATTAGCTTCTTCCATATCTTGTACGGTAATAGATGCCTCACGGATACTGAATGTTGTTGATAATTGATCTATAAGATATTGCCTTACCGTACCTGCAACACAAGCTTCTGATAACGATGGAGTAATTATAGTGTCATTTTTTATAATGAAAACATTAGCAATGCTAGTATCTACTATCCTATCACTAGTATTCAATATAATAGCATCATTCCATTGTTGTTGTTGGGCATAATGTGCAGCATATAAATAAGGCAAATGATTATTATGTTTGAGGCTAGATAATGTATCATAACTTTTTTTTATTTCACTACATACGCCTAATACTAATCCATTTTCATTCCATTGCCACCGCCTATTGGGCAATGACCAAGTCTGTATAATATAATATGGGAAATGATTTTGAGGATCTTTAATGCTCCCATTCCCTCTATATATCATTAATCGAACTCGAGCTGGATTGTGCTCATTTTTTTTACAGAGCTCAATAATTTGCTTAATAAAATATTCTTCCGTGTAGTAAGAAGGCGCATCAAAAAATAAAGTTTGTAGCCCTCTAAATAATCTGCTGAAATGATAAGAGGCCAAAGGTATGTTTCCATCTACATAACGCATGGTCTCAAATAGGCCATCACCATACCGGAATGCTCTATTGTCTGCCTCAATCAGGGTTTGATCGGCAGAAATTATTTTTCCATTATGACATAGATGATTTTGAATTGACAATTGTGTAATTGTATAGCGTATGTATTATAAATTCATTTCAGGTATTTCACCTTCAACAATTAATTTCCCTGCTGTTTTATTTTTAATTTCTTCTACACTTATACCTGGTGCACGTTCTAGAAGTTTAAATCCTTGTG
>CAZXBE010000241.1:0-2458 GCA_964638565.1 uncultured Chitinophagaceae bacterium
AAAGTGGATATGGGGAGTATCTGGTTAAGTTAGTTGAGTAGGCAAGTAATCACTTTGCGACTCAATAGCTAAAACAATCAAACAATAAGGAGTTTTACGTGGAATTTACACCAACTGATTTTAAAGGCTTATATATAATCAAACCAAAAATATTTGGCGATAGCCGCGGATATTTCTTTGAATCGTTTAGAGATGACCTTTTTAAAAAACATATTGGAGATATTACATTTATACAGGATAATGAGTCTAAGTCATCGTATGGTGTGTTAAGGGGTCTTCATTATCAGTTGCCACCATTTGCACAAAGTAAACTTGTAAGGGTTGTTGTAGGTGAAATTTTAGATGTGGCTGTAGATATTAGAAAAAATTCTTCTACTTTTGGGAAGCATTTTAAGATAATTTTATCTGATGAAAATAAATTACAACTATTTATACCAAAAGGTTTTGCGCACGGTTTTATTGTGCTTTCTGATTTTGCTATAGTCAATTATAAGGTAGATGCTCTTTATTCTCCAGAGCATGAAAGAGGGGTTGATGCATTTGATCCTTTTTTAGGAATTGATTGGACAGTACCTCAAGAAAAGACACTCCGCTCACCAAAAGATAGTATACTGCCTCAACTCAAGGATGCGGTGTTATTATGAAAATATTGGTTACTGGTGCAAATGGACAACTTGGTAGAGAATTAAGAAAAGTACTAACAAAACATACTGTTTGCTTTTCGGATATATCACAGGAAGAATTTACAGATGTTTTTATATTAGATATTGCCAATAATAATAGTCTCAGGGAATTTATTGAAAATAATGATATAACACATATTATAAATTGTGCCGCATATACACAGGTTGACCAGGCAGAAAAAGAGATTGAAAACGCCTATACTATTAATCATACGGCAGTAAAAAATTTATCTGAACTATCACATCACTATAAAATAAAGTTAATACATATTTCTACTGTTTTTGTTTTTTCTGGTTGTAAGAATACCCCATATAATGAGGAAGATTTACCAGAACCTCTGTCAGTATACGGTAAATCTAAATTGGAGGGCGAAAAAGAAATTCAAAATGTATGTAAAAATTATGTAATAATAAGAACATCATGGTTATATTCAATCCATAAAAATAATTTTGTTAAAACTATTATAAAATATGCTAAAGAAAGGGGGCATTTACGGGTTGTTTATGATCAGGTGGGTACACCAACATATGCAAAAGATCTAGCAAAAATAATTGTAAAAATAATAGAAAATGATTCTATAAATGGCATTTATCATTACAGCAATGAAGGTGTAATAAGCTGGTATGATTTTGCAATGGCTATTGTGGAATTAGCAAATATCAAATGTAACATTGAGCCAATTTTAAGCAACGAATATCCAACTCCGGCAAAGCGACCTGCATATAGTGTACTGGACAAATCAAAAATAAAACGTGATTTAGGCATTACAATACCATATTGGAGGGAAAGTTTGATTGAATGTATTGGGCATTTGATTAATGGTTGAGGTGTTAGGTGATTAATAATTGGCAGGAATATTTAAGGTTTTAGTGTAAAGTTAAAGTGTATTTGCATGTATTAATCCGGATTTAATTTGCATAATTTTGCTAAAATAATATTAATTTATCGTTTTCTTATAAATTAGGCAAAATAAGTGATTGATTAATAGGTTCCAGAACAAGGGCATCTAAAGATTTATGCTATCTTATTGACACACCCTGCAGTATCGTACTACAATTATAAAAAAAACGGAGGATAAGTAAATGGGATTTGCGGTACGGGTATATGAGGCGTTCAAGGAAGATGAGGTAAAAGCAAACTCTTATATGGTACACCCTTTGCCCCATCTTTTACTCAATGAAGAAAAACCACTTTATAGTTCTTAAATCCTCCCCGGGGCAATGTGCCCATAGAAATATAAAATGTCCTGTAGCTCTTTTTCTCTTGACTTTTTAAGGCATGTTTGTTTTGCTCTCTTCGTATTCATAGTGGTTACTCCTTTGATTTTTATTATCCTAAAGCATAAATCTTGGGTAACCGCTATGAATTTCAACTAAATTAGGGACGTACCCATTTGATTGATTACATGCAAAGTCAATCGCTTCTTTTCCAGAAAAAACCAATTTAACATCATACCCAGCATTTTTCAGCTCTCTTTCCTGAGCCATTGCAATAAGAACTTCATCTTCTACCAGCAAAACAGTTTTTTTTTCAATATTCATGTAATAAACAAAATTTTTAAATTTTATTAAATCCTAATTCTTTAAATTATCTTCACAATAACAATAGAATTTTTAATATTCCCCAAAAAGCTATTTGTTAAATACTAAAAAGTGTTATAAAAAATACATTTAAAACAATCAGCTTTAACGATTAAAAGCATAAAAAATGGATAAAATTTGGTAATGTCCCATAGAGTGTGTAAAAATGCTTGAAAGAAGCATTGTACTCCTAC
>CAZXBE010000242.1:0-2442 GCA_964638565.1 uncultured Chitinophagaceae bacterium
TATCTATTATAAAATGGCACGCCAAGTAGGAAATGCGTTGGCTAAACTTGGTTTTACTGTAATGACAGGCGGCGGACCTGGAATTATGGAGGCTGCCAATCGTGGGGCAAAGGAAGTTGGAGGACGATCTGTAGGATGTAATATTATTTTACCTGTTGAGCAACGTCCTAATCCTTATTTAGATACTTGGGTTAATATTGATTTCTTTTTTGTTCGTAAGGTATTACTACGAAAATATTCTTATGCATTTATAGTTTTACCTGGTGGATTTGGAACACTGGATGAATTTTTTGAGGCAGCTACACTTATCCAAACAAATAAGGTTAGACCATTTCCTATTGTAGTAATGGGTTTGGCATATCATCGTTCTATTATAGAACATATCAACTACATGGTAAAAGCCAATACCATTAGCTTAGAAGATTTTAAACGTATTCTTTTTACAGATTCTGTTGAAGAAGCTATTGAGCATATACGTAAACATATTACAGAAGAATTTAGATTGAAAATACAATCACTTTACAAACCTAAAAAATGGCTTAGAGAAAAATTGTAAATAGGTGTATTCTTATTCATATCAATTGTACCAAATTATATGTTCATGTATCATCGAAAAAATTGCTTCATAAAATGAATACCTCTACTCCTCTAGCTGAAAGACTACGTCCTTCTACATTAGATGATTTAATAGGACAAGAACACCTTACAGGTAAGGGAAGTATATTAAGAACTGCTATTGAGCAGAATCTTATTCCATCTATGATTTTATGGGGTCCTCCTGGTGTAGGTAAAACAACCATTGCGAATATTATAGCACATACGTTAGATGTTCCTTATTTTCAATTGAGCGCCATTAGTAGTGGAGTGAAAGAAGTTAGGGAAGTAATCGATCAGGCTAAAAAAACAATTCAATCCATTTTATTTATTGATGAAATTCACCGCTTTAATAAAGGTCAACAAGATGCCTTATTAGGTGCTGTAGAAAAAGGGATTATTACATTAATAGGTGCAACTACTGAAAATCCTTCATTCGAAGTAAATGCAGCGTTATTAAGCCGTTGTCAAGTATATGTACTAAAGTCTTTACAAGAGGAACAGCTTGTACAGCTATTGCATCAAGCTTTAAAAAAAGATATCCTATTAAAAGAAAAAAATATTGAATTAAAAGAAACAACGGCTTTATTAAATATTAGTGGTGGGGATGCTAGAAAATTATTGAATTTACTAGAATTAGTTGTTCAATCCATACCTACATCAGAAAAAATAATATTAACAGATGGCTGTGTTATGCAGGTGGCACAAAAAAGAATCGCAGTATATGATAAAAAAGGAGCGCAACATTATGATATTATTTCTGCTTTTATTAAAAGCATGCGAGGAAGTGATCCCAATGCGGCAATATATTGGTTGGCTCGTATGATAGAAGCTGGAGAAGATATAAAATTTATTGCTCGCCGCATGGTAATATTTGCTAGCGAAGACATTGGTAATGCTAACCCAAATGCTTTATTACTTGCTAATACTACGTTTGATGCTGTCAATAAAATTGGTTATCCTGAAAGTAGAATCATTTTATCGCAATGTGCTATTTATTTAGCCTCTTCTGTTAAAAGTAATACAGCGTACATGGCTATCGAAAATGCACTAGATACAGTAAAAAAATATGGAGACTTATCTATCCCTCTTCATTTACGCAATGCTCCAACACAACTCATGAAAGATATGAATTATGGTAAAAATTACAAGTACAGTCATAATTTTGAAAAAAATTTTATTAATCAAGAATATTTACCCGAAAAAATTGCTGGAAAACTATTTTATGATCCTGGCAATAACGCAAAGGAAAATGAGTTGAGAAAATTTTTGAAAGACAGATGGAAGAATAAATATAATTATTGATATATTCGAGCAACAAGCACTTACTTCTACATTAATAAAAAAATATGAACCGATCATCAACAGCTATTTGGAATGGCTCTAGAAAAAATGGCAATGGAAGCCTTACCTCAAAAAGTGGCATCCTAAATAAAACACCTTATTCTTGGAATACTCGTTTTGCAGAAGGCCAAGGAACAAACCCTGAAGAATTAATAGCTGCTGCTCATGCAGGATGTTTTACCATGAAATTAAGCTTTGTACTAGGAGAAGTAGGCTTCATCCCATAAATTATTGAAAGTGCCGCTACCATTACATTAAAGAACGTTACTATTACTAATTCTCATCTTATGGTTAAAGCAAAAGTACCCAAAATAGAGAAAGAAATTTTTCAACAATGTGTAGAGAATGCTAAAATAAATTGTCCTACTTCTAAAGTATTACATACAACAATAACGCTAGATTTTAAATTCGCGTAAGCATCATAAGGTGCAATCTATGCAGTATAATTTTTTTAGGGTCAAGATAAGTTAAGAGGATAATTTTTTAAGATTTTTAATACTAATT
>CAZXBE010000243.1:0-2430 GCA_964638565.1 uncultured Chitinophagaceae bacterium
AATGCAAGAATGTATGACCCCAAAATAGCAAGATTCTTGCAGGAGGATACATACAGCGGTACAATCAATGATCCGTTGAGTTTGAACTTGTATACATATTGTGCAAATAATCCAATTATGTATTTTGATCCAACGGGGCACTTTGCTGAGAAACAGATTCTTAATAAAAGTTCAACAGGCTCAGATGTTACAGAAGTTCAAAAAAGGCTAAACGAACTTGGTTACTTAACTGGGGATTTTGAGTACGGATACTTTGGACCTTCAACTGAAGCAGCTATAGTTCTATTTAAAGCAGATAACAATCTTTTGGATATTTCTAACTATAATATGTTAGGTAAAGTAGATTATACAACATGGAAAATTTTAAATTCTGATTCACTAACAGGAGGCGTACTATCTTCAGATGGATATAGCTCTAAGCTTATGTATTCAGATGGAACAAATAGCTATAAATTTAATTATAATCACAGGAACGATGGATATTATTATGGATACGAACTGATTTTTAGTACAGATAGTAATGGCAATGTTACTCAGTTGTCTTTTAAGGAAGAAAGTTCTGGAACAAGTGTATCAGAATCAGATGTTAAGTTTATTCAAGCCCAAAATAGAATTAGTTGGATGGTTCCAAATGTTAGTTCAACTGTTCCAAAAACTAATGATCTGTACATTCCTATATCCGAGTTTGCTTGGGGAGCACTTCAAACAGCAGGTGGAGTTTTTGAAACAGTAGGTGGCTTAGCTATGTATGGTTCAACCGTTATTGACGGCCCAATAGGTATAATTGGCGGAACATATTTTACTGTCAATGGAGTAAGCACAACTACTGGTGGTATATCCAGAATGGTAAATGCTGTTTTAGGAAATGGAAAAGGTGAAACTTGGAACTTTGTAAAGAATGGTTGTAATGCTTTAAACCCACAATACGGTGAAGGTATTTATTTAGGAACACAAATTCCTGGAATGGTTTATGGAGGACATCAGCTTGTAAGTTCTGGAATGAAATTATATAAGTCTTGGAATTCTGCAAAAGCCATTACTAGCTTATCGAAGAACGTTGATGCTTGGGCTGCTGATTTTGGTAAATCTGGAGATGAATTTGCTTCCCTAGTTAAAAATCTTCCTAAATGGGATCCAATGCGTATAAAGTTTGCTAAAATGCTTAAAGAGGTTAGGGCTTCAGGTGGAGCTATAAGAAAAGTTGATATGGGTAGTCAATACGCTGTATTTGGTGGGCAATCAATTGAATCTGGAATGTGGTTTAGATGGAATCCAAATAAACTTAGAATAGTTGATATGCTAGAAGAAGTTGTGCATTGGCAACAATATAAAAAAGGTTTATGGTCTACTGGATATACAGCAGAAGCACTGGAAATTATGGCTAAACGTTCAATAATAAACAATTATGATATTGGTACTGCATTAAAAATGGAACTGCTAGATGATATTCAAAGGGTACTAAGGGGTGAATATGTTATAAAATAATTAATAATTACCCCATTTATACTAGTTGGAGGATTAAACTTAATGATGTTTGTTTTAATAGAGCATGATACAAAGCCAATAAAGGTACAAGGTAATAAAATAGTTCCTGCAACAGTTTCACCTTTGAGATTCAATGAACTAAAGGAAGGTGAATATATTGGAGTTATAACGAAAAAGAAAATAAAATTAATAAGCTTTGGCGGATTTATTGGATATATACCTAAATCTAAAAATATGGCTTATCTATCAAGTGATGTACCAGCAACTTTAGATGAATATGCTTGTAATGCTACTAATGGAGAATTATTTGTATTAATCGATATTGCCGGTAGTGCCCATCATGTTATTTTTAGCCAAATATTAACACAGAACTGGGTAAATTCGGACTTTTGGATTCCATCTTTGTTTTACCAAAACGATACGCTAGTTGGAGAAGGTTGGTTTATAGTTAATCAGAATTTAAATCAGGCCATAATTTTAAATGCTACAATCGAACTAAAACCGCCAATAAGGATAAATGCTATTAATGATCCGTCTATTATGTGTAAGTGTATAGATATTTACAGTTTTGAATACTATGAATATACAAAAAAAGATGCTTAGTCGAATAACAATTCAAAAATCAAAAATATTTTGCCGGGAGCAGTCCCGGCTTTCCTTTTACGCAAAATTACAGTTTTGACGAATGACAAAAGACAAAAAACTGAGTTACTGCTTTGTTTTTGCTAATTTCCAATCTTCTCATAACTTCTACACGCAGAACTTTCCCCGGAACTTATTCTCTCAACTGCAACATCGGATTTTTATGCTATACACCTGATTCAAGACAGTCGATAGGTATTTCTTCGAAGCTACGTTAGAGCTACTCACGAAGCGGAATCACGGACCTTTTGCCCTGTAGGTCGCAAAAATCCCATCGGGGGTTATCAAGTACCAACAAATTGA
>CAZXBE010000244.1:0-2416 GCA_964638565.1 uncultured Chitinophagaceae bacterium
CTTCTATATGTTCTATTATGTTTGTATCTAATGAAAAATAGGGTGCTACTTTGTTAAATGCCTTGAAGAAAGATTCTTCGTGCAAACTAATACAGTTAAGGTTTTTAACCGGATCATACTTATGTTGTAGAATTTCTTCTAGCAGTTTGTTAAAGTTGTATCCAAAAAATTCTAGATTTTTTTTATGATATTGATCGTCCGAAAATGTTATACTTAAATAATAATTATCGGCAAATGTGTTTATAGAAAAAAGAATTTTTGGCTGGTGCTCATCAATTGTATACGCACTGTTATTTAGTGTAAGCGTATACGCTTGAAATGTTTGTAATTTTTGAGGATCAATATATTCGCTGATGTGTTGATACGTAGCGCTGTTGTTGAGTGCATCAGCAAGTGTTTTTTTGTTGCTCGAAAAAATGTTTTTAAAACTATTGTCCTTGTCAATGGAGGATGTAAATAAAAATAACTCTTTATCACTATCTGTATCTTGAAATTGGATACAGGGACTTATAAAAGCAATATCATTTACATAAAAATATTTGTTTAACAGTATAGAAAGTGCCGTTGCATAAAAATTAAAAATCAATATTGCTGAATCATTACATATTTCTTCAACCTCTTTGCAATGGTTTCTATTTAATGGCACTTGTATAGTGGCTTTATTTTTAGTCCTTGAATGAACAGTAGTTTGTTGCTGTGCAAAGGGTTCAAATACATTTGATGTTGTGCTATTTTTTGTTTCAGTATTCCAAAATTCTTTTAAGAGAGCTTGTGTTATTATTGCTTTTGTTTCCACTATGTAAAATTTTATTTTGTTTTTAGTGCTCTAAAATATGGATATTTATTTAAGGTGGCTTCTAAAAACCAGCATTATGGAAAATAGAGCGCACCATTTGTTCGGTTAAGGTTCAGGATTTTATAGTTTTTTCATGATTTTGGTAAATAAAAAACATAGTTTTAAGTATATTCAATAGTGTATTAACGTATAATTTCTAAAGGGGCGCTTGAATATAAGACACTTTGTATCAAAGGCTAGTTTACATTCAAGGTAAGGAGCATGAATACCCAGCTTTAGTATTTCAAATTTTAAGACTGATGCTTCTTTATGGTTTCTAAAATTTTCATGCAATATTTCAATTTTTAAAAGTGCATCCTTTTTGTACAGTTGGATATACTTTAACTGTTAATTACTGTTTTCTGGAACAGAAAATACAATCAGTAAATGCTGTTAACCCTATCGGTAGTGGCACATTAGGGATGTTCCATTTCTAAACTATGCGCACATAAGCAATTATTTTAATGCTGAGCTCAGGTTACTACAAAAAAGTAAGAACCGCAAAAAACCTGTATTTTAGCGTACACTATCAATACATACACTATAATGATTGCACAACAAATTATTTTTATTGCCCTTTTCATTACAGCCAGCTTATTATTCACTAAACAAATACGACAGTTAAGAAGAAACATTTTTTTAGGCAGAGAAGAAATCTTATCTGATAATCCAGTAAAACGTTGGCGTAACCTCATATTATTAGCGTTAGGTCAAAAGAAAATGTTTCGCAATCCGTTAGTAGCCATTCTGCATCTAGTTATTTATACAGGCTTCATCATCATTAATATTGAGGTGTTAGAAATTGTACTAGATGGCATAGCAGGAAAGCATCGATTGTTTGTAGCACCCCTTGGAAATTTATATACATTTTTTATTAATATTTTTGAAATTTTAGCTGTAGGTGTAATAGCAGTGTGTATTATTTTTCTTATTCGAAGAAATATTATACGCATAAAACGCTTATCCAGCAAAGATTTAAAAGGATGGCCTAAAAGTGATGCCAATTATATTTTATTAACAGAAATTATTTTAATGTTGCTATTTATTACCATGAATGCTAGTGATCAATTACTACAAGCTAGAGGGCATGAGCATTATACAGCAACAGGAAGTTTTATTATCTCTTCTCCCCTATCCTTTTTATTAAATACTATTGACACAAGTAGTTTAGTATTATTAGAACGAAGTTGCTGGTGGTTACACATAATAGGAATATTGGCTTTTTTAAATTATCTCCCTTACTCTAAGCATTTACATATTGTTTTAGCATTTCCCAATGCATATTATGCTTCGTTAAAGCCTTTGGGTGTAATGCAAAATATGCCTGATATACAGAAAGAAGTTTTATATACCATGCAACCTGAGCTAGCACCTACATCCACAGAAAGTACCGCACACCATAAATTTGGAGCCAAAGATGTATTTGATTTAAGCTGGAAAAATTTATTAGATGCATACAGTTGTACGGAGTGTGGACGTTGTACCGCAGCTTGTCCAGCTAATATTACAGGCAAAATATTAAGTCCTAGAAAAATTATGATGGATACTAGAGACCGATTAGAAGAAGTAGGAAAAAATATT
>CAZXBE010000245.1:0-2416 GCA_964638565.1 uncultured Chitinophagaceae bacterium
TGTTTTTTTGAACCATATTTCCGCCAGAATAATGTCCTGCAATTATGTTGTCGTTGATGAATTCGCACCTACTGAACCAAAACGGAAATTTTACTGATTTAATGAAATTACCATCTAATCCAAAATACTTTAAATTTCCACTTCCCATATCAACAACGACAACGGTTGATCTATCGGGAGTTAAGATAACATGCCCTAGATAGGCATATTCATCGGGACCTTGACCTAATTTGCCGATTTTGTTGAGAAATTTTCCTGATTCGTCATACACCGTAATTGTTTTGGAAACATCAGAATCAACAACAATGATTTTGTTTTTTACTAACAAGATTTGCGATATTGCACCAACCAGGTTATTCCCAGTAGTTTCCAACTTCACAAATGAGACAAAATCCATTAAGCTATCGAAAGGTAAAGTGTTTTTGTCTAAATCGATTTCTAGCTCTAACATCTTTTTTTCTTTCGATATTAATGAAGATGAAGATTCTTTGATGGATTCTTTACAAGACGAAAATAATGTAAAACACACAAGTATGTATAAAATTAATAATTTATTTGTTTTCATGGCTCTGTTTTTAAAGGGTGCATTTGCACCCTTTAGATTAATTAAATACAAGGATCAAAATTTGTACATATCTCTACATAATTATTCACAGGCTCGCAGTAAAGCTTATCTGCTCTAAACACTTCTTTAGTTGTTGTTGTGGTTGTACTTCCTGTGTTCCCAGATATACCTCCTGTGACTCCAGCAGAAACACCTCCCGTGCCAGCACTAACCCCTCCACTTACTGAAGAGGAATTTCCTGTTGTAGTCGTTGTTGTAATGGTTTTTGTACATGTTACCTCTACTTTAGCTTGATGACCGTGTTCATAACTTGTACTGTTACCTCCACTAGAACTTGTTTGTGCTAGAACAAATAAATTTAATGAATTGGAGCCGATTCCATAATCATCAATGGCATAATTAAGATTCATTCCTAGACCTAATAGTAAGGCTCCCGCCCCAGCTACTGTAATAACTTTCTTTAATTTCATAGCTATACAATTATTTAATTATTAAATTACTCAGGCAGTTGTTGCGTGAGCATTATTCCATCTTTGTTCTGTAAAAGATTTCGACGACTATCGATTAATTCTCTTATATGTTTTTTTAATGAATTGGTGTTATTCCAATCATGACAGTATTGAAAAGTATAAATGCAATTATAAGAGATGTATAATAATATTACGAATAGAAGTATTCTCCATTTTGTAGGCTGTATATGCCATCTATTTTTTAAGTGAAATATAAGTGTTGATATTAAAAATGCAATACCTATAATGCCAACATAAAGATAGCGATCGGCAACAATCGCAAATCTAGATAGCGAGATAAGGTGTAATGCAACGGAGACATGAAGTATAAAGAACAGCGTACAAAAAACTAGAATCTTTTTGGATTTAATCGAATAAATCCAGACCAGCAACGCAATAACGATTAAAGGATAAATCCAAAACCTTAGAGGAAGGGATTCTCCTGGTTGTATTGGGAATGGATATAAATAAGATAAGTTTACCGGGAATATAGCTTTCGTAAAGTATTCTATCAGTGTATAACATGCAAATACTAAACGTTGACCTAAAGGGTATATTGGTGCCCCGCCACCATCCTCCTGAGACAAAACAGTTACTAGCCCAAAAAATAGTGATAAAACAAAGAATGGAAGTTTCTCTATCCAACAGTTTTTACCACGCATATCTTTTTTAATAAAATAGTCGATTAATAATAGACATACAGGAAAAGTCACGGCTTGTTCTTTTCCCCAGAATGAAAAAATAAATAATAACAATGTTATAATATAGTAAATAATATTTCGAGTAATAACGTATTTTAGATAGCAAATTAACCCAAACAAATAGAATAGTGTGTAAACCAATACTTTGGATGCACTTACCCACGCTACGGATTCAACATTTACAGGATGCACAGCAAATAGCAATGCTGTAATAAAAGATATAAAATTAATATCTTCTTTTTTTTCGGTATTACTTAGCAGTAGTAGTTTCCTTATGAATACAAAAACTAATACTGTATTGGCTATGTGATAGAGTAAACTTGCCAAATGAAAATGTAGAGGATCGTAACCAAAGAAACTATATAAGATGAGATAGCTTATTTCATTGAACGGAGCATATTGTCCATGGTAAAAGTCAAAAAAGATATGGAATATATTACTTACGGACCAACCTCCGGTAGTATATTGGTTCATAACCACCCATTGATCGTCCCAGCTATATAAAAAATCATTTTTTAATATTGGATGAAAGACCAATAATACTGCAACGACAAGAAATAATAAGAAACTAATGCTTTTCATTGGTAAAGATTTATATAGATCAATAATAGATTTAAGTTGAATGTTTTTTTGCTTCGCCA
>CAZXBE010000246.1:0-2413 GCA_964638565.1 uncultured Chitinophagaceae bacterium
ATTTATTGTTGCGTTTATCATCACGTTTAAAAAACAATGGGTTCCATTTTTAGCTTTTGTATATGGTATATTAGAAGGTTTGTTCGTGGGTGCTATTTCAGCTGTATACAATCTTTTATTTGAAGCAAAAATGCCCAATCTTATTTTAAATGCAGTAGGACTAACTATTGGCGTGGCATTAGCTATGTTTATACTGTATCGTTTTAAAATTATAAAAGCAACGGAAAAATTTAAATCAATTATTATAACTGCTACAACAGGTATTGCTATTTTTTATCTGATTGTTATGATACTAAGATGGATCTTTGGAGTACAAATGCCTTTTATGCACGATAGCTCTCCGCTTGGGATTGGTATTAGTTTGGTGATAACAGCTGTTGCAGCCCTAAATTTAATTTTGGATTTTGATTTAATTGAATACGGTGCTCAAAATAATGCTCCAAAGTATATGGAGTGGTATGGCGCTTTTGGCTTGTTAGTGACACTCGTTTGGCTATACTTAGAAATACTTCGCTTGTTAAGTCGCTTTGCAAGTAGAGATTAAGCCTATTCGTTATATTTTAAGAGCCATTTGAATTTTATTTCAAATGGCTCTTTTAGTTTCCTATTCTTCTCCATATGCTTTACTGGATTCCCAGACTATCATAGTCATTTTTCGAATTGCACCCCAACGATACCCGCCAACAGCACCAACACTTTTAATAACACGATGGCATGGGATAAGGAACGCTACAGGATTACTTCCAATAGCATTACCTATTGCTCTTGATACTTTAAGATAATGAATGGAATGAGCAATAGTACCGTAACTAGATAACTCTGCAAATGGGATAGAAAGTAGAGCCTTCCATATTTTTATCTGAAAATTTGTTCCTTTTAAGTGTAATTTGATTTTGTTCAGATCATTAAAATCATTATTAAAAAAATGAATGGCTTTTTGATGATGAATGTTTTCGCCTTCTTTCCATTTTGCATTAAGCCATAGCTGCTTTAGCTCCTTGTATGCCTCATCACGATTGTCATAAAAAAACAAGTTACAAATTCCTTTATCTGTAGAAGCTATAAGATAATACTCGAATTGGCATTCTTGAAAATTGTAGTATATAGTTAAATTTTCTCCTTTGTTTTTATATTCCCCCGGAGTCATTCCTTCAATATTCGTAAATAAGTTGTGTAATTGACTTGTGGTGGAAAGTCCTGTTTCAAAACCAATATCCCATAAAGTAGCATTTTTATTTTTCAACAATTTTTTTGCATGATTTATACTTAAATATTGTATAAACTTTTTGGGACTAACGCCTGCCCAGTTCTTAAAAAGTTGTTGAAAATGATAAGAACTCAAATAAACACTATTTGCAATGGTGTCTAAGCTATGTTGCTGTTTAACGTTTTTTTTATATACTGAATAGTAGAAGGAATACGTTCATAGTTATTCATATTTTTTTTCAAAAGCACGAGAGAACAAAAAAATATTCAACCCGAAAATTGCTCATTTGTCTGAGCAGTTTGGTGCATCAATAAACTATTATAATCTAAATAACTATCTAAAGTAATTTGTGGGATAGACAGCTATTTTTTTATAAAGGAAACACTATTTAGCCAACCAATACACTAGTACCAGCCAACCCAATCCTTTAATAAGAAAGAATAAAAAACCAACAAGGCCCATTCTTTTAAGCCATTTAATAAAATGGAGGTTTATTTTGCGCTTATATAGCATTATTTAAATCGTAATAATCATATTTAAAATATACGTAGATCTCTTTCATAATTTAAAGCCAATTGCTAGAAACAAGGCAATGCATCGATCCGAATTACAACTAGAAATACGCTTACATTAATACCTAAAGCCTGCCTCACTATATCCTCCAAAGTGGAAAATTTTGTTGGCAATAACGAAAAGCATTAAAAAAATCTATTGAGTATCTATTGTCTAAATCTTTGGCCGAATGTAGTAACAGTTTTTCTATATGCCCATAAATAGTCCATTTTTTACAAAGAAATTGCAAAATAACCTATATGTTTATGAAATGTATATATGAGCTTGATTATGCCTAGCTGTTAATATATAAAGGCAATACCCGCTCCATAAGCCATGTCGCTATCATAATGGGTGGATAATGAAAGGTATTTAGTAATTATATACCTAAGCCCAATCATATATTCTTTGTTTGTGTTCGCCATAGTACTAAACCATAGCCAATTAGCAATAGGAATGTCATCTAGACTCAACTGAAAACGAAATTTTCCATGAGATCTAAAAATGACGCCTAAAGCTTAATTGAAGGTTTGCAGTGGACGTATTTCTCTTTTGTTTTTAATAGGACTTCTATTTGCGAAGCACTTATTTTAGTGAGTCGTAGTTTTTGCATCCAGAATATTACATATGTAATATTCTGGATGCAAAAACTAC
>CAZXBE010000247.1:0-2385 GCA_964638565.1 uncultured Chitinophagaceae bacterium
AAAACAACTTAATCTAAAGCTTAAACTGCTGTTTTTTGGTTTTTCAATTGTTTTCTAAATTTCGTTGCTAATAATTTTATATCTTTAAGGTACATCAGAATTATAATTACTAAAAACAGAAAACTAGTTACATAGATATTGTACAACTTCAGTTGCATTATTATTACGTTCAAGAAAACTAATACTGATGATGCAATAAATCTGAATTTAATTTTGAAAAGTTTCATTTTCTGGGTTATTAAAATAACTATGATTACCGAGGTAACATAACCTATTAAAGTAGCCATAGAAGCTCCAACAATTCCAATTCTTGGTATTAAAACATAATTTAATAAAACGTTTAATCCAGCACCTATTGACAAACTTAATGTTGACAAATAACTTTTTTTAATTACTAAAAATTGATTCCCCGCTGTTTGAAAAAGCATTAATAATAGTGGAGATAAAAAAAGATACGGAAATACTATTGAACCTTTCGTATAATCCCCTTCGAACAACAAGTTAAAAATTAGCTGATTAAAAGGTAATATTAAGAGAAAAAAAGCAAAAGAAATTACTCCCAAATATTCAAAGACCCTGGAAATTAAATCCACTTGATCTTCGTCTTTCATAGTAGAAAAAGCAAAATACTGCCATCCTCCAGCAAACGCCGTATAAACAAGGTGACTTATATAAGCAATTCTTGCGCCTATGGCATAAATTCCTAATTCAGACGTTCCTAAAAAGTTGGTTATCATTATCCTATCCATTGAATTATAAACCCAATATATCACAAAAGTCGGAACTAAAGGTAATCCTATTTTAAATAACTCTTTAGCTATCTTTTTGTCAAATTTTCCTTTTAAGAAGAATTGTTTATTTTGTATCCAAAAAAATAAAACCATAATTATGTTTATAAAAATACTTGCATATATTAAAGCATAATATGAATATCCTAAACTAATCATTAAAATTGCTATTAAATAATTACCTACAGATCCTACTAACCCAGAAATAACAAAAACTTTTCTTCTATTAAGCATCCTCGTAGGTCCTTGAATGGGTGTTAAGTTCGCTGAGAATATTACAGCTATTGCTGAATATACAATTATATCTTTATGCTCTTGTGTACCAAAAAATAACTTCGAAAATAGGGAATTGAAAAGTATCAAAATTATTGTTAAAACTGTCGAAGAGGCTAAAATAATCCTTTGAGTAGTAGTAGTTACATCATATTTATACTGTTGGTCATCTTTTTCAAAATACTCCCTAAACATTGCATCATACAATCCTAAAATTGCTAAAGGAGTTGCAAAACCAACAATTATACTAAACATATCAAAAATCCCAAATGCCGATGTATCTGGAAGTAGCCTTGTTACTACTGGTAATAATAATAAAGGAACAATCTTATTTAAAACATTTATAAATCCATAAGCAATGAAGTTTTCTATAAATAATTTTGCTCTACTCAAAAAAATCAACCCTTATAATCGTTTATAGCTTTTATAACATATTCAGCTTCTTCGTTTGTCATTCCATCATATATAGGTAAACTTAAAACAGTGTTTGCTTGTTTTTCAGTTATAGGAAAATCTCCTTTTTTATAACCCAAATATTTGTAGGCTTCAGACAAATGAGGGGGAACAGGATAATGTATTTGGGTTCCTATTTCATTTTCATTTAAATAATTTTGAAGTTTGTCCCTGTTTCCGGTTTGTACCACGAATAAATGCCAAACATGCTCAGCACCTTTTCTGATTTTTGGTAATTCAATTTTAGGATTTTTTATCTCATTTAAATACTTTTGAGCGATTTTTTCTCTTTCACTTCTTAGTTCTCTATAATGAGATAACTTCACATTTAACAAAGCTGCTTGCATTTCATCTAAACGTGAATTTACACCTTCAATTTCATTATAATATTTTCTCCTACTTCCGTAGTTTCTTAACATTCTAATTTTATCCGCTATTTTCTCATTGTCTGTAACTATAGCTCCGCCATCTCCGAAAGCCCCAAGGTTTTTAGTTGGATAAAAACTAAAACAACCTATATCTCCATAAGTTCCTGTGGTTTTACCTTCAAATTTTGCACCATGACTCTGAGCACAATCTTCTATTAAATATAGATCATTTTTATCTGCTATTTCCTTTATTTTTTTCATATTTGCTGCTTGACCGTATAAATGCACTACCATTATAGCTTTTGTTTTATTTGTTATCTTTTCTTCAATTTTATCAGCATCAAGATTGTAATATTCATCTGGTTCTACAAAAACTGGAGTTGCTCTGTTTTCGGTTATACCTAATACTGTAGCGATATACGTATTTGCTGGAACAATAACTTCATCCCCATAACCAATATTTAATGCTCTAACAGCTAATATTAAAGCATCTAACCCGGAAT
>CAZXBE010000248.1:0-2384 GCA_964638565.1 uncultured Chitinophagaceae bacterium
TATGCTGCTTGGCGTTGTGCAGATCCTGGTACACAGTACGATACTACCATCAACGAATGGCATACCTGCCCTAAAGGAGGACGCATAAGAGCTTCCAATCCTTGTTCAGAATATATGTTTCTGGATAATACAGCATGTAACTTGGCCTCCGTTAACCTACGTAAATTCTTTAATGAAGAAAAAAACCTATTTGATGTAGAAGGTTTTGAATATACTTGTCGCCTATGGACCGTAGTCTTGGAAATTTCTGTTTTAATGGCTCAATTTCCTTCAAAAGAAGTAGCCCAACTCTCTTATGATTATAGAACATTAGGATTAGGATACGCCAATCTTGGATCTATGCTCATGGTTAGTGGTATTCCTTACGATAGTGACGGTGCCCGAGGCATAGCAGGTGCTATAACAGCCATTATGACGGGCGTTGCGTACAAAACCTCTGCAGAGCTAGCAGAAGTACTCGGTGTATTTTCAAAATACGATGCAAATAAAGAAGATATGCTAAGGGTAATGCACAATCATCGTGCTGCAGCATACGATGCAGAAGATGCTTATGAAAATTTAAGCATCAAACCAATGAGTATTAATGCAACACATTGTCCAGATTACCTTTTAAAAGCAGCCACTAAGGCCTGGGACGAAGCCGTTCAGCTAGGAGAAAAACACGGTTATCGCAACGCACAAACTACTGTTATTGCTCCAACAGGTACCATTGGATTGGTCATGGATTGCGATACAACAGGTGTAGAGCCTGATTTTGCTTTGGTTAAATTCAAAAAATTAAGTGGTGGTGGATATTTCAAAATCATTAACCAATCTGTACCACAAGCATTAAAAAATGTAGGCTATACGGAGAAGGAAATAAACAGCATTGTGAAGTATATAGTAGGTGCAGGTTGTTTTTCCGGCGCACCATACATCAACCATCAAACCTTAAGTGAAAAAGGATTTATTGCCGAAGAAATTAAAAAACTGGACAACGCCGTTACTTCTGCTTTTGAAATTGGTTTTGTTTTTAACGTATACACATTGGGTGAAGAATGTTTGCAGCGTTTAGGCTTTGAATCGGATCAATATTTTAATGTAGGATGGAATTTATTAGAAGCTTTAGGCTTTACGGATGAGCAAATAGAAGAAGCTAACAATTATGTTTGTGGAACCATGACTGTTGAAGGAGCTCCCTATCTAAAAGAAGAACATTTAAGTATTTTCGATTGTGCTAATAAATGCGGGAAAAAAGGCCAACGCTATATTCATGCACATGGCCATATTCGTATGATGGCCGCCACCCAACCCTTTTTAAGTGGTGCCATTTCTAAAACCATTAATCTACCCCACGAAGCAAGTATTGAAGAAATTGCAGATGCATATTATTTAGGATGGAAATTAGGATTAAAAGCCGTGGCATTATATCGTGATGGTTCTAAACTAAGTCAACCACTAAGCAATAAAAGTGATAAAAAGAAAAAAGAAGAACCAACAGCCATATCAACACAATCAAATATTGTAGATTTAGGTAAATTAACAATTGAAGAATTGTTAGAGGAAGTACAAAAAAGAGTGCAAGCTTCTCCCGATACACAATTGAAAAGACAATTAGCACGCATTGTGGAACGCAGAACACTACCTGCTAAACGCGGTGGTCATACTATCAAAGCAAAAGTTGGAGGGCAATCTATTTTTGTACGTACAGGCGAGTACAATGATGGCACATTGGGCGAAATATTTATTGATCTTTTTAAAGAAGGATCTACCCTGCGAAGCTTAATGAATTGCTTTGCCATAGCTGTTTCTATAGGATTGCAATATGGGGTTCCATTAGAAGAATTTGTAGATAAATTTACCTTTACTCGTTTTGAACCGGCCGGAATGGTAGATCATCCTAATATTAAAAGCGCAACATCTTTGGTAGATTATATATTTCGTTTATTAGGATATGAATATTTAAATCGAACCGATCTAGTACATGTAATGCCACAAATTCAAAATAAACTGTTAGATGTTGAAACGTTAATTGAAGAAAATAGACCAGAATTATCCGAAGTGAGAGTAGTTCCTACAACTGCTATAAAAGCAAAGCAAGTAAATAACAACACAAGAATAGAAACTACCCAAGCATATATGAAAACATTACAAATCGATGCGCCAGCCTGTAATACTTGTGGACATATAACTGTACGTAGCGGCACTTGTTATAAATGTTTAAATTGTGGCAACAGCATGGGTTGCAGCTAAAAATAATTGCAACTATTTTTTGTGACAATGTGGTAGAAAATAGTTGGTAAAAAAGTGTATACCTCTTTACAGATAAGGTTTTTATGAAAGGATAATGAGGTAGTATCTAAAACTTTGTGTAAATAGGATAGTAACTGTATTAGTGTAAAAAT
>CAZXBE010000249.1:0-2381 GCA_964638565.1 uncultured Chitinophagaceae bacterium
CTAGATGGTATCAATACCGCATTGCAGGAAATTAAGAAACAAAAATGGTATCAAAACCTATCACAGAGAGATAAGGATGCTGTTGATCGCCAGGTTAAAGAAGAATTATTGAATTTAGATACTGAGGTATCGGATGATAAATTTAAAATACCAAATTCATTGCTACGTGAAATCGTAAGAAATGGCACAGAGGATATTGATGGAATTGTAGAAAAAGTGCTGGAAGTTTATGGTGATATTTATCCTGAATTAAAGGATGATAAAAGGAAAGTACGCGATATTATCACAAAGTACGGTGAAACCATTGAAAGCAAAGAAGATTTAATTGGCGATAAATTAGCCTTAGCAAAACGTATTGGTAGGTTATTATCTGCCAAGGATGATTTATTAAGCGGAAAACTACCTAAAAAAAGTGGTTTTCAGCGTGAAAAGCCAGGTGCAACGGAAAGATTGCTAATGCAGGAAATTCAGCAATTATTAAAAAATGTTCCAAAATCACAGGAAGAATTAGATGCACTTTGGGCGACAGCACTAGATAAAGCGAAGAACCGTGTAAAAAACAGAATTGAAGAATTACAGCTGGCTATTGACAGAGAAGAGCGTATTAAAAAATCTAAAACTGTACAGAATTACAACGACGCAAAACTAGATGAATTAAAATCTCAGTTAAAGGAAAAGCAAGCAGAATATGACGCAGCTTTCCCTAAAGAAAAATCTACACTATCTGACGAACAACGATTAAACCAGCTAATTAATTCCAAGAACAAACGACTTGCCAAACTAGAGCAACAAAAAATAGATAAGGTTTACGAAACCAATAAAAAGGAAGGTCCGGATAAATCTAAGTTTCCGGAATTGGCAAAACAGATTGCTGATTTAGATGCCGAGATTAAAAAAGTAAATGATGAAATAAAAGCTGATGAAACATGGAAAACGCATGTTGAGAAAAAAAGGCTGGAATTAGCTAAAAAAGCTAATCAGCGTAGAATTGATGAATTGAAACGCAGAATTGATGAAAAAGATTTTATAGTCAAGAAAAACCCAACACCGATTGATGATGAATTAAAACAGTTGCGCCGAGAGAAACAGAAAGTAGCTGATGATTATGAACTAGCAAAATACAAATATGAGCAAGAAAACAGAAGTCCTACACAAAAAGGTATTGATTGGATTTTAGATGTGTTGACACTTCCTAAATCACTGAAAGCTACATTAGATTTATCAGCACCATTACGACAAGGTGCAACTGTTTTACTATCTAATCCGCAGATATTTTGGAACTCTTTTATCAAAATGCATGGTCAGGCTATTAGCAATAATATTTTTGAAAAATCCATTGACAATATTAAGAAAAGCGACAATTACGACTTAGCACAAGATAGCGGACTTCAAATTACGGATCCAAATAGTATTGATGATAGAAAAAAAGACGACCAATTCTCAGTTAAACTAGCCAATAAAATACCTTTATTCAATAAGCTAAATAAAGGTAGTGAACGCGCATACAGTGGATTCCTAAACAATATAAGATTTAACTTATTCGAGCAAGGTGTAAAAGAATTAGAAAATGCCGGAATTAAATATGAAGATAATCCAAAAATGTTTAAGGCGCTTGCGTCTACCGTAAATAACCTAACCGGCCGTGGTAAAAGCGCAGATGGCAATGTAGGAAAATTCTTAAATTTCATTTTGTTCTCACCTAGAATGATTACTTCAAGAGTACTTATTTTGCATGATTTGTTGCGAACTGATATTCCATTTAATTCACCGAGCAGAAAAATGGCAGCTAAATCACTGCTAGGAACGGCAGTATATATTGGATTATTCAACTTACTTGGTACTATATTGTCAAACGCATCAGATGATGATGATAAAGACAGAAAGCCTAATTTTAATCCAGTTGCTACCGACTTTTTAAAAGTAAGAAGCAAGCAAACAACATTTGATCCGACTGCAGGTTATGCACCATTAATTAGAACGGCAGCGCGTATTGCAGCAGAAAAATCCATAAATTCAAATGGAAGAGAAACTGATTTATCAAAATCCTATGGTTCAACAAGATTTACACCGGCTTTTGATTTCTTAGAAAATAAACTTAGTCCGACAATTTCTTATTTAGCAAATGTGGCAACACATAAAAATCCAGATAACAAGTACGAAAGTGCAAGTGAAGCAGAATGGTATGATTATATTACCGGATTAGTAGCACCATTACAGGTAATGCAGGTGGCGGAGAATTTCAACGATAAAGATAAATTCGGAAAAGATTTTCTGGAAGTTATGCTAGGTTTATATGGTATTGGTGTTCAACAATATGACACCAGCAATAAGAATAAAAAAGATTCAAGAAGTTCCGGAAAAAATAGTGATTCACGAGGTAC
>CAZXBE010000250.1:0-2368 GCA_964638565.1 uncultured Chitinophagaceae bacterium
CTAACTACAGCCAATATTGTAATAGCTGATAGAACGTATAGAGTTAAAGTAGAATCTACAAATGAAGAGTATGTACGCAAAACTGCTAAAATTATTAACGATAAAATTATAGAATTTAAAACGCAGTTTGCAGGTAAGGATATGCAAGACTATATTGCAATGGTTCTAATATGGTATGCAACACAAACAAGCACTGGCAATAATTTAATAGTATCTGCCGAAACGACTACGATGTTGAACAAAATAAACAACCTGTTAGATAAAACAATAGAAAATAATAGATCTATATAAATGAAATATTATGAAACTCCGAATATCTGCATAAGGGGCAAGTATACTACCTTTTCTACAAACCGATCGTTAGGTAACATGGTTTTTGTTTTGGTATATTTTCTCATTCCATGACTTAAATTTTCAATGGTATCGGTAATTTAACATCTTTAATACAGTTACTACATAATCTATTTATACAAAGGTTTAGAGACTACCCTGACTACTATTCATTTTTTATGATGATGGATGGAATAGGTTAAAGCTGATGTAAGGGATTGGAGCGGAAATCCCTTTTGGGTTTGAAGTAGGTGGTCTGTGTACGACAGGCTACCGTGGTAGAGTTTTCCACAATTATATTTCTTTCATGCAACGAAAGCATTACTTAGAGTGTCTATTACACCAGTTCGAACTAAAATACAAAAGCTTTTGTTATATAATTGTTGCTTAGTTCTTTCTTGAGCTATCTATTATTTTTAAACAGTATTGTACAAAATTTAAAAAACTATTTTAATTATGAAAAAATCTTTTACACTTTTATTTGCTATTGCTTTAATAGTTGCTTTTGAAGCGTGTTCAAAAAACGGAAATCCTAATTCAGTACCTGTAACTGGTTTTGAAGGTTCTTGGGTAGGAAGGTTTACACCTGGCGACAGTGTAGGCCTAACTGTTAATCCTGGAGGTACAGGTATCATGTACAATCGTAGCAACAATAGGGATACCTTACAATTAATTTGGGGTATTGAGGATAATAAAGATTTTTTTGCTTCTTTCGTTAAAAAAAATTTAATGTTAACGTATATATCTACTTTTCACGGAGCAATGAAAAATGACTCTTTAAAAGGAAGCTATTTTGATAATGGCGAAGGTAAAGGAAGTTTTTATTTTACTAAAAAATAAATGCTTTAAGGCAAACAACATCCTTTACGGGCACAAGCATGCAGTTTAGCTTTGTGTGCAGCATGCTTGTGCCTATTTAATATTCTGTTGCATACTTTAAAAAACTAACTTAACCTCAGTTCAATACTCCATGTTTAATGGATAAAGTTTTAACCTAACTACATGGGATATACCTTACTACCAGTAGTAGTATTTACAGTAGCAGTGATGCATCTATTTGTAGAATTTATATACGTAAAACATGGAAGGTGTAGCGTACCAAGATGTTTCAATTGCTCTATTTATACTATCATGCTGCACTGCCCACGTGCATTTGATTTCTTGATACACGTATAATGATATATTACATATAAAAGATTCTATTTTTGTACGAATGAACACAAATCTATTCTATAAAAAAATTTCTATTCGCTGGGCAGATATTGACGCTAATTTTCACTTAAGGCATAGTGTGTATTATGACTTGGCTGCACAACAACGCATAGAAATTTTAAACTATTTGGGATTAACGATGGAAACCATGCAAAACCAAGGTTTTGGACCTATTTTATTTAGAGAAGAATGTATATTTAAAAAAGAAATTCGATTAGCAGATCACATTTTTATTAATACAAAGCTGGCTAAAATGAAACCAGATGCTTCCCGATGGAGCATTCAGCATGAATTTTTAACTACGGAAAATAAGCTTTGTGCAATAATAAATATTGATGGAGCCTGGATGGACACCAAACAACGAAAGCTTTTAACCAGCATGCCAACTACAGTTACAACACTTTTTAATTCTTTTCCTAAAACACATGACTTTATATTCAGTTAGTTATCTTTTATCCTTATAAAATTACTTAAAAGGATAAATTAATACCAATAGCATTTATATTTTAGTCTAACAAAAATGACGTAAAGTTTTTGCAGATAAACGGTTTATACCATTTCTATGTATAAAATATAAATAAGTTTTTGGGTATATATTTGGCCTATAGTATAAATAGAATCTTCTTTGTAAGAAGATTATTTTATGACATTACCTGTTCTATTTTCTATTAAAGAAAGCATTGGTGAGATTAAGAAACTTAAGCGAGGTAGCATACTTTTTATAGCGCAACGTTTACAACTATTACTAGTTTGCAAACAATATGAAAGTACGATTTAAAATGAATTGGTTAAACACATCTTTTGGCGTTTGATAATCCAAAACCTT
>CAZXBE010000251.1:0-2362 GCA_964638565.1 uncultured Chitinophagaceae bacterium
TAATACCATTTTCGTTGCTCCCAATAAACCTTAAAATAAGTATAATAGAACAAAATATCATTATAACTCATGCCACCAAGGTTGTACTTTTTTTACAGCAACTTCTGGTAGTGTTTTTACGGGTAGCTTATACGTTGGGTTGCTTACATTGGTGTTGCTGCTTGCTTTTTGTTGGTTCTCACACTCGGCTAGTATATAATATTCGTGTTGCTTGTTTGTATTGCCATCGCCATATTTATTAGCCTTAATGATATATGCGCAGGGCTTAACAAAAATATTGCTTCTGCTACGCCATTCCTGTTTACCGTAATGGTTTTGGAATCCATCACATTTCTATTATTTTTTTCATTGTGCCCAGCACCAGATTCATCATATTCTAACAATGTTATTTTTACTGGGTTACCCATCATATTGGTGCAGTGTACTCTGGCCAACAGGGTTTGCCCATAATGTAAGGTTCCTTTTTTAAGCAATTTACGGTTAGCCATGTTTACACCAAGACATGCGCACTTGAACTCTTCCATAGCCATCGGGATTACTAACTACTTCAACTATGTGCTTGTGGTATTTCAAAAATATGGCTCTAGTTGATAGATAGTTTAACCTTGGTGGGGCTCAAACTCGTTGGAGTAAATATGGATAAGTAGAATAAATAATGAAATAAGCAATGGGCCAAAAATTACTCCGATAAACCCGAAAAGACTAATGCCAATAATTACTCCAAATAAGGTTATAAGAGGATGAATATTTCCCATTTTTTTTTGTAAGGCAAACCTAAAAAAGCTATCCAATGTACTTACTACCCCAAAGCCATAACCCAGTAATGCTATGCCTTTCCATGTTGCACCATTTGCAAAAAATATAAGCGAAATAGATATATAAGTTAAACTTGCTCCCACAATTGGAATAACAGAAGTTAGGCAGGTTGCTACAAACCAAAAAAACAAGTCGCTAACCCCAAGAGCCCAATAGCCTATTGTAGCAACTATGCCTTGAAATATAGCTGTAAGCGGAATTCCAATGGCATTGGAATAAATAATATTGAAAAATTTTTTACTTAGTAAGGATACGTTTTTGTTTTTAAGCGGAACATATTTCAATATATCTTTTTCCATTGTTCGGTTACCCGTAAGCATAAAGTATAAAATAAAATACAGAATACTTATAATAGTAAGAAAATTAAATGTAGATCCTAGTAAAGCAGGTAAATTATTAGCTATCCAACTAGACAAACCATTCATATGTTCTTTCGTTATCAGCGTGTAACCTAGTTTACTTTCTAGTATACTTATTTTGTTATTGATGATTTGTATTATTTCGTTAGAATGCTCAATGCCGTAGCTAATTTTAGATGATAGCATACTGATAATCAGCATCAGAGGCACTAAAAATAATATAAAGGATAGGGAGATTAAAACCATTGCAGCTAGACTCTTCTTCCATTTCTTTTTCTCTGTTAAAAAAAGCATTGCTTTACGCATGAGCACATAAAGGGTAATAGCCCCCAATAAACTAGGAATGAATATAGCTATCTGCCAAAACAATAGAATACCCAATACAATTATAATGGCTATATAAAATAGCTGTTTTAATAAATGGTTGCTAATGGATTGCATTTTTATACTGTTTAATCACTTAATATCAAAATCAACAACTACGTGTGTACTTCTTGGGTGCGATTGACAGGTTAAAATAAATCCGGCGGCCACTTCGTCTGGCTCCAAAGCATAATTTGTGTCCATATCTACTTCACCTTCTACTAATTTAGCACGGCAGGTACAACAAACCCCGCCTTTGCAGGCATAAGGCAAATCTAATTTTTGTTCGAGTGCTGCATCTAAAATACTATCACCATTATACGATAAAGGGAAAGATACAGCGGTTCCATCCAATTTAATGGTAATCTGGCTGCTTTCGCTTGTTTGGTTTTTATGTTGATGCGTAACGTCGCTTTTTTGTGCAACATCTTCTGGTGTATTAAACAATTCAAAATGAACGTTATGTGCGGCAATATTTTTTGACAATAAAAAATCTCTAATACAAAAAATCATAGGGGCAGGGCCGCAAATAAAATGCTCATCAAATAAATCATTTTTTAGTACAGTGTTATATAGTTGGTAGCATTTGTCGGCGTCTATACGACCATAATTAAGTGTGCTATCTGTGCGTTCCTTGCTCAATATATAATGAACGGCAAATCGTTCCATATATTTATTTTTAATTGCTTCCAATGCTTCTTTAAAAATAATAGATGATCTATTTTGATTGCCATACACCAATGTAAAAGTGCTTTGAGGCTCTGTAATAAGTGTTGTTTTTATAATAGATAATATAGGTGTTATGCCACTACCTGCTGCAAAAG
>CAZXBE010000252.1:0-2359 GCA_964638565.1 uncultured Chitinophagaceae bacterium
TTGATGCAGATGGCAATATGCTTGCAAAGAATGTATACGGCACAAACCTTCTAAAGAGGATGATAGATGACGGCACAACGATGTATTACATGTACAACGGACACGCGGATGTAACAGCATTATTGGATACAGAAGGGAATTTGGTAGGTTCCTATTATTATGACGCATGGGGTAACCTGCTTGAATCCAGTGGAGAGATGAAGGACAAGAACTCCATACTCTACGCTGGCTACCAGTACGATAGCGAAACTGAATTGTATTACTTAAATGCAAGGATGTATGATCCAAAGGTTGCGAGGTTTTTGCAGGAGGATACGTACAGGGGGGATGCAGGTGATCCGCTTAGTTTGAATTTGTATACGTATTGTGTCAATAATCCGTTGATTTATTGGGATCCTACAGGGCATGTGGCTGCTAATGTACAAATAGGTGACTATGCGTTTAGTAGTGGTGATGTTACAAATGGAATTACTACAGTTACAGAGGAAGAATATTTAAAGGGTACTCGATATGGAGCGTATTTTTTAGAAACAGGTTTTGATATACCTCAATATAATTTGGAAATTGGGCAGGATGGTAAAAAAAGAGTCCAAATTAGAGAAATAGCAAAATCTTTGGGTATAAGTGATGTAATAAGTTGGTGGCATGGTAAGGATGGTAAAATGAATATAAATTTAAGGGCAGAAATGATGTATTCACCCATTAAAGTTGTTAGAACAGAAAATAATGTTAATATTACTGCATATGTTAATTTTACTGGGGATGCCGATAAGCTAATGCCATCGACAAGTTCAGGATTAAAGGCTTCAAATACATATGCAGAAATTGCCTATGCAGGCATTTTGGGTGATTGGACGACTTCAAAAGTTGTAGTTGGCGAACAAATTAGATTGACTACAACACTTTATTGTAACAATATGTCTCCAAATAAGGTATTCAAATTAGCACCTACTGGAACATTGCAGAAACAAAAATACTTAAACATAATAATAAAAGATGCTGTAGGAACAAGCTATCAAAGGGATGGAAATGGAGTTTCGGAGATTATTGACTTCTTTACAGCAGATAAATATAAGTCTGGGGATCGCATATTTGATAATTGGTCAATAAGTAATCCAGGCTATATCAAGCTTTATACAAAAACAGAGTATAGTAATACTAAATATAATTCTAATGATCCATCAACATATAAAATCCTTACAAACGCCGAGTTTTCAAATGTTGCAGCACATGAGTTTGGACACACATTAGGATTAGGTGATGCTTATGGTAAAGATGGCTATAGAAATGCAGCACCAGAGAGTTATATACTGAAAAATGGAACAGTATTATCTATTCCTGAAGATGATAAAATGAGAGTAAGTGAAGGAGATGTTAGCACAACAGATATTTATTATATGTTAAAAGCATGGGAAGCCAATGATTTTCAACCATTTCCAGAAACAAGTTATCAGAAATTTTTAAAATCTAGCTCGTTGTATGAAAAATAAAATGATGGTTTTAATGGAGTGATTGCAAATGGTTAAAAATATTTTTAAGCTGGGAATATTAACGGTTATAATAATCATTTTTTCTGTAACTAACTATATCAACATTGTTTACAATATTGATATAGTAAAAAGTATAATACATTTTATCCCAGTTATTATTGTTTTGATACTATTAATAGGTTTTTATAAGATGTTTTTTAGAAAAGAAAACTTAATATTGATTTTTTCAATAATATTACTAATAGGACTTTTTATTTCAAGTTCTATAGGAAATAGTGTTAATAGTGCGCAAAGAAAGGCTATTTTTAAAGAGAGCGAAGATATTGTTATTGCATTGAATAATTATTATAAAGATAATAATTTGTACCCAAAAGACTTAAAGGAGCTTGTACCTAAATACATAAGCGAAATAAAAAAAGTAAAAACAACATATGATGGAGAAGCTGATTTTGAATACTTCCTGATAGATGGTGGAAAATCCTATAATCTAGGATTTGAGCAATATAGGAACAATGGTAATGGATGGTATGAAGAAGGATAGGCTGTAGACTTCAAAAACTTCATTAACTAGTTGAATACCTATGGGTCGCAAGAATTCCATCGGAGGATGTTTGAAAACTGTAAATTTAATTAATTACAATATTAAACATATGCAAAAAAGCTTTCTAAACAAAAGCGATGATGAGAGTGGGACAAGGGGACAGGCGCAGAAACCACTGAAAGAGGCTATTTTTTCTGAAATTTGAGGTCTGAAACCCGCATAAATTCGTCGTCAATTTTGAGAAATATGTACTTTTTCAGTGGTTTCTACCTGTCCGAAACCACTGAAAAACATATCATAAAGATTGTAAAACATTCAATATATTTCT
>CAZXBE010000253.1:0-2356 GCA_964638565.1 uncultured Chitinophagaceae bacterium
GCTGTTTCTCTTTTAGCAAGTTTATTGATTGGCGTTATTGTACCAAAATTCATTGATGAGTATCAATATGCATATTGGCAAATATATATTTTATATGTTGGTTATGTAGGAATCTTGCATTTTGGTATTTTGGATGGTCTGGTGCTTCGTTGTTCTCAGTATGATTATGACGAACTCAATAAACCTGTTATTCGCTCACAGTTTTTAATACTGCTATTAATAGATATTTTAGTAGCATTGGTGTTTGTTTTGGTATCAACCATAGCTAGCAGAGGAATAAACAAACAGGTAGTATTGTTTGTTGCTATTGGAATAATAACAAAAAATATTTTTACCTATTCATCATATTTATTACAAATTACAAATAGAATAAAAAAATATGCAGGGTTAGTTGCAATTCGCGGATTGGTATACGGGAGTATGATTATATTACTTTTAATATTAAGAGTTAATGATTTCGTGTGGTTTTGTATTGTGGATTTATTGAGTGATTGTTTTGCAATTACTTATGGTTTCATATGTAGCAAAAAACTTTTTATTGGAAAACCTTTAGGGATTAAAGAAGCTTTTCATGAAACATGGCTAAGCGCTTCGGCTGGTATTTTTGTACTAGTCGCAAATTGGTCTTCAAATCTTCTGATTGGTAGCGGAAAGATGATAGTGCAATGGCATTGGGAAGAGTTGATATTTGGGAAAATTTCCTTTGCATTTAGTGTTTTAAATCTTTTTTTAACTTTTGTGAATGCTATCAGTGTTGTTCTATTTCCTTCTATAAAACGTATGGATCAATCGGAATTGCCTGAACTATATAAAAAAGTTCGTAGTACAGCCTCTCCGGTATTATTTTTTATTATGTTACTTTACTTTCCGGGTTGTTGGATTCTGAAAAAATGGTTGCCGGCTTATACGTCAAGTCTTACTTATTTAGGTATTTTATTACCAATAATAATTTACACATCAAAAGTCAGTTTACTCACGAACAATTATTTGAAAGCGTATAGAAAAGAAAGATTAATGCTTTATATTAATCTTCTTTCGATTGCAATCGGAGTTATTTTTTATTTAATTTCTGCATATTTGTTTAATAAAATAACATTTCTTTTGATTTGTATTGTTTTGGTAATAATGATGCGTTCGGTTTTTTCAGAAATAGTTGTTATTAAGACAATAAAAATTCACATTTTTGCAGAATTTATAATTGAAGCATTTATGACGGTCATATTTATATTAAGTGCTAATTGCAGTGGATTACTTATTGGTGGTTGCATATATGGATTTGCACTCATTCTTTATTTTATCTATAATAAAAGCAGTATAGCCGGAATGTTTTCAAAATTCTTTAAAAGGAGTGTAAACTAATGAAAGGAATTATTCTAGCTGGTGGTGCAGGTACTCGTCTATACCCATTGACAATGGTTATGTCAAAACAATTGTTACCAATTTATGATAAGCCAATGATATATTATCCACTATCAACGCTTATGCTTTCAGGGATAAAGGAGATACTTGTTATTTCTACGCCTACAGACTTACCTAATTTTGAAAGATTACTTGGAGATGGTAGTCAATTTGGTATCAATCTTTCTTATAAAGTGCAAAAGTCTCCCGATGGACTTGCCCAAGCTTTTTTGATTGGAGAAGAATTTATTGGTGATGATTTATGCGCAATGATTCTAGGAGATAATATTTTTTATGGTAGTGGACTAGGAGAAAAACTTAGAACAGCTGTACAAAATGCTGAAAAAGGATACGCAACAGTTTTTGGATACTATGTAAGTGATCCTGAACGCTTTGGAATAATGCAACTAGATGAGAAAGGAAAAATACTCTCGGTTGAAGAAAAACCCAAGCATCCGAAAAGCAATTATTGTATTACAGGTTTGTATTTTTATGATAGAAAAGTTGTAGAATATGCGAAAAAAGTGAAACCATCTGCACGTGGAGAATTAGAAATTACATCATTGAACGACATTTATCTGCAAGAAAAGAATTTGAAGGGTATAATTCTTGGTAGGGGTTTCGCGTGGCTTGATACAGGAACAATGGATAGTCTTATAGAGGCTTCCGAATTTGTACAGATGATAGAAAAAAGGCAAGGAATAAAAATTTCCGCTCCAGAAGAAATAGCTTACAAAAACAAGTGGATTAGTAAGGATGAGCTGTTGTATTCCGCAGCAAAATATGGTAAATCTCCCTACGGGATACATTTAAAAAATGTTGCCGACGGAAAGTATTTTTATTGAGGTGGAGTAGATGACTAATTTTACATTTTTAGAAACTAAGATAAAGGGTGTATATATTATTGATGTAAAAATATACGGGGACAATCGAGGTTATTTTATGGAGACATATAAAG
>CAZXBE010000254.1:0-2338 GCA_964638565.1 uncultured Chitinophagaceae bacterium
GCTATATTTTTAACAATCTAATTTGGACTATGTAATATGGCTCTTTGGTATAAATCATAACATATACAACAATAGAAAACGAATTATCGAAAAGAAGAATTAAATAAAGGCATTTTTCGGTTCTCCGAAGGTGCAAAAGCAATTCGAGGCTTTAATAACAAACAACTATAACAGGCATAAACAGATAGTTTTCTCAGTTAAAGCGAGTTTTCCATTACGGTAAAATCACTTCACTTCATAAATATTATTCGTTTTACTAACATCCGGTACATGTATACTGCCTAAAACAATTTTTTTTACAGGTTTACTTGTTTTAAAATCCAACGTAACAGTATTGTTGCTTTCCCAAACCGAAATACTACGATGAATATTTTGCTTGGTCCCATCCGCATAAAAAATATTAAGATCAACTGGTACAGGTTTTGTGCCTATTGATGTAATGCGTACTGTATAATTGTTTTTCCTGTTGGTAACTTTACTTATGGCTAAGTCAGGGAAGCCATTATCAAAAAACCAGCGTTTCCAAAACCAGTTTAAATTTTTACCTGATCCTTGATTCATGCAATGAAAAAAGTCGTAAGGCATGGGATGTTTACCATGCCATTGTTTTATGTAGTAATGTAATGCTTTTGTAAATAAAACATCACCCAGCATGTCTTTTATATACAAATAACCAAGCGCAGGTTTAGGGTATGCATTTAAGAAATAAGAATTAGGAGATTGTGCTGTTGATAAAGATATAATAGGAGCATCTTCTTCTGTTCCAGCCGTTTTTTCATAAGGCATTACACCATAATCATCCTCAATGGTTGAATCGATCATGGGTGATATAAGCCACTCGCCAAGGGTTGCCCAACCTTCATCCATCCAAGCATACTTTGTTTCGTTGATGCCCATATAAAATGGAAACATCGTATGAAATATTTCATGATCTGTTAATGTTATAGCATCTTCTCGTTTTTCTAATGGATTATCATTTACCATCATCGGATATTCCATTTGATCTAATCCATCAAAAACGGTTTCATGTGGGTAGGGATATGGCCAGGCGGGAAAAGCATAACTCATTGCTTCCACTGTTTTTCTGGCATAATCAATTACATCAAAATAATCTTTGTGAGCAGGATTAAAAACAGCATCTACTCTTGTTCTTCTATTCGTTTCCCTATCAACTACTACACTAGAGGCTTTCCAAACATAATGATTGCTGGTGGCAAAAACAAAGTCGGTTACCTCATCGGCCTCAAACTGCCAGGTGTTCGTAAGATTATTGGTTGTAACATTTTCTTGTTGAAGATCCGTCGTATCTATAACAGTTGTAACACCATCACTTCGTTCAGCTTGTACTATTTTTTGAACATATTTTTCTTGCAATACTTCTTTGGCATTTAATAAATTTCCTGTTGCCCACACTACATAATTTTTAGGAACGGTTATATGAGCTTTAAAATGACAGAAATCGTTATAAAATTCAAGAGAGCCAGTATAGGGTGTCTTATTCCATCCATCTATATCATCATATACCGCAATACGAGGAAAAAAATAAGCTACAAAAACAGAACCCATATCTATTTCTCCAGTACGTATATGCGAATTTTTATTTAAGGTATAATTATAATCGATTACAAAATGAATGGTTTGTTTAGGTGCTAAAGGATCAATAGTTACTTTCATGTTAGTGCCATCTAATTTGAATAACGCTGCATCTTTAGCAAATGCCATAGAAGGGCTATTTGATTTATGCCCCAGTTCTATATTTAGGTTACTAACATCTTTTGTTTTCCCATTGATGGTTATATTGTTGATGTGCATACCATCACTTTCATCATCAGGTTCAATTTTTTGTGCTCTGGGTAATCCTTTTTTATATAAATTGGGATACAACTTAAACCATATTTCCTTTAACGTATCTGTACTATTGTTGGTATAATCAATGGTTGCAGTACCGTTTAGCTGCCTTGAGCCAGGATAAAAATGTACATTAATTGCATAATTAGCTGTGTTTTGCCAATAGTTGCTACCTGGTTTGCCGTCTAGCGAACGCGTTTGTGCAAGATATGTTTTTTGAATGTTACGAGGAAAAAGCAAAGTTTGCTGAGCCTTTGCTATAGACAGCATCAAAATTAGGTTCACTAAAAATATTGATTTCTTAAACATCATAGTGATTTTGATTACGGGGTGTAAATATACAAACAATCATGCTAGCATATTGCTACGTGTATCATATCTGTAATTAATTAAAAAAAAACTTAGAACCTGTTCAAGATCTTTTTAGAATTAGGGCAATAAAAGCAAGTACGACAAAATGCATACTGGTATTGAGTTTTCGTTCGCAATT
>CAZXBE010000255.1:0-2273 GCA_964638565.1 uncultured Chitinophagaceae bacterium
CAGGGAGGAACAGGAGCGTGTAGAACGTGAAAAGAAAGAAGCGGAAGCCAAACGGATTGAAGAAGAAAAACAACGTCAGGAAAGGGCTGATAAGGCTTCTGATAAAAAGAAATGGGCAACCACAGTTCAACAAATTGTTGCAGTATCAATCCCTGATTTTAAAAGTCCTATATATTCAGGTAAAAAGAAACAACTATTGACTTTACTGGAACAAATTAAAAGTTTATGATTGGAGAAATAGATGCAAAGGATAAATGGTTATTACAGCGTAAAGGGATGTTTACAGCTAGTGTATGCAGTAAGTTATGGAAAACAGGAAAGGATGGAACCGGATTTTCACAAACAGGACTTACTTACATAGAGGAAAAGGCCATTGAATCATGTACCGAATGGTGGGAAGCACCGGAACTTGAATTTGTGGAATCATTATTATATGGGAAAATGTATGAAGAACCGGCTTTTAATGAGTATTTGCGAGTTACTAAGAATTATCAAATGAAATATCATGGTACAGAAAATCCTCAATTTATTTCATACAATGATTATTCAGGAGGTAGTCCCGATGCTTTGATGACAGGTTGGGGAGCAGAAATCAAATGCCCCAAGACACCCAAAAAGCATTATCAGTATTTGAAATACAAAGACCAGTGGGATATTAAGATGAACTCATTTGAATATTACTGTCAAATGCAAATGTTATTTCTGTGTACAAAAGTTGATGGATTTCATTTTGTATCATTCGATGAACGTTGGACTGATCCTAAATTACGAATAAAAATTATCGAAGTTCTCCCCGATAAAAAGTTTCAGGACAACTTAGAAATACGTTTACAGTTAGCACAGAAAGAGAAACTAAAAATGATTCAGGAACTTAAATCAATGTAGTGAAGGCTAAACAGTTAAATTTTATTATTTCATTGAAAGTATATCCATTTGACGTAATGGTGTCTTTTGGGGAAACCGACAAAGAATTACAATCTAAACTAAATAAATATAGTGTTGATTATTCTGATGCCGATTGGAAGTTTGAAGATATTGGATTGGGTAGAGCTGTAATGTTTAGTTCCGGTCAATTTTTACTTAGGTATAAAAAAATACCAATATCAATAGATGATTATGGTCATTTGCAGCACGAAATATTTCACATAGTTCATTTTTTAATGCACAGAATAAACACTCCATTAAATTTAGACACTTGCGAAACGTGGGCTTATCTAATAGGTTACATAACATCAGAAGTTTATAAAAAATTACAGAAATGATACATAAATTCACAGTAGTTGGTGATCTTCCAAAGGTAAAAGACACAGAAAACCCCGTTCTTTATAAGGTTTGGTTCAGCACTAAATTCTACATTCACAAAGGAAAAGAACTAAGTCCTAGCTTAGATAAGCTGCTATACGATGTTTTCAGGGGATTATGTGGATCAAAATATTCAGAACAGTACGAACGGGTAGTGAAATACTGCAAGCAATATCCGGCCTTAAATAAGGTTACAGTTGAATTAATCTCTAATGACATTCCAGCTAAAATATTAAAGAAAGAAGAAGCGTTTTATAAAGATAAAAACAATCCCAATAGCCTTCTAAATTTTGAATCCGGCCCATATAAGCCCGAATGGATGCTTAGGGATAAGTTCACTCCAAGATGCGAAGAAGTTGGTTGTATAAAATCAGGAACGGTTAATAAAAAGAAAATTAACTTCAACTTTTGTCCTAACTGCGGCCATGCAATTAGGCCAGAGAAGAAGGCAGCTTCTTAAAAATATCAATAGCTGTTTCCATTACATAATTGTGAATTTCCTCATCTTTTAAGATCATAATTCCACATTTGTATTCCCCAGGAACATAGATTTTATAGTGAGCAACTGCATTACACTCACTATCACTATCATATAAAGCATCTTCAGCACCTTTAAGAAGATTACTATAATCAGGTTTAAGCACATGAAATTTCCATTCGTGTGCTTTTTTTTTCTTCTTACTCCACGTTTTAGGGCAATGAAATAGGTAAAACATGAATAAGTTTTGCGTAGGTATTTCACCGCCAGTAGCTTTCCTGACTACATCTCTCAAATTACTTCTATACTCATTTAACTGAATTAGCCTTTCAAGCCTGTAAGCAAATCTGGTAGGCTTATACGGGTTACCTTTCTTGTTTATCATGCCTAATAACGCCTTTTGTGCGTTTTCTGCGTCAATTTTCATCCAATGCTCTACAGTGTGTCCAAAAAGGAATTTAACCTTTTGAGTAAGTCTTGGTTGTGGTTTTGG
>CAZXBE010000256.1:0-2261 GCA_964638565.1 uncultured Chitinophagaceae bacterium
GAGACCGATTAGAAGAAGTAGGAAAAAATATTAATAAAAATGGCTCTTTTGCAGATGATAACAAATCTTTACTACAAAATTATATAACACAAGAAGAATTAACCGCCTGTACTACTTGCCAAGCTTGTGTACAAGAATGCCCTGTAAGTATTAATCCTCTTTCTATCATACTACAACTACGCCGCTATTTAATTATGGAAGAAAGCAATGCACCTCAAGAGTGGAATACGGTGTTCGGTAATATAGAGAATAATTTTGCCCCTTGGAAATTTTCACCTGAGGATAGAGATAAATGGGTGGAACAATAACTTATTTTGAATAAAATATTGCTTTAAATAAGTAACTTCGTTCGAGCGACATTACTTTTTGCCACAAAAAAAAAGATTATGAAAAAAAAATTATTTATTGCACTATTAATTACATCAATCGGACTAACATCTTGCAAATCATGGCAAGTATCAACAGGCACATCATCTACAACACCTGACTTAGTTGGACAACGAGTAAATGTACTGTATGCAAGCAGTTGGTATCCAGCCACTATATTAAAAGTAAGTGGTAATACCTATTATATACACTATACAAATTGGAGTGATACCTATGATGAATGGGTAACCGCAGATAGAATTCAGTTTACAAATTATGGTGTAGGCCAGTTAATTCAAGTATATGACAACAGTACTTGGTATGATGCTACCATATTAAATACAAGAGGAAATGAATACTACATTCATTTTAATGGGTGGGGTAGCTCGTATGACAAATGGGTAACTTCAGATAAAGTTCGACCCAAATAGATGTTCAGTATATTAGAGGTATTATTTTGATAGGCAGTTTAATACAACGTTGAACTGCCTGTATGTTTTAGCATATAAAATAATCTGTTTATACTAAATATAATCAAGTACACACTGAAAATAATCTTTTTTTTGTTATTGTATTTTTTACACTTTAACCAATGATAACAGACTCTCAATCTAAATCTGGAATTAATACCTTCGATAACACCACGCTTGCCTTTGCATATAAGTCTGATAAAGATCTTAAAAAAGCTTATCGACTATTTTCAATGATGCAGTATAACTGGCTTGTTTGGTTGGGTACACGATTAACTCCATGGGCCATTCGTATTGGATTGCCTATCAAAAAAATTATACGAAATACTTTATTTAAGCAATTTGTAGGTGGCGAAACATTACAAGCAACAATACCTGTTGTGCATTTATTAGCCCAACACAATGTTCAAGTTATTTTAGACTATGGCGCTGAAGGAAAAGAAAATGAAGAAAGCTTTGAAGCTGCAAAAAATACATTCGTACAAGTTATTGAATTTGCAGCTTCACAAAAGAATATACCATTTATAAGCATCAAACTTACAGCTATTGCAAGCTTTTCATTGCTTGAAAAATTGCATGGTATTCAAATAAATCGACATCATAAAAATTCGTATGAAAATATCTTAACAAATGAAGAACGAATAGAATGGGAAAAAGTACAACAAAGACTTCTACATATTTGCACTACGGCAAAAAAAAACAACATAGGTGTATTGATAGATGCTGAAGAAAGTTGGATACAAGAACCTATAGATTTGCTGGCTATGCAAATGATGCAAAAATTTAATTCAAAAACATTGGGAGAAAAAGCAGTTGTATACAACACCATTCAATTATATAGAACAGACCGATTCGCATTCTTGCAAGAATCATTAAATACTGCACAACAAAACAACTACATATTAGGTGTAAAATTGGTTCGTGGTGCCTATATGGAAAAAGAACGCAACCGAGCTAAAGCACTGCGTTATTTATCGCCCATACAACCTACAAAATTCTTATCTGATAAGCATTATAACGAAGCTATTCATTTTTGTATTGACCATATCGATCACATAGCTACCATTATAGCTTCTCATAATGAAGAAAGTAACTTACTGGCTGCTCAACTATTAGAACAAAAACAATTACCATTCCATAACCCCAATATGCACTTTTCTCAATTGTACGGCATGAGCGATCATGTCAGTTTTAATTTAGCCAAAGCCAACTATTCAGTTAGTAAGTACATTCCATTTGGTCCTATTAAAGATGTAGTACCCTATTTAATGCGTAGAGCTCAAGAAAATAGCTCTGTAAAAGGACAAACGGGAAGAGAATTAAGTCTATTAAAAAAAGAAATAAAGAGAAGAAAAATACTGTAAAAAAACGGTGGATTCAAAAGTCTAACGCAACGGTTATGTTTTGTAAATTTAAAAATAATTT
>CAZXBE010000257.1:0-2247 GCA_964638565.1 uncultured Chitinophagaceae bacterium
TAGCCAATCATGCTTTATCCTACCTACAATACGGATACTCTGTTATTGCAACCGATGAGTATAAAAGACCTGCTGTAGAAAGCTGGAAGAAATATCAGGAACAAAAACCCAATGAACAGCTTATTGCACAAATGTTCACCAGCTATCGAGCTAAGGGAATTGCTGTCATTTGCGGAAGTGTAAGCGGCAATTTAGAAGTCATCGATATTGATAGCAAATATGACTTGAGTGGAACATTGTTTGAAAATTTTATGCAAGCGCTTCGGGATACAGATCCACCACTTGCCGGTAAAATACTTATTGCTAAAACCTTAAATGGAGGTTACCATATTTATTATCGCTGTGAACAAATAAGCGGTAATCAGAAACTAGCCAGTAGACCTACTACGGAAGTAGAGCGAAAAGATAATCCCCATCATAAAGTAGTCGTGCTGATAGAAACCAGAGGTGAGGGTGGCTATGTAATAGCAGCGCCTAGTCCGGGATACTGCTTTATAAATGGGAAACCTACTAATTGTCCATTGATTACGATAGCTGAGCGAGCAACCATTCTAGAAATTGCTCGCTCTTTTAATCAGTATTACGAAGAACCTGTTCAGCATGAGTATAAAGAAAACAGTACTGCTAAAAACTGCGGGCTTTCTCCTTTTGAAGATTACAACGAAAGGGTAGATATAAAAGAATTATTAACCCGTCATGGTTGGACTGTGGTAGGAGAAAATAGCGAGAAGATTATTTTTAAACGTCCCGGCAACAGCAGCAGTAAAAGCAGTGGTAATTTTAACAAGGAAAAGAGATGGTTCTCCGTTTTTACTACTTCATCTATTTTCGAGACCAATAAAGCATATCAGCCCTGTGCTGTATATACCATGCTGGAATGTGATGGTGATTTTAAACTCGCTGCTAAACAATTACTCCATGCAGGATATGGTGTAAGAGATATTTCCACGAGCAATAAAATACATAAACGTATTACTAATGGCGAAGGGATAACCGTTAATGGCAAACAACAGTTAACGGCTACTCGCTTTTGGGAAGTTAACCCTAAAAATTTTAATGTAAGCATTGTGCACCATAAGCTGGAAAAATTCTTAAGCGAAGAAGGAGGTTTCTTTTTATATTTCTACGATCCGAACTCTAGAATATTTAAACTCATTAGAAATGAAAATGGAATGATTGAAGAAGCATCTCGAGAACAAATTAAGAAATTCGTTAAAGCCTATGTGTTAAATCTTCCAGAATATTTTGACGGTATTCATAAAACAGATTTACAAGAAGCCATATATAGAGGAGAGAGTCATTATTTTAGAGATACCTTCTATGAATTTCTCCAACCCATCCATATCGATTTTTTAAAAGACACCGAACAAGTGGCTTATTTCCCTTTTACCAATGGGGTGGTATCTATAACCAAAGAAGGATATCACTTACGCAGTTATGAAGAGCTGGGCAAAAGTATATGGCGTAGCCAAATTACCGATCATAATATATTGCTTTACAACGATGGTAATCCTATTGATGTTAATAGTATTGATTACTATCAGTTTATTAAAAAAATATGTGCGGAAGATACAGAACGAATTGAATATTGTATGGCTATCATTGGCTATCTGCTACATAAATATAAAAACCCAGCAAAACCTTATTGTATCGTACTGGGAGAAGATACAGCAGATGACCGCAGAGGAGGAGGAAGTGGTAAGGGTATCTTTATTACTGCACTTAGCAAACTCTTAAACTGTGAGCAGATTGATGGGAAGAATTTTAAAGTAGATAAAAACTTCGCTTTCCAACGAGTAAAACTCGATACTCGCTTGATCGCAATACAAGACGTTCGAAAAAATGTAGATTTTGAAGGGTTTTACTCTATCATTACCGAAGGTATTACCATAGAAAAGAAAAATAAGGATGAGCTTTTTATACCCTATGCAGATTCTCCTAAAATGATTTTTACGACCAACTATGTTATTCCTAATGTAAGTGATACCGCTAAGCGCAGGCAAAGAATAGTGGAGTTCAGTTCTTTTTTTAACTCTCGTTATACACCGCTAGACTATTTTGGGCATCGGCTTTTTGATGATTGGGATACTGAGCGATGGAACAGGTTTTACAATTTTATGTTTGCCTGTGTGCAGCAATATCTAATAAAAGGCATACCAGAGAGGGTAGCAAGTATAAATACCAAAAACAAGCAGATCAAAAATAGTTATGGAGAGGAATTTTTAAGCTGGTGGGAAGATTATATAG
>CAZXBE010000258.1:0-2213 GCA_964638565.1 uncultured Chitinophagaceae bacterium
AGCTAGCGCTACAGGTGATATTGTAAAGCTGGAGCTGGATTATCAACATGAATTTGTAGGCGTAGCGTATGAAACCTGAAACATATATTAAAACATATATATTATGAGAAATATTATCTATTTACTTCCTAACGGGCCTAAAAACTTAAACTCACTATTTCCAACCATAAACTGGGATGATATAGAAGAATACTATATCCAAGCTTTGGATCGTGCAGATAATATTCTAGCTACAGGCAGTATGAATAAAATGAGCTGCTGCTGTAAAGAAGGGGAATATATAAGAATTCATTTTGTAAATTATTTAGGCACTTACGATGCGGTGAACTTTGAGCATTACACTATCCTTCACGAACCGGAGAGTACCACTTATGAAAAATCGCTTCGCTTTCCGCTGTCTAAAACAGACACTGGAATAGAGCGCTTTAATGTCAGGTCTAATGAAACCTTTCAACTAAAAACTTGTGCCTATACAGAAAAGGATATGGATTGGCTCATGGAGTTAGTAGATAGCCCTAAAGCGTATATAGAATGGAAAGGAAAAGAGGGACAACCTGATAGTTATATTCCCATTATTATTCTAAATGGTAAAAAAGAAAAACGAAAACTAGAAGAGCGATACAGCTATGAATTTATTTTAGAAGCAAAATTTTCTAACGAAAATATTATACTACGCAATTAACGGCTTCCCCTAACCCTCCTAGAAGGAGGGAAAAGACAAAGCCGATAAAGACAAATATATAAGAGAATTTGAACTATATAAAATCACATTAAAGAATAAAACGCTTTCTCTAAAAGGAGTTATATGTCTAAATACCTTAATATTAAAATAAGTACCCAGCAAGTAGAAGTAAAAGATAATGAAGACTTTCCTGTTGCCATTACTTATCAACTAGAAGATCCAGAAAACTTTCAGAATAAAAAAGTAGTGAGGCTTTTGATGTGACTATTCCAGCTACCCTAAACAATGATAAACTAGCCAACAGTTTTCACAACCCCAGTGTAGAAGATTTAACGGAGGGAGAAGTCTTTAAAAGCCATCAACGTGCAGTAATCGAATCTGGTGGTGTAGAATTACTATCCGGTAAAGCATTTTTAGTGAATGCTGTACATAAAACAAAACCAGAGAATTATAAATACAATTTCTATGGTAATAATGCAGATTGGCTAATTGACCTAAAAGAAACTACCCTCTATGATATACTAAAGCGTATACAAATCCCTTACACCAAAGCTGCTATACAAAATAGCTGGAATTTTGATGGTACTAATGAAAATATGCCTTACGTATTTGCACCGATTCGCTACCGTGGAGTATTTGATATTGACAATAACAAAGATGATAATGTATCCATTAAATACTTGCGTCCTTCCATTTCGGTTTATTGGACAATCTATTGGGCTTTTCAATCCTTAGGCTACCGTATACAATCTGATTTTATGCAGACGCCTTACTTTAGAAGACTAGTTATGCCTTGGGTATGGGGTAATTTTTTAAGTAGTGAAGGTAGCCGTCAAAAAGCGCATGCCTTTTTAGCGAAGAGCGTAGGTGATCAACGTTATAATTTGTTTATTTATGATAATTATATAGATTTAAAGGTTAGTAATGATAGTACTGCTGGCGCTTTTGATAATAATGATGATTACCGCTACGACAGCGCTAACTATGCCATGATATGGCGTTATAAAAACAATTTCGATTTTAAAACCTTATCGGCCACCTTTAGTTTACAGATCAGTGTAGAACTTAGTGTATCGGATGTATCGGTCATTTATACAGCCAGGTGGTTTAAAAATGGTAGCTTATATCAGGAAAATGATATTGGTAGCATAAGTGTAGGATATATTCTCCCACCCCTGCGCTTTAGAAGTACCTTTACCCATTATTCTACTATAATTGTAAATCCAAATGATGAGATATCTGTAAAGATATACATGAAAGTATCGCCGGGGCGCAGTAGCTTATGTGTACTTACCAGCAATGTGCTCGCCTTTAAATTTGAATACTTTAAAATACCCATAGGTGGAACCATTTTATTTGATGCTTACACAGGACTCAAGAATTATAAGTTTGTTGACTTTTTTAGAGGCATTATCGATTGCTTTAACTTAAGTATTCAAACCGATAATGTAAACAAAGTAGTCTGCATAGAACCTACACATCCTTATAGTTTAACCGCAGATGTATTTAACACTAAGCCTGGATATTTTAA
>CAZXBE010000259.1:0-2204 GCA_964638565.1 uncultured Chitinophagaceae bacterium
AAAGGATAAAAGCTCCTGCTAAAGCAAAGGCAACGGTTTGAGCCATAGGCTTAAACATTTTTCCCTCTATACCTTGCAAAGTGAAAATGGGCAGATATACAATCAAAATGATTGCTTCTCCAAATACAGCGGCGTTACGCATTCTGGCAGATGTCTTAAGCACTACATCATCCATCTCTATTTGAGATAATTTTTGAATGCTATTAAGTCTTTTACTATGGGTAATCTGGTGCATTACAGCTTCTACTATAATTACAGCACCATCTACAATTAATCCAAAATCTAATGCCCCAAGGCTCATAAGGTTACCGCTCACGCCAAATACATTCATCATGATGATAGCAAAAAGCATAGAGAGTGGAATAACAGAAGCAACTATTAATCCAGCTTGCAGGTTGCCTAAGAATAGAACTAATACAAAAATTACAATGAGGGCGCCTTCCATTAAATTTTTGGTAACCGTACTGATAGAATTATTTACCATTTTAGTACGATCAAGGAAAGCATCAATGATCACTCCTTCGGGCAATGTTTTTTGTATTTGTGCAATACGTTCTTTAATATTTTTAATTACTTCATTACTGTTTGCACCTTTGAGCATCATTACTACTGCACCGGATACCTGCTCTATGCCGTTATATGTCATAGCCCCATATCGGGTGGCACTACCCAATCTAACCTCTGCTACATCTCTTATTAAAAGAGGCGCTCCGTTGGGTAAATTCTTTACAACAATGTTTTCTATATCATTTTTACTACCTACCAAGCCTTCACTGCGGATGAACAAAACTGTAGGCCCTTTTTCTATATATGCACCACCGGTATTTTGATTATTTTTCTCAAGTGAAGTAAATACATCTCCAATCGTAATGTTATTAGCCATAAGTTTTGAAGGCTCAACGGCTATTTCATATTGTTTGAGTATCCCGCCAAAACTACTGACTTCCGCAACCCCCTGCACACCTAACAATTGTCTACGTACAATCCAATCCTGAATGGTGCGCAAATCCATTGCATTGTATTTACTTTCATATCCTTTCTTTGGTCGTACAGCGTATTGATAAATTTCACCCAGTCCTGTAGTAACAGGTGCTAAAGTAGGCGTACCAAAACCTTTGGGTATTTGTTCTTGAACTTTTTGTAAGCGCTCTGTTACCTGTTGTCTTGCCCAATAAACATCTGTTGCATCATCAAATACAATGGTAACTACCGATAAACCAAAGCGAGAAAAACTTCGTAGTTCTTTTATCCCGGGAATATTGTTATTTACTTGTTCAATAGGGAAGGTGATGAGCCTTTCTACATCAGGTGCTCCCAATGCTGGGGCAATGGTAATAACTTGTACTTGATTATCGGTAATATCGGGTACAGCGTCAATAGGTAATTTCCCTACTTCATAACTACCATATCCTATAAGAACAATAGTAAATAGAAAAATGATGAGTTTATTCTGTATAGAAAACGCAATGATTTTATTGAGCATATTTTTTTTGTTAATCATTAAAGAACTCTTAGAGCATGGATCTACACTACGTGAAACGAAGCATAAAGCAGTAAAACTTTATGCAAAGCATAAAAAGCAATGATTAACTAAGGCGGGGAGGTTGCCAAATGCTACCTAACTGAGTAGATATATAGGATGATTGATTGTAAAGCGGTTGATATTTCTTTAAACAAATAAAAGGTGTAATAGTTTTAAAGAAAATATGTTGTGGTAAAACGCTGATTGAATTTACTGAAGTGCAATTGGTATTTTTAAAGGGCAAATTTTCATGACTGTGCTTTGTATCGCCAGTATTAGAATTATTTGATGTGTAATGTTTTTTCAAAAAATCTAAAAAGCTAATGCCGTGATCATCATCTGTTCTATCATCTTGATGCTCATAATAATGCTCAATCAACACTGGCAATTTTAATAATTGCCCAAATACTGTGTTAGCAGATAGGAAAATAAAGAAAAATAATATGGAGATTAGTTTCTTCAACAATACAAATATATTAAAAAATGAAAAATTAACAATCATGCTTTCTTTTTGAGCTAAGAACTTATCAATATAAGTGATATAAGAAAGTTTGTAAAGGTCAATATATAACTGCTTCTAATGATATTTATATGTAATTCTAAAAAATAATACATCTTTATTATATGATACTAAACCGCTAACAAGATATATAAAATAGTTGTACATTTGGTGAATGCGAAC
>CAZXBE010000260.1:0-2174 GCA_964638565.1 uncultured Chitinophagaceae bacterium
CTAACAACATTGCACTTATTTTTTTGCCACCGTATAGTCCAGAACTCAATCCCGCTGAAAAAATATGGTGGTTGCTTAAACAAGAACTGGTCTGCAAAAACTTTGATAACATCCTTCATCTTAGTAAGTATCTCAGTACTATTATCCGAAAAAAGCTCCATACAAAAGTTATAAAAAAACCATTTGTTCTTTTCAATATTTATTAGGCATATTTTAGACTATTTTATATGAGCTAATGGCATAAAATTAGATAAGTCTAACACTAAAATTATTAGCTCAAAAAAATAAATGAGGCTGTCTCAAAAGTCGTCATGGTGAACGTAGCGAAGCCATCTACTGCTGTGCATTTGAAGTTCTTGCACTATGCTAATCTAGATTGCTTTGCTACACCATATTTTGTTTCCTAATCCAATAATAATGTAAAATAAAACTGCAATTCAATATAAAAAAATAGCTGAGAAAATTCATCAGCTATTTTTTTATATTGAATTATTTTTTTACACCTTAAAGTGTGAGAATGCTTTATTCGCCTCTGCCATACGATGGGTATCTTCTTTCTTTTTAAACGCAGCACCCTCGCCTTTACTCGCAGCAATAATTTCATTAGCTAATTTTTCGGCCATGCTTTTCCCATTTCTGTCTCTAGCATAGCGAATAAGCCATTTTATACTTAAAGATATCTTTCTGTCTGGGCGCACTTCAGCAGGAATTTGAAAAGTAGCTCCACCAATACGCCGACTTCTAACCTCAACAGCAGGTGTTACATTAGCAAGGGCTCTTCTCCAAACCTCATAACCATCTTCATTCGTTTGCTTAGTAATTTTTTCTACAGCATCATAAAATATATTTAACGCTGTACTCTTTTTGCCTTGCCACATTACATTATTGACAAAACGAGTAACTAGTTTATCGTTAAACTTTGGATCTGGGGCAAGTGGTAATTTTTTAGCTTGAGTTTTCCGCATGAAATAAATTATTAATTAAATTAGACTATTTTTTAGCACCTTTTTTTTCTTTTTTAGCACCATATTTGGAACGACTTTTCTTTCTATCCTTTACACCGGCAGTGTCCAATGCACCTCGAACAATATGGTAACGCACACCTGGTAAATCTTTTACACGGCCTCCACGTACTAAAACGATAGAGTGTTCTTGCAAATTATGCCCTTCGCCTGGTATGTAAGCAATGATTTCAACTTTATTGGTTAAACGAACCTTGGCTACTTTTCGAGCCGCTGAATTCGGTTTTTTAGGTGTAGTAGTATATACACGAGTACACACACCACGGCGCTGAGGACAATCATCCAAAGCTCTAGATTTACTTTTTGCACGTATAATTTCTCTTCCTTTTCTTACTAGTTGCTGTATCGTAGGCATTTAAAACGTTGTTTTATGGACTAAAATGTTAAATTTTTAAATAAACCCCATTTTTGGGATGGCAAAGGTAAAACTTGTAATTGGAATAAAAAAATTGTGTATAAAACGGATAAATTGCCTTGTTTATGAACAAAACTAGTTATTTAACATTAAAATTCAATTCAATATTTTTCACACATTTTTTATGATGAAATGTAAAGAAATAAGTACAGATAAAGAAAAAAAATGGCGTCAAATAAAAACTTTCTGTGCTTATCAAGAAAGGTTCCATCAAGAGGTAAGGGAGAAATTGTATAGCTTAGGATTGTATAAGTACGAAGTTGAGCAATATATTAGCCGGCTAATAGAAGACAATTATTTAAATGAGCAACGTTTTGCAGAGCAATTTGCAGGTGGAAAATTTCGTACCAAACAATGGGGGAAAAGAAAAATTGTTTACACCCTTCGGCAAAAAAAACTTTCTGAGTATTGTATAAAAAAAGCGCTAGAGCAAATAGGAGAGGAAGATTATTTGAATAGTGCAAAAAAAAGTATTCAAAAAAAATGGGATAGCTTGCCTAAAAAGATGCTCATCCAATTACGCAAGCAAAAAGTAGTACAGTATGCCTTTCAAAAAGGCTATGAAGCAGAGCTTATCCAAAAAATAGTAGATATCCTTTGTAAATAATATTTTTTCATTATCTTGCGGCACTAACACCAATAACCTATGTTTAACCTATGGACACCGATGCCATGGCTATGTGCCATGCTTATGATGCTACATGTTAGCACATACGCTCAAACACCAACAATATTCA
>CAZXBE010000261.1:0-2166 GCA_964638565.1 uncultured Chitinophagaceae bacterium
CCACATACAGAAAAATGATCATCTTATTGAAAAAGCAATACATTGGTTACAAAAAATAGCTATAGAAAAAAATGTCATTACAGTCAATTGGGAAAGAACTGGCGTAAATATCCAACACGCAGCAGACAGCCAGGCTTTAATAACCCTGTACAATGACTATTGTGAAAAAAAACGCTGTTTACAATGTGTCATAGGTCATGCTATTTTAAAAAAAGAACCCGGATAAAAAGTAGAGGCGATGCTCTTCATATTTAAAACGCTTGCAACACATGTATTTATTTCCATTGAAATTTTACTGTACAATCAATATCTGGATGTAAACTTTTAATTACAGGGCAATGGAGTGCTGTTCGCTCCAATGTTGTTTTTTGTTTTTCATCTATGATAATATGTTTAGGAAAAATAATATGCACAGCAATACCTACAATACGTCGAGGATCATTCCCCATTATTTTTACTATTTGCACTGTTGTATTATCTATATTCACATGCATATCTCGTGCTTTAATACCCATAACCGTTAGCATACAACTGCCTAATGCTGTAGCTATTAAATCAGTAGGCGAAAAGCGTTCTCCCTTTCCCTGATTGTCTACGGGAGCATCTGTTTCTATTATAGATTGAGAAGCAACATGCTGAGCAGTAGTACGCAGATTTCCGTTGTATACAATATTAGCTGTCATTCCGTTTAATTTTGCTTAAATTTACGTTCTGTTTAAATCAAATTTTCAATAGTGAAAAAAATATTTTTAATAAGTTCGTTCATACTATTTGGACAAGCAGCGTTTACACAAAGTAAACAAAAAACAAATAAGCAATTAAGACAAGAACGCATTAATCAGTTAATTAAGAAAGAAGAAGAAGGTTCTATTATTTTTAATAAACAATGGGTTGCCGGAGGGCAATTAAACAGTGATGGATACGGCGCTTTTGGAGAATTAATGTATTTTAAAACACCTAAAGTGAGCTACTGGTATAGGTTAGAGCTTGGTGAACACAAAAGTAACAAAGAAGAAAAAGTACTAAACTCTGACCCTGCTGTAGGGCGAAATACTTTCATATATGGAAAGATTAATAATTTTTTCTACGCTAAATTAGGTTTTGGACAACAATACTTCATTGGAAATAAAGGAAATAAAAATGGGGTTGCCGTTTCTTTATTATATGGAGGTGGTTTGTCTGCAGGATTACTGAAACCCTACGTACTAGAAGTCGTTGATGTTGCAGCCACTAAAACGGAATTTATTACATATGATCCTAAAAATCCGGATATTCGCTTTTTATACCCTTATTTAACAGTAGGCTCAGGTGGTTTTTTGAAGGGCTGGGACAAACTCCAATTTCGACCTGGCGTATATGGTAAAGTGGCTTTACGCTTTGATTATGGACGATACAATGAAACAGTTTCTGCCTTAGAAGCTGGTATAAATTGGGAGATTTATAAATATGGGATGCCCATTATGTTAGGTGCTAAAGCTCAACAATTTTTATTTAATGCCTATGTAGCAGTCATGTTAGGGCATAGAAGGTAATGGATAATACATTGCTAAACAATATTTACGTGTATGCAAGAACTACCCGTTATAGATCAATCCTCAAAAACAAAAAAGCCAAATTGGCTTCGTGTTAAATTACCCATTGGTGAAAATTATAAACACGTACGTAATTTAGTTGACACTCATAAACTGCATACCATTTGTGAAAGTGGCAACTGCCCTAATATGGGCGAATGTTGGGGAACAGGAACGGCTACTTTTATGATACTAGGCAATATTTGTACTCGTAGTTGTGGATTTTGTGCAGTAGCTACTGGTCGACCAAAACCTGTAGACTGGGATGAACCCCAACGAGTGGCAGAGGCTATCTATTTAATGAAAATAAAACATGCAGTGCTTACTTCTGTAGATAGAGATGAATTAAACGATGGCGGATCTATTATTTGGTTCAATACCATACAAGCTATTCGATCTTTAAATCCTAATACAACACTAGAAACCTTAATCCCTGATTTTAAAGGCGATTGGGATAACTTACAACGTATTATAGATGCATCTCCAGAAGTAGTTTCACACAATATGGAAACAGTGGAAAGATTAACAAAACAAGTACGTATACAAGCCAAATATCATCGTAGTTTGGATGTATTGCAAAAATTAAAACAAGGTG
>CAZXBE010000262.1:0-2162 GCA_964638565.1 uncultured Chitinophagaceae bacterium
AAAGCCTTGAACAACTCAAGAAGTTGCATAAAGGCTCAAAGAGTAAACTTCAACCGCGTCTCCAAATGCTCATAATCTTAAAAAAGAAGGCAAAAGCCTATCTAAAAATATTTTTTCCGAGCGTGTTTGGGAGTAAATCATAATGGTATACAACAATGGAAAACAAATTATCGAAAAGGAAGATTAAATTGCTTGCTCAGCAATAAACGAGGAGGGAATCACAAATTCTTAATAAAAAAAGATATTCATAAGGCTATAGAGCAAAAGCTGCACAACGCTACTGCTCTCATCCGCAGTTATAAAGAACTGAAAGAATGGATCAAAAAGAATTTTGGGCAATCCATAAAGTACACTATCCTTAATGGTTATGTGAAAAGAAAATTTGGAGCAAAATTGAAAGTAGCTTGAAAAAGTCGTATCCAAAAAAGTCTATAGCAGCATTTTAAAAAAACGACAGTCCTTATTGAAGCCTACGATCATCAGGTTGAGAATACGCTTTTTTTGGCATCTTATCAGACCGTTTTTAGTTAGTAATTGATATTATTTTCTAATGAACATGATGAATGTAGCTTTTAGAGTTGGTTTGTTGGTGAAAATTTAAAAAGAGGCGAACTTTTCACCGGTAGTTGCATCATTTAATAATTTTATTATATCGATAATTCAATAAATATTGATATTTTTGTACCTTCAACCCTTAACTAAAAACAACTACAAAATGAAAAAAACAACAACAATTGCTCTATTGCTATCGTTTGCGGTATTCATAACTGCTTGTAATAACCAAGTTAAATACAATGATACGGTCGTAAATCTATACGAAAATTATACTACTCAAATAACGGATCAATTTCAAAAAATAGCCGATGAAAAAATTAAAAAAGAAGATGCGTTGGTGATTGTAGCTGCGCTAGAGAAAAAAACAGACAGTTGTATTGGCGTTATGAATGATTTAAAACCTTCAGACGAGGCAAAAGATTTTCATAATAAAGTAACAGGCGTTTTCAGTGGCGTTAAAACAGATTATTTGCCCTTGGCTAAACAATTAGCTGAATTAAAAGGTACTTCCGATGTGGATGCTTATAATAAATTAGTAGAAGATATGAATAAGGCTGAAGTAAAAATTACAACTTTGGAGAGTGAAGCCATAGCTGCACAGCAAGTGTATGCAAGCAAAGTAGGCATGCAAATAAAGAAATAGGATACTTTTTTCGAAAAAGTCCAACGCATTTATCTATAATTCTATAATGTGGTTGGGCTTTTTACATTAAAAAAACGCTCCAAGCACATAGTCATTAGGATCAGCAATATCGATTTTGATTTTTTTCTTCGGGGGGAGAAAGGAAAGTTTAACCTTCTCGTTACCAATGGTCTAGAGTCTGTTCTTAAAAAAAACTCTAAAAAGTTGATGGCTATTTTGTCTTTGAGTTGCATATAAATAATTACTCCTTCTTCACTCGCTCAACATACTCATTGGTCTTTGTATTAACACGAATTAACTCCCCTTCATCCACAAATAATGGAACCATAATAGTAGCACCTGTTTCAACCGTTGCAGGTTTTAGTGTTCGAGTAGCGGTGTCACCTTTTATACCAGGTTCGGCATATGTAACTTGTAATACAATTTTATCTGGAAGTTCAACTCGCATTGGTTGCTCTGTTTCAGCATTTATAATAACAAACACTTCCTGTCCCTCTTTTAACAATTGGGGGGCATCTACCGAAGCTTCTTCCATGGCAATTTGCTCAAACGTTTCATTATCCATGAAATTATATCCACTTTCATCTTTATATAAAAATTGAAAAGTCTTTTTTTCTATACGAACTGGATAAATAGTGTCTCCACTGTTCCAGGTGTGTTCAATACTACGAGCGTTATCTACTCCTTTTAATTTAGCCCAAACCTTTGCTGCAGCACGAGCTGTTTTATTTTCTCCAAATTCTACAACTGTGTATAAGCGGCCGTCTAATTTTAAAACTATTCCGCGGCTGATATCCGATGTATTTGCCATAAATATTTAATTTGGCTGCAAATATAATAATAAGCTTCTTACCTTTACGGCCTTTTATAGACATCGATAATTATTTATGCGACTGTTAAAAATTAATAAATTATGGGTCAAGATAAGTTAAGGACATTTAACTAATGCTCTAACTTAGTCTGG
>CAZXBE010000263.1:0-2161 GCA_964638565.1 uncultured Chitinophagaceae bacterium
GTACAATTCCTTGCGATCCAATATAAATCCATGATCCTGCTGTCATTTGGCCATACATCATTAATCCTTTTTTTTCTAATTCGTCAAAATGCTCCCAGGTAGCCCATTTAGGAACCAAATGTGCATTCGCTAATAAAACTCTTGGTGCATCTGCATGTGTTTTTAATATTCCTACCGGTTTGCCACTTTGTATTAAAAGTGTTTCATCATTATGAATGGTTTTTAATGCTTTTATGATAAGATCAAGGCTTTCAAAATTTCTAGCGGCTTTACCTCTACCTCCATAAACGATTAAGTCGTCTGGTCTTTCTGCTACTTCAGGATTAAGATTGTTGAGTAACATTCTTAATGCGGCTTCTTGTATCCAACCTTTGCAATTGAGTTTTGTCCCCGTAGGTGTTTTATATTTTATGGGATCGTATGGAGCGAATGTCTTATCATTCATACTATAAAGGTTTATAATAAATTTTTATGCTCATTAAATATGATTATAAAAAGAATAGTCTATTTACCAATCATGCCGTCTACACTTATTCTTCCAAGGCCACAAAATAATATTACCAAGGTGCCTACTAAATAAAGTAAAGCAGTCTGTCCTTCTTTTAAGCCACCATGCGGCATGTGTACAACAAAAGCTGCTACTATCATGGTTATTATAATAGGTATAGATGCTAATCGTGTTAGCAATCCCAACACTAAAAAAATAGAGCAAAAGGCTTCCGCAAAAACTACCAGCATTAAAGAAATTTTTGGCCCTAAGCCTATAAAATTTATAAACTGACTTTCGTAATTAGCAAAGTGAGATATCTTATCTATACCACTCCATAAAAACAAAGGTAGGCCTATTCCAAAGCGAAGTATAAGCATTGCAAAATTAAACGCAGCATTAGAGTACTTTACAGAAATAATTTTTTTCATACATATAATTTTAGATGTCAAACGTAAAGATTTAAATCAATTTTTAAAAATTAAATATAATGGCTAAGTGTTTTACGATAGTTAGTATATTCGCCATATAAAATTTAATGCGATGTATGGATTGCTGCATCAATATCTTATTACACATAAAGAGTTAGATTTACCTGGTATTGGTTTGTTACAGGTAATTGAAATACCTGCTCGCTATACTATGGCGCACAAGAGCCTTCATGCTCCCTATGCTGCTATACGTTGTAAGCCAGAGCGTATGCAAGTTGATCCTGCATTATATCATTGGCTATCTGTTCAGCTAGCTAGTTCCATTATTGACGCAAAGGCACGGTTTAATACTTTTATAGATGCTCTTTTGGAGCAACTAACCATGAGCAACCAAGCTCATTGGGAAGGGCTTGGTTCGTTCAAAAAAGATGATGCAAACATCATAAAATTTACATGGGAACATAGTATACAGAATAGTATACCAAGGATAACTATAGAGAAGGGTATTACCCACGACTCCATACAAGCTGATCATTCTTCTTTTCACAACAATGGTAATACAACTTTCTTCAGAAGTTCTTGGTGGGTATGGTCTTTTTTAGGTATGGTGCTTGTAACTATAGGCATTTGCTCATATCTAATCATTAATGAAAATATTCCTATTCGTGGAATTATTCGATTTATTCAATCTACGTTATTCGCTTTTATATAAATTCATTTACTAACTTCTAAATTACCAAACATGAAAAAAAAGATTTTAATTTCAATGATCGTTATAGGTTGTTTTTTCAGTATGAATACCGTATATGCCCAAAAAAATCATACTAAAAAATCTTTTAGTACTGATTACAAAACTGCCATAGGAGTAAAGCTTGGATGGTTTGAGGGAGTCGCTATTTCTGGTAAACATTTTGTAACCAACAATAATTCGGTAGAGGGATTGTTAAGTTTTTGGCGAAGAGGCTTTCGTATTACAGGGTTGTATGAGTTTAACTGGGATGTTAACACAGACGGATTAAAAATATATGCTGGCCCTGGTGTTCATATCGGAATGTTCAATAGTCAAAATGGCGGCAAATCATACCTTGGTATTGATGGTGTGCTGGGACTAGATTATAAATTTAGAAACGCACTTATTAACTTAAGTTTCGATTTTCAGCCTTCTTTTGAATTAGGATATAATGATTCTTTTTATGGATGAAATGGAAAAACATCCGATATACATTTTAACATAAAATCTACC
>CAZXBE010000264.1:0-2129 GCA_964638565.1 uncultured Chitinophagaceae bacterium
TCGTATTATTATAAAGTAGAAAACGGTAAACTGCCTATACCGAAAGAAAAATTGTTGATGCTAAGCAATGTATGGAACGCAAGTATAGACTGGATCTTAACTGAAAAAGGAAAAATGCGTATTGATAGATATAATGATGAATTAAATAGTATGGAACATAATTTATGGGCTATTCCGGTTATAGAACAAAGAGCACAGGCTGGTTATGTGGCTGGATATAGTGATCCAGAGTATGTAGAAAATTTACCTAAAATTTTTATTACTGCACCTCCAGAAAAGGGCAATTATGCTGTATTCACTATAGCAGGCGATAGTATGAATGATGGTAGTGATAGAGCTATTAAAGAAGGTGATGCGCTGCTTTGTAGAGAATTACCTGATGTTGACTGGAAGGATAAGTTGTCTTATAAAAGAAACTTATTCATTATTGTACATGCAGAGGGTTGTGTATGCAAACAGATTACAGATGTTGATATAAAAAAAGGTGTTGCTACTTGTCATTCCTTTAATTCTATATATGAAGATTTTGCGTTGAAACTTCATGATATTTATCAGCTCTTTTATGTGAAAAAAATAGTAGAAAGAACAATTTCTATTTAATTTATATTCTAATCATTATGAGAAAAAGAAAAGGTAGTATCTAACACTTTGTGTAAATAGGAATTACTGACACTTCTATTGCTATAAAACTTGCAAAAGACACACAGAGATCTATTTCGATTTTTGATAGAGAAGTGGATACTAGAAATAATAATTCTATACTTAAATTAGTTAGCAATAAGCAAGTAGAACTTTCACCAATACACGCCTTCTATGATCCACAAATTCAGATATATCAAATCAATCAATACAAACTTTTGGGCAAGTTTGAAGTAGAAAGGTTAAAATTAATTTTTTTATAAAGCAAAATTATATAGTATTGAATTTACTGAACAACCCTTCGAACTAGATAATGAATTAAAAAACTAAATATGGCAACCCAGCAATACAAGAGATAACTAATTATTGTAATTGTTATATAGATGATAAGCAAGTTACCTTACCGGAAAAAGGATTTGTTCAAACTTGGTATGGAGATATTATAGGTATATATCAAGGTGAGTCTTATTATTATAATGGATGTAGAAAATATAATATGCATTTTTGGCTATATTCGAAATATAAAAATGTTCGCCCAAATACATAAACTAGATATTGGAGAGTAATTTGTTTTTATCCTCTCTTTAAGGTAGGTAGGTTAACCGTAAATATAGAGCCCACCTGTAAAGTGCTTTTAACTGCTATTGTCCCATTTAGTTTCTTTACATACTGGGCAACTCCATATAAACCAAAGCCGTGGCTATCTTTTTGATTACTACTTGGTAAAATATCTTTAAATAATTGCTGTTTCAAATTCCTATTAATACCTATTCCTGTATCTTTTATTATAACATCAATTCCTCTTTTTGTATCAATAATACTAATAGAGATTGTATTCTTTTGATTAGGCTTCCGATACCTCAAAGCGTTTTGTAATAAATTCTGTATAATTGATTGTACAATCGTAACATTATTATAAAATGCTTTTTTATTCTCAACACTCATTAACACTTCAACATCTTTATATTGTTCAGCTATACTTAATGAGTGAAGAATAGAATCAATAAGCTGCTTAAAATTAATAGGCTCTTCCATTGAACTCTTTTTAAAGTTATTAGCCAAAGTAGCTTTAGATCTTTTTATGCTTTCACTATTTGATTCTACCAAAGAATCAATAAGAGGTAAGGATTTATCAAGTTTTCCTCTTAAATCTAAATAATCATCCTTTAAGATATTTAACAATGTAAACTGTGTACATAAAGGATTGATAAGATCATGAGCAGCTATTTTATAGTTAATTTCTTTATCAAAATAAAGCTCTGTTTCAATACTATATAATATACCTTCTACTTCACCAACAGAATTAACTGATTTAAAAGCATTTAGAAATACAGGTATTTCATCACCTTTAGATGATATATATACAGGTAAATTCTTTATGATGGATTGTTTTTTTAACTGTTCTTGAATAATATTATATTCTTTAAATAATGTATGGTTGTGTTACAAAATGTATGATGAATAAAAAGCAGTAGGGCATTAACTTTGAG
>CAZXBE010000265.1:0-2118 GCA_964638565.1 uncultured Chitinophagaceae bacterium
TAGCTGCTAATTGCTGCGGATCGATCGCTTCAGCAATGGAGCGGCCAATATCTTCCTTGGCATCAGCTATAACTTGCTTTAGTTTTCTAAAGCCACCTGCAGCAGATTGGCTCATGGTATCTGCACTACCCGCTACTTTGGTGGCTAAATCTTTTTGTAAGATGGCAAAGCGTTCTGCTTCACTACCTCCATCTTTAATATTGATACCATATTCTTTTAAGGCTTTGGCATTGCCTTCAATAGCTTTTAAAAAGATACCGGCTGCCTCTGGAATCGTTACGCCAAGATTAGCCGATAGATCTACAATCGTGGGTATCGCTTCCTTAATTTGCTTAGTAGATAATTTACCAAAGGTGACTAACTTTTCTTGCGCTTTTATAATATCATCATTATCGATATAACCTAGTTTTTTAGCTAGTTCTTCTGCTTGTGCTTTTAACTCATCAAAGTATTTTTCCTTGCCCATATTGCGTAGTGCATTTTGCAGGCGAAGGGCATTGGTTTCAGCTTGATCAAATTCAGCGAAGCTATCTTTTATACCCGATATAGCTGCTTGAAAGCCTACATATCCTAATGCTAACTGTGTAATATTGCCTGAGAGATTTTGAAAACCGTTTTTCAAACCTTCACTCACTTGTGTGCCTACACCACCTAGCCCTTTGAGCTCTATTTGTAGTTTTTCAAATTGTTGTTCTAAGCTAATAGCCGCTTGCCGGTTTTGAAGCATCTTTTTTTCTAGGCTATCTAATCCTCCAGTACCATTCGTGCCAATGGTAGATAAATCTTTTTGTAATGTTTTAAACTCAGTATCTAGTTTAGCTAACTCTTGTTTAATTGCAGCACTTTGATTTTTAATCATTTCGCTCAACACACTGGGTTTGCTGCTTGCACTAAAGGAGCGGTTAAAATCATCGACTTGCGTTTTCAATACTTTCACTTCTGCTTGCAGCGCTTGAAACTGTGGGGCGTTTGTCGGTGTAGCACGCAGCTCTTTATTTAGTTCTTTATATCTAGCATATAAAGCATTATAACTTCCTTGAAGTGTAGTGTTCTGCTGCGCTGATAATTTACTACTGTTGATTTCTTTTTGCTTTTCTACCTCATAAGCCTTGAGCTCATTCATTGCTTCTTTACGAGCAATTTTTAGCTTAAGTTCTTCAGCGGTAACGGCTTCCAGTTTTTGTTTTAACTCTTGCAGCTGTGCACTATCTTCTATACCGCTAGCCTGCCGGCTTAGCTCTTTTTTAGTTTGTAGAATCTTTCCAAAAGAATCATTAATAGAAGCTAGACGTTTAACAGCATCGTCCGCTCCAAGCAGCCGCACATCATAAATTTTGGTAATAGGTGTTATTATCAGCCATAGGTGTTTTTAAATAGTGTATAAAGTAGTTAGCTAATAACTATATAGGTATATCTGTAATTAGACATTTTAAGGGTACATATTTAATATCAAAATTGTTAGTAGTGACAGTACCGTCTATAATACCCTGCGCTGTGGGATAAGTAGCTTCATTATCCTTAGCGCTAACAGGTGACCATTTACGAAGCTCACAAAGTGTAGACTGCTGCTGTAAAGGTTTATAATTACTGATTTTAATGAGCTCCCATTTCTGGCCTTTGCAGATAATATGTTCTCTATGAAACCAATTAGTAAGATCATAATTATTCAACCTAAAGTAGGTGCTATAATATTGCCCATTACGCATGATAGCCAGCCGTTGCCAGAAAAAGCGTTTAAGCAATCCAAAAGCAATTTTAATGTTAGCTCCCTCTCCAATACGCTCATCACTGTAAGAAAGTATAGGATCGTTTTCTCCTCCAGCTCCATAATTTACAGCAAATAAGAAGGGATAGGTAGTTAGATTGGTACCATCAAATTTCCATCCGCCTACACCGGTAACATTTCCTTTATAGTAAGCAAGTTTAGGATTAAAAGTGTTAATCGCTTCTGTATTGGAAGTATTGCTGATATTTTCTGGTATAATACAAATCATCTGAGGAGCCATACCTGTAATAGCTTTAAATTGATCTATGTTATAATGCATTACAGGAGAGAAAAACCTGTTTTCATGTTCTTTCTTTCCTGTTTTAAACCGGTCTGGGAAAACATATTTACTA
>CAZXBE010000266.1:0-2116 GCA_964638565.1 uncultured Chitinophagaceae bacterium
GCTATTTTTTTTGCTTGTTCAAATAATTCATTCTTATCTCGTTTCATATTCTATTTTTGTAATAAATACTGTTAGTTTAATAGAGAGTAGAAGTACATACTTTTGCAATATGTACTATCTTTTGTTAAGCCGCAAATGAATAACCGCTACTTTTATAGCGATGTATTGCTTGCATTTTTGTTTCTCCACTTCTTACATGGATGTAGAATGTATCTCCACCTTTGGGACGATAAGCACTCCAAGAACCTCCTGCTGATGCCATAGTAATAAATTTTAATGGTTTAAAAATAAAGTATCACTAACAAAGTTATCAATTTTTTTCAAATCTATAAATTTAAAACCTGAAATTTCTTTACCCGCATTAAAATAAGCAATCCAATTTTTATCGGAACTTGATGTATATCTCATACCATTACCGTCCTTATCCTTATAGACCAAAATATCAAAAAGGTTATTTTGAAAAATAGATTTGCTTACCTCCTCGTTAGTCCAATACCATTCTAATACGCTTTTTAATGTTTTAAATGGAGAGCCTCCCCATTTCTTATAAACATTTCTTGCTATTCGATAAGCATAACCGTCAACATCACTAAATTCTAATTCAAAGAAATCTTGCTTCATGAAGTTGTAATAGTCATTAAAAGTAACGATACCACCATTTGGAAGTTTATTAAAACAATGATTTATAAAATCTTGAGTAGTTTTTAATGATTTACCGTCATATAAAGCATGTTCTTCATCAAAGTAATCAGATTTAAAAGGCTGGTTCATGGAAAATACATTAGCAACTTGCCGCAGTTCGTTAATACACATTCTAACATAAGACGTATTAGTTTTTCTTTTTTTTGCTTCATTGATAACATCTCTACCTATATTATTACGCTCTCTATCCGTCATATTATCCACCTGCTTAGTATTTAAATGCAATCCTTCAATCCAAAAGTTCTTAACACCAATAGATAATGCTTTTTCGTAAAGGCTTTGAAAATCGCTGTAAGGCAACCAATCCTCCACTAACGGATTAATTCCAACGCTTACCTTATGCCCTAATCCTATTAATTTTTCTATCAACTCAAATCTGCTTTGTATAGAAGTAGCACCCGGTTCAATAAGTTTGCGTTTATTGTCATCCCAAAAAGATATAGAAATATACCAATGTGCTTTATATGATAAATTTTCTAAAGTTTCATCTATACCATTACCTCCTTTTGTTTGGAATGCTATTTTATTACCATTTTCATTAAGTATGTCTATCATTGCTAAAGACTGTCTGTAATTAGACACCGCAAAAGGGTCAACACGATTAGACAAAAGTATTGGATATTTTTCTTTTAATAAATATCCTTTTAAAAGTTTTGATGTGGCACTATTTTTTATTGAATTAATAGTATCATTAAAATCAAAAGTACGCTTAGGATTATTTAAGTTTGCGAAACAGTAAGCGCACTTATGACTACAAAAATTTAGGCTTAATTCTAATGGCATTGGTGATATAGTAAATTCACCACTATAAGATTGTATCATTATAAAGATTTTTTATATTTGAAAAGCTCTCTAAAAGCATCTGTATCAGATTTATGCATATTTTCTTTTTTGTACAATTGGAAATCTTTATATTCTAAAGAGGTCAAAAGTATAGATAATGGGAAAATATTATTTGTTTTTTGTTGTTCTTCTACATCATCACCGTCATCGTAGTCCTCATGTTCAATACTATCTTTTTCAAAATCCAACTCCAAGCCCCATTCTTTCAATTCCGGTATATCGAAATTATTAGCGAGTATGTCCATATCCCAACTCCCTGTATTTGCATTCAGCCGTATGTTTAGCTCTCGCTCATCTTCTTCACTTAAATCAACAATAACGCATTCCACTTCTTTAAAACCTAACTTCTTTAATTCTCGCACCCGAAAATGACCGCCAACGATGTAACCTGTTTGCTTATTAAAAATTATAGGTTCAACAACTCCAAATTTTGTTAAACTATCCTTTAAATTCTGTTCTTGCCGCTTGTTTGAGCTTCGAGGATTGTAAGGCGCCGGCTTTAAATCTGCAATTTTCTTCTTTTCTATTATCATTTTATGGATAAAATATATACAAAAATAGTAATATTTAT
>CAZXBE010000267.1:0-2106 GCA_964638565.1 uncultured Chitinophagaceae bacterium
CTTCTATATGTTCTATTATGTTTGTATCTAATGAAAAATAGGGTGCTACTTTGTTGAATGATTTGAATAATATTTCTTCATGAAAGCTTAAATATTTTAATGATTGAATAGATGTTGTAGGTTGTTGAAGCGCCGCTTGTAACAAGCTTTCTAAATGATTAGTCAATTGAACTACCGTGTGTTCTTCATATATGTCTGTATTGTATTCTACATGAACATAAAGTTGATTTTGTATTTCCGCAAAATTAAAGCTGATATCAAATTTAGTAACCCTATTTTCATCTTCATAGTTATGAATAGAAAGTCCATCAATAGTTTGACGAGTAGATGCATGATCCGTTTCGGTATTTTGCAATACCACCATTATGTCGAATAATGGATTTCTGCTGATATCGTGCTTTAAGTGTAAAGCATCTACCAATTCATCAAATGGAAATAGTTGATGTTCGTATGACTGTAAAGTAGTTTGTTTAATATTTTGTACTAATTCTTGAAAACTATTTTTCCCTTTAAATAACGTTCGTAATGCTATAGTATTTACATAAAATCCTATTTGATTTTCAAGATCAGCATGTTCTCTTCCCGCCACCACACTACCAATAATAATATCTTCTTGCTGTGTATATCTGTATAATACAGTGTTTACAGCAGCTACTAAACTCATAAATAGCGTACAACCTTGCTGTTGATTAAACGTTTGTAGCCGTTTAAACAAATCGGTGTGTATTATTTTTTGAACAGATGCGCCATTATATGTTTTTACAGCAGGACGAGGTTTGTCGGTTAGTAAAGACAATACAGGAAGTTCGCCTTGAAATTGTTGTAACCAATATTGTTTGTGTGCTTGTAAAGCAGGTTCATGTAGTAGTTGCTGTTGCCATACTGCATAGTCTTTATATTGTATATGCAAAGGCGCTAATGGATTTTTTTCTTTCTTGATATATGCATTATATATTGCTAGCACTTCATTTATCAACACTTCCATAGACCATCCATCACTAATAATATGATGCATAACATATACCAATATCCATTGATTATTTGTTGTTTGATATAGAGCAGTTCGTATTAAAGGAGCTGTGCGTAAATCAAAAGGAGCAATACAATTTTGATGAATAATTTCTCGAACAATTTGTGGTTGATCGGCTGCTGATCGCAAATCTTGATAAAATATTTTACTTATTGTTTCGTGATACGGTTGTATAATTTGTTTTATTTCTTGCTGTTCATTTTCTACAAAAAAAGCTCTAAGGCTTTCGTGTCGTTCAACAACATTGTTGAACGCATATTGCAGTGCTTCTATGTTTAGGTTTCCTTTTAACACATATACTCCGGGCATGTTATAGGCGCTATTGCTTTCTTCAAATTGACTTAACACCCATAAGCGCCGTTGTGATGAAGATAATGGATAATCATTTTGTTGTGGTGCAAGAGGAATAGCTGTATATCTTTTTTTCTGTGTTTGTGTTACATATTGTGCTTGAGCTTCTATGGTTGTATGTACAAATAATTCTTTTAATTCAATTTGTATTTCAAATAGTTTATGTATTTGCGCTGCTAAACGAGTAAGTTTTAAACTATGCCCACCTAACTCAAAAAAATTATCGTGTACACCAATCGTTTCTTTCGCTAATATTTTTTGCCATAGTGCTGTTAGTTTTTCTTCTGTTTCGTTGCGAGGAGCTATGTATTGGGCTCCTGTACGCAATCCCCATGTTGCAGGATCTGGTAATGCTTTTTTATCGAGTTTGCCATTGGAGGTTAATGGTATTTGTTGGAGCTGTACATAGTGTGTAGGAATTAAGTAAGTAGGTAAATGCTGCGACAAATAGCTTCGTATATCTGTTGCATTTAATTCTTGTTTACTTACTATATATGCTACTAATTCTTTTTCACCTTCTTCATTGGCCTTGACTATTACTACAGTTGTTTGTATGTGTGGATGTTTTTGCAATGCTGCTTCTATCTCACCTAGCTCTATTCTATATCCTCTAATTTTCACTTGTTCATCTATTCTTCCCATATATTCTAATTCTCCATTTGTTAACCGTTTAGCTTTATCGCCTGAGCGATATAATCGTTCTTCTTTTTTATATGGATTAAGAA
>CAZXBE010000268.1:0-2084 GCA_964638565.1 uncultured Chitinophagaceae bacterium
TTAAGTCCGCTGAAACCGCTTTCATTGAGGAATTTATTAGCACATGAAATGAATTTTTTTTTAATTTCCTTTCTGTTTTTTTTTTTACTGTTTTCCATGTTTTGATATCTTTTTTCAAAAGATATTCTTTTAAAGCATCTCTTTTTGGATGCCTTATATTAAAAATATGATATACATCTATATAATCCTTATGTACAAAAGGTTTAATAAAATCTTCTCTTAAATGAGACAAATACAGTTGAGCTAATTTTTGTTTGTGTGCATTAATTTTATCGAGGTATTGTAATTTAATCGATAAAAATGCAGCTTGTATTTCATCTAATCTGGAATTAAAACCTATCAGTTCATTATAATATTTAATTTTTGAACCATAATTTCTAAGCGCTTGTATAGCATCTGCTACACTGCTATTATTTGTGGTAATAGCTCCTGCATCGCCAATAGCGCCTAGGTTTTTTGTAGGGTAAAAACTAAAAGCTCCTATATCACCATAATTGCCGGCTTTAATGCCTTTATAGCTTGCGCCATGTGCTTGTGCACAGTCTTCAATAACTTTTAAATTATATTTTTGAGCTATTGTATTAATCGTATCCATTTCACACATTTTACCATATAAATGCACTACTAGTATGGCTTTAGTATGTTGTGTAATTTTTTCTTCTATTTTTCGTGGGTTGATGTTATACGTTGATATATCAGGTTCTACTAAAACAGGTTTAAGGTTGTTATGTAAAATAGCCAGTATGGTAGCAATGTACGTGTTAGATGAAACAAGCACTTCGCTGTTTGAAGGAAAGGTATAAGAACGGAGTGCTAATATTAAAGCATCTAACCCATTGGCTACACCAATGCAATACTTTGTTTTACAATATGTAAAAAATTCTTTTTCAAATTGCTGAACCTGGTTTCCTAAAATATACCAACCACTCTCCAATGTTTGCTTACATGCTTGTTGATATTTATCTAAAAAAGGTTTATTGAGTTTTGCTAAATTTTCGTATTCAATCATTATGCGTAAGGTTCAAAAATGTAATCGTTTTTATCAAAATATTCTGATGCTAATACCATTAGTATAGCATCAGAGGTAAAGTTATACATGGTGTGCCAATCGTTGGGTTCTATTATCAAACATTTATTAGGAACATCTAAAATATATTCTGCTTGTTTTTGACCATCACTATTGAATATAGTACAAGCCCCTTGTATACAAATAGCTGCCTGAATGGTTTTATGATGCCGATGACCTCCTCGTTTAGACTGATCTACCCCATAAATATAGAAGATACGCTTTATATTGAAAGGTACTACTTTTTCAATTACAGTAAGGTTACCTCTTGTATCCGTAAATGTTTTTAAATCTATAATATGAGCCATAATATTGATTATATATATTTCAGTCGATAAACTTTTTTATTGTATGATAATGGTAATGATCTAGTTTATGGTTTAAATTTCTGCCAAAAATATTTTTGAAAGAATCTTTTACATTTTTATAGTACAGTTTTATAACAACCCACATATTTAAGGACTGTTTAGGAGACTTTTGTAAAGGTGTTCGAAGATACAATGCTGTATCTATTTTTTGTATGTTCTTTTCTATTTCTATTAATTTATAAACATACGTTTTATAGAAGATGCTTTTTACTCGCCTAGTTAATGCATACAAAGCACCGCCGACTGAAACAATATTCTTTTTATAAAATTTAACTCCATGAAAGTGAAAGAAAATGACTTCAAAACATTTTTTAGTGTTTGTTTCTATGCCTACTATTCTATTATTTTCTTTTTGAAAAGTATATTGTTGTACATTCCAAGGAGCAATACCGCCACCTAAATGTTGTAATACATGCACACCTTTAAACCGGGCTGTCCAATCATCTAAGTATTTTTGATCACCAAACTTTCCATTTTCAGGTTTTGCATAACACCAGTCTATACAAGCATTACGCCACCAATGTAGCACTTCCATTCCTTGCATAGTATTTTTGAAACTAATAAATTGAACACAGTATATACCACTTTCTGCTGATTGATCGTATGCTTTTGTATATCGATGTTCAGTAATTAACACAGCATTATCTTTC
>CAZXBE010000269.1:0-2061 GCA_964638565.1 uncultured Chitinophagaceae bacterium
AGTAAATCGCTTTATTAGACGTTGCTCAGAGAACTACAGTGAGGATTGCTATATACTTAAGCTAGATATCAGTGGATTTTTCATGCATATTAATAAACATATTTTATTTAAAAAATTAGAAGCATTTATACAAGAAAAATATTATGCTTCAGATAAAGATTTAATTATACGACTTTGTCATATTGTTATCTTCAATGATCCAACTCAAAATTGCATTGTAAAAGGTGAGCACACTGAATGGAATGGGTTACCAAAATTAAAAAGTCTTTTTTATAGTTCTGAAAATTGTGGCTTACCTATTGGTAATCTTACTAGTCAAATATTGGCTAATTTCTATCTTGACCTATTTGATCATTTTGTAAAACGAGATTTAGGTATTCGCTTTTATGGAAGATATGTAGATGATTTTATTCTTATTCATAGGGATAAAGAATATCTGAAAAATATGATACCAAAAGTTGCTTTATTTCTAAGAGAACAATTAGGACTAACCTTGCATACTAAAAAGATTTACCTCCAGCATTATACCAAAGGCGTAAAATTTTTAGGCGTAGTAATAAAGCTTAATAGAATTTATATTGCTAATCGAACTAAAGGTAATTTTTACCAAACTATACAAAAATGGAATAAAAGGCTGAAATTGAATAGGGAACTTTTAAGAGAAGAAGAGAAAGATTTTCTAAGTAGTATGAACGCCTATTTAGGGATTATGAAGCATTACAAAACCTACAAATTAAGAAAGCAATTACTCTCTACTGTAGAAGCACAATTTTTTGAAAAATTTGTTGTAGATCGAAATTGTTTGAAAGTTCAGAAGAAAACCACAAAACGCAAAAAGAAAAAGTCAAGAAATGTTCAGATGTAATATGTAATAGTTCAGAATTACTCTGCTTCAAAATGTATTCTTTTCTAACGGATCAAATAACCCTACATCAGAAATAATAAGCTTTCTAGATTTATTAGCCAAACGTTGTAAACATTGTGCTAATACGTCAGCTACATCTTTGTATTTGCTATTAGGAAATAACAATATTCCTTGTCTTGGATCATGGTAGAGTTTATCGGCTAGAGATTGCCGTATATATACCATACCCGCTTCTGCCACAGGCGTAGCCATATTAGCCCGAGCTATTTTATCTCCGCCTTCTACTTTTACTTCTATAGCAGGGATGCCATGCGTTACTAAAGTTTGTTTGGCAGATTTACCAGATGCTTTAGCTTCAATGTAATGAGGAGAAGGTTTTATTTTCATTAGATTAATTAGTGCAGGAAACTCTAACCAATCCCATCCGAGATCATCAATATAAATATCTTGCTTGAGTTTACCTGCACTGATATATGCACTGGCTGCATTAGTATCATCCTTCGTATAGGCCAAGTCCCAATCGGTTCCATAAAACATCAGTGAACTTTTTGGCGGAAATAAATGATCAGGTACTTCCTTAAACCATTTTTGCCAAATGCTTCCTCCTTTTTGTGCAGGCCTTTGTGCGACCTGCCCAGCGTAGCTGGCAGAGCCTAAATCTATACGCAGTTCTTGTAAAATATTTCTATTTAATCGATAAGGGTCCAGTAAACCATCCACATATTTATCTTTTAACTCCAGAGGTGATACTTCATCCATTGCTTCAGCAGGTAGACAAATATGTTTCATGTTTTTTTGCTTGCTAAGCAAATGTGCCGTAGGATCATTAGCCGATAAGCGTTGCATGATAAGCAGTGTAACCGTTACTTGTTTATCTACCTTTCGAGTGGAAAGAGTGCTGTCTAGTAGCATGTTAGCAGTATTACACTCAGCTTCGCTAGCTGCTTGCTTGGGATTAATAGGATCATCAATTAATATTAAATGTGCATGAATACCCGTAATGGTACCTGAAAGTCCTGCTGCCATACGCTGACCATTAGAAATGTTTTCATAATTGGTTTTATTGTCTTTATCTTTTTTGACTTCTATATACGGAAAATAATTTCTGTATCTATCGGAGCGAATAATATCCCTAGATTTTACAGCATGCTCGGTAGCTAGTGTATCAGAGTAACTAATGGTTAATATACGCAGCG
>CAZXBE010000270.1:0-2016 GCA_964638565.1 uncultured Chitinophagaceae bacterium
ACTCAACTGCCTTTGTGTGTAGCATCGCATTTGTTCTAATGGTATATCAAAATAAGCACTAAGAAAATACATCGTTTTTGCGTCAAACCAACGAGCCTGTTTTATTGCTTGTTTTATGGTATTAATATCGTAAAAACACAATAGCTCTTTTATGTTTTTGGAAGTACCTCTTTCAAAAACACGTTCAATAATGTATTGCTTGTTTTTCTCGGCATCTATAGTTTCAAGATTAGCTTCCCAAAAAAGTGTTTTATCTTTTAGCAATTTCATAAAACAAATTTAAACTTAATCTTTTCTTTCTAAAACAAAAATATCTTCTACCTGTTTTTTAAACACCTTTCCAATTTTTAAGGATAAAATTGTTGAAGGAATATATTTACCAGTTTCTATTGCAAATATTGTTTGTCGAGAAACATTCAACTTGTCTGCTAATTCTTGCTGCGTGATATTCATTTTTAACCTTTCTTCTTTAACACTATTCTTCATTCAATTTATTTTTTGATTGAAATAATGTAGGATTGAAATGAATAATATAAGTAAACCAAAATAGCATAATGCCTAAAAGTAAAAATAATGCTAACGTACCATCACCTCCTAAATCTTTGTTTGTAATAAGCATTATTGTAAACGATGCGAGAAAAAAAATTAATTGTACTAATGCTGATATTTGAAATGAGTGTAAGCGTAAACTTTTAATAAATTCATCTTCTATTTTTTCCTTTGAAAAAGTAGTAAAAAAAATGCCGATTAAAAATGAAAAGAATGAAACTATAAGGATCGTTACTTTTAAAATATGAGGTTGAATATTTGAAGCCCCGAACCAATCTAATTGAGTGCAACACCAAACTAAAAAACCTAATGGAGTAATAATAATGCCTATTTTTTTAAAATTTGATGGGAGTAAAAAATTTTTATTCATAATGTTTTTTATAAAGGTAAGGTATTCTTTGATGTGTAAAGTATGCTTTACATTTAAAATTAGTAAAAAAGGTTAATTATAGTCTTTAACCTTTTTTATTTTATATTATTTCTTCATCTCAGCATAAAACTGATGAAAGTATGGAATGGTTTCTATGCCTTTATAAAAATTAAATACATCATATTTTTCGTTGGGGGAATGAAGATTATCGCTATCTAATCCAAAACCCATAAATACAATTTTAATATTTAATTCTTTTTCAAACAACGCACAAATAGGGATGCTTCCTCCGCCACGCACCGGAATAGGATCTTTGCCAAAGGTTGCTGCTATTGCTTTTGAAGCCGCTTTATATTCAACAGAATCTATCGGCGTCATATAAGGTTCGCCACCATGATGCTCGCTTGCTTTAACAGTTACGCCTGCCGGTGCAAGGCTTTGAAAATAATTAATTAATTTTTCTGTTATTTTTTTTGATGATTGATTGGGCACTAAACGTGCCGAAATTTTTGCGAACGCTTTACTTGGTAAAACTGTTTTAGAACCCTCACCTGTGTAACCTCCCCAAATACCATTTAGTTCTAATGTTGGGCGAATGCCTGTTCTTTCATTAGTAGTATAATTTTTTTCGCCCCATAAATTTTTAATGCCTAAATCGTTTTTATATTCTTCTTCATTAAACGGAGCTTCTGCCATTTTTTTTCTTTCTTCGTTTGATGATTCAACAACATCATCATAAAACCCGGGAATAGTAATATGATTATTTTCATCATGGCAACTTGCAATCATTTTTGCCAGCATAGTAATTGGGTTTGCAACCGCACCGCCATATACGCCACTATGCAAATCTCTGTTAGGTCCGGTTACTTCTACTTCTATATAACTTAATCCGCGAACGCCCACATCTATACTTGGGTTTTCCATACTAAGCATAGAAGTGTCGCTAATTAATATTACATCTGCTTTTAATACATCTTTTTTCTCTTTTACAAATTTTGCCAAATTGGGGCTGCCAATTTCTTCTTCGCCTTCAATAATAAACTTTACGTTGCAGGGTAAAGTGTTTGTTTGCACCAATGTTTCTAATGCTTTTACGT
>CAZXBE010000271.1:0-2001 GCA_964638565.1 uncultured Chitinophagaceae bacterium
TTAATTTATCAGAAAGTTCGGCTGTACTTAAATGAGCCTTTAATTGTATGGTTCGTATTCACCAAATGTACAACTATTTTATATATCTTGTTAGCGGTTTAGTATAAAATCCATATTAATTTAACAATACCATAGATTAACTTGTTTTTGTATAACAAAATCAACTGATAGTCTTGGAAGTGTAAAAGGAAACATTCCAATAGGCAATGCCCCTACTAAAACAGGAGATATTATAGCCACATGCACTTTAATAGAAAATAAAGATGGTAATACTATATGGAACAATTAAATATGATGAAGAAACAAATTGGAGAAATCAGCCGCAAGAAATCATTGATCAGATTACTAGAAATTTTGGAAAACGTTTCCCATTGTAGAAAATAAATTTTTATATAGGCTGCCTTAAAAATCATGAGGTGGCCTGTATCTACATTTTTCTTACTCTTTTTTTAATTCTTTCAGTTTTTTTTGTAATGAAAACATACGATCTCTACATGTTGCAGCCTCAATAAAATCTAGCTGTTTGGCTGCTGCGTCCATTTGTTTTTTAATTTTTTTAATAGCGCTTTCCAGTTGAGGAATGGTTTGATAGATCACTTCTTCTTCAGCGGCTTCTGTACGTGTTTGTTCTTCTATGGTGTTATAGGATTTTATATTTAATACAGATGTTTGTGCAAAAATTTGTTCTGTATTTTTATATACCGTTTTGGGTATAATATTATGTTCTTGATTGTATAAAACTTGTTTTTCTCTTCTACGGTTGGTTTCATCAATCGTTCTTTGCATACTTTGCGTTATCTTATCTGCATAGAATATTACCAAACTATCGGCATTGCGTGCTGCACGACCTGCTGTTTGTGTTAGTGATTTTTCGTTGCGTAAAAACCCTTCTTTATCAGCATCTAAAATGGCTACTAACGATACTTCTGGAAGATCTAACCCTTCTCTCAATAAATTGACACCTACTAACACATCAATGGTTCCCAAACGTAACTGCCGTAATATTTCTACCCTTTCCAAAGCATCTACTTCACTATGAATATATTTGGATTTAATATTGATACGATGTAAATATTTATTCATTTCTTCTGCCATGCGTTTTGTTAATGTAGTAACTAACACTCGATCGCCTTTTTTTATTCTTTTATCAATTTCATCCAATAGATCGTCAATTTGATTAATGCTTGAACGTACTTCAATGGGTGGATCTAATAAGCCGGTCGGTCTTACTACTTGTTCAATTACAACACCTTCTGTTTTTTTCAATTCATAATCTCCAGGTGTTGCACTTACAAATACTGTTTGATTAAGTAGGCTTTCAAATTCATGAAAATTAAGTGGCCTATTGTCTAATGCACTAGGCAAACGAAATCCATATTCTACTAATGTTAATTTTCTACTTCTATCACCACCATACATACCTGATACTTGTGGAATAGTTTGATGACTTTCATCAATAAAGCATAAAAAGTCTTTAGGAAAATAATCCAATAGGCAAAAAGGTCGAGTGCCAGGTAAGCGGTGGTCAAAAAAACGGGAATAATTTTCTATTCCATTACAATAGCCTAACTCTCGCATCATTTCAATATCATAATTTACTCTTTCGCTTAGTCGTGTTGCTTCTATTGTTTTACCAATCTTTTTAAAATAATCTACTTGTGCAGCCGATTCATCCTGTATTTCATATAATATTTGTTGTAGTTTTTCTTTGGGGGCAACATATAAATTGGCTGGGTAAATAACTGCATGATGAAGATTTTCTATTCGTCGGCCCGTTTGAATAGTAATGGTTTCGATTTGTTCTATTTCATCTCCAAAAAAACGAATGCGATAACCGTAATCTGTGTAAGGTAAATTTATATCTATAGTATCGCCTTGTACTCTAAAATTTCCTCTGTTAAAATCGCCTGTTGTTCTTGTATATAATGAATTAACTAAACCATGTAAAAAAGCTTGTCTGCTAACAGTTTGTCCCTGTTGTATACGAATAATACTATTTTT
>CAZXBE010000272.1:0-1981 GCA_964638565.1 uncultured Chitinophagaceae bacterium
GTAATGATATAATTGCACTTCATGAAACTGTTAAACAACTGAAAGAGGATAGACGTACAAGTTACATAAATGCAGATGAATATGTTGTAAGATTTGATGGAGATCATTACTTATATATGGAGATTGACACAGTAAAATATGAACCAAAAGTGAATGAAAAACCTAATTAAAATATTACTCCCAATCTTGTTTTTTGTGAGTTGTGAAAAACAAATCACAATAGAGCAACCAGAACTAGACTTAAAAGGCAAATGGATTATGGTGGATTACCCACAGTTTTCATTTACCATGAAGGATTCTACGATAGAGCAAATAGGGTTTCCATTGGTAACAGGTGATCAAATTATCTATAAAATAGATAAGCAATTTGTTAATTGTACTTATAGAAATATTATTCAAAATAAAGATAGTTTTTCTTTAGAGATATTAGAACAAAACAATAGTAATTTAAAGTTAAGGATGTATAAAAACGTACTTGTTTACGAATTATATTTTCAAAGATAATTAAAAAAATAAATTAAACCCAAATAATATGGATTTTATAAAAACACAAATTATTAATTTTATTAATAATCTTAGAACAAAAAATGTTTATATCTATACTATTATAGTAGGTATTGCTGCTTATATGATTGTAGGTATTCCTTATTTACAATCACAAGGTGTTTCAACTCCTTCTTTTATATTAACTCTTCGTCCTTATTTCTTAATGTTCTCTTCTATATTTAGTTTTGATAAATTAGTTGTCACTACAGATGCAACAACAACTCAAGAAGCAGATGAAGAATTTACTACTACTAATAAGTAGTTTATTATATACTTCTTGTATAACTATTAAGCCACAAGAAATAGTATTAAATAAATACGGTAAACCTTTATATGTAATAGCTGCATATAGTGATACTATTGGAAGTACAAAATTTAAATTATTTATAGAAGACAGTACAGAAGCTATTAATGCTAGAAAATATTTCTTTTTGTTAAAAAACGAAATCAAAAAAGCTAATAATGAATAATAGAGTAGAACAATTACTTAAAAACATTTTACAGTTACAATGTAATACAAATAAAATACTTATGAATTTAGGTAATTGTGGAGATACAAATTTAAGTATTACTCCTTTTACTGCAACTTATACACCACCAATTTTACAAAATGGACAAAGTGATTTACAAACAGTAAATGTACCTGGAGTTTTATTATCAAAGATAAATATTATTTCAATAGCAACAGATGTGAGTAGTTATCAAGGAGTAATTTTTAGTCAATGGATAGAAGCAGATGGTAAAATGAAAATTTATATTGAAAATCAGAGTGGTGAGTATCTTGCCATTCCTCAGTTAACATATATTATTAATCAAATTAATTAACAATAAAATAAATTTAACAATGGCAATACTACGTCATGAAAAACAACAATATTTAACACCAGCAGCATTAGTTGCTGAGACTGTTGTTCCTACTAAAAATGATTCAGTTTATATTGAATCATTACAAAAAACCTTCGATTGGATTGAGGGTTCCACAGCTACTGCTGATAATGTATATGTAATTGACCAAACTTCTGAAACTGCAAATGGTAGATGGGTAGCATCTCACGTAGCAAATGTGTACACAGGTAGTGGTACGACAGATGCAATGGCTAATGGTCAAATAGATGTATTAGATATTACTGTAACTGGAGCTACTCCTGCAAAGGCAAATCTTATTGCTGTGACAAACGCTGATACATTTGTTGCAAATGTATTTGTAACTTCAAAAGAGGTAATTGCTGCTAATACAGTAAGAGTAACATTAGAAAATCAATCTGGAGACCCTGTAGCAGCTTTTGCGGTTAATGTCTCAGTCCTTGAGTTCTAAGAAAAGAATAATGGTTATTTGTAGGGGTTCGATTCCCCTACATTCTTCAAATAATTTAAGATGGCATTATTACATCAAGAAAATAGAATTGAAATTACTGATAGAATTGTTGATGGGGTA
>CAZXBE010000273.1:0-1974 GCA_964638565.1 uncultured Chitinophagaceae bacterium
GTTTTCATGTTCTTTCTTTCCTGTTTTAAACCGGTCTGGGAAAACATATTTACTAGCAGCGAGGGTAGTGATATAGCGATCTTGTACAATTTTCAGTATCCCATCCTTATCATCATCTTTAAATTTAAAAATCACTTCTCTTTCATAATCGCTAAATAAGGGTAAGGTAGATTCTTTTGAAAGATCTTGCTTATCATTCCAATCCAGATAATCTCCATTAAAATATCCAGGCTTGGTGTTAAATATATCTGCTGTTAGACTATAGCTATGGGTAGGTTCAATACAAACCATCTTATTTACATTATCGGTTTGAATACTTAAGTTAAAGCAATCGATAATACCTCTAAAAAAATCAATGAACTTATAGTTCTTTAGTCCTGTATAAGCATCAAATAAAATAGTTCCTCCTATTGGTATTTTAAAGTATTCAAATTTAAAGGCCAGTACATTAGTAATCAGATTATAAAAGAAATTCATTTTAGGAGATACTTTTAAATATAGCTTTACAGAGATTTCATCGCCTGGATTTACAATGACAGTAGAATACTTGGTTATTGTATTTCTATAGTGCAAGGGTGGAAGAACATATCCTACCGTTATGCTACCGATATCATCTTCCTGATATAAGCTACCATTTTTAAACCACCTAGCTCTGTAAATGGAAGAGACATCCGATACAGCAAGATCTACGCTAATCTGTAAGCTAAAGGTGGCTGATAACGTCTTATAATCGAAGTTGTTTTTATAGCGCCATATCATGGCATAGTTAGCAGCGTCATAGCGGTAATCATCATTATTATCAAAAGCGCCAGCAGTGCTATCATTACTAACTTTTAAATCTATATAATTATCATAACTGAACAAATTATACCGCTGATCACCTACACTTTTGGCTAAAAAGGCATGTGCTTTTTGACGGCTACCTTCGCTACTTAAGAAGTTTCCCCATACCCAGGGCATAACTAGTCTTCTAAAATAAGCAGTCTGCATAAAATCAGATTGTATACGGTAGCCCAGGGATTGGAAAGCCCAATAAATGGTCCAATAAACAGAGATGGAAGGACGGAGGTATTTAATGGATACATTATCATCTTTATTATTATCAACATCAAATACGCCTCGGTATCGAATAGGAGCAAATACGTAAGGCATATTTTCATTAGTACCATCGAAATTCCAGCTGTCCTGTATAGCAGCTTTAGTATAAGAGATTTGTATACGCTTTAAGATGTCATACAGGGTAGTTTCTTTTACATCAATTAACCAATCAGCATTATTACCATAAAAATTGTATTTATAATTTTCTGGTTTTACTTTATGTACAGCATTTACTAAAAATGCTTTACCTGATAGTAGTTCTACACCACCGGATTCTATTATGGCACGTTGATGGCTTTTAAAAACTTCTCCTTCCGTTAAATCTTCTACGCTGGAATTATGGAAACTGTTGGCTAACTTATCATTATTTAAGGTAGCTGGAATAGTTACATCAAAAGCTTCACTGCTTTTTTTGTTCTGGAAGTTTTCTGGATCTTCTAGTTGATAAGTAATAGCAATAGGAACATCTTCATTATCTTTTACTTCAACTTGTTGGTTACTTATTTTAATGTTAAGATATTTAGACATAAATATGATTTGATATAATTCAATCTCTCTTATATATTTGTTTCTATCGGCTTCGTCTTTTCCCTCCTTCCAGGAGGGTTAAGGTGAGCTGTTAATTGCGCAGCATAATATTTTCATTAGAGAATTTTGCTTCTAGTATAAATTCATAGCTGTATCTTTCTTCTAATTTTCGTTTTTCTTTTTTACCATTTAGAAGAACAATTGGAATATAACTATCCGCTTGCCCTTCTTGTCCCTTCCATTCTATATAAGCTTTAGGGCTATCTACTAACTCCATTAGCCAATCCATATCTTTTTCTGTATAGGCACAAGTTTTTAGTTGAAAGGTTTCATTAGACCTGACATTAA
>CAZXBE010000274.1:0-1962 GCA_964638565.1 uncultured Chitinophagaceae bacterium
TAAGTCCACCATTGCCTTCATAAATAGTTTGAAGACTATCACTACCGGGTAACCGGGTACTAGTAGATATGTTATATTGAATATTTGTAACTGGCTTTAAACCAAATACCATACCCCAGTTTTTACGCAATGGAACACCCAATTGTAGGTAAGCAGGCATGAAGTTATTTGCAGTATAATGCTCTTTTTTTGAAAGATTGCTAATAGTTCTGCTATTAATTTCAACTCCCATATCATAAGTAACTATATTAAGATTAGAGTAACTAGCAGGGTTCGTAAAATTAATAGATTGATAATCATAATACGCTGTAGAAATGCCACCCATGGCTTTATTGACAGTATTTTGATTGGATATTAAATTCCCCAAACCGTAATGAGAATAAGGAGAGTTTTCTTGAGCATCGCCATTGGCCATACTGGCCAAAGTGCATAGAATACCAAGTGTATATTTTTTAATCGAGGTTATATTCATTAATTGCATAAAGGCCTTTATAAATGAGATAAGGGTCTACAAATATCTTATTTTCTAAGCGGGACGCCAAAAATACTATATCTCCTCCATTTGCTAGAAGATTAAGATTATTATATTTATTTTGATAATCTCGTATAATGCCATCTATTTCTTTTGCCATGCCTTCAAGCACTCCACTGAGGATATTTGTTTTAGTATTATAGCCTAGCAAAGGGTAATTTTCTTCTGCTTGCACTTTGGGTAACTTAGCGGTGAATGTGTTTAATGCTTTAAACCGCATTGCCATACCTGGGGAAATGCTACCACCAATAAAACTATGGTACTTATTGATAAAATTGTAGGTAATGCAAGAACCTAAACTGATAACTAAATTATGTTTTTGGGGAAACAAGGTTGTGGCTGCTATTGCCAATGCAAGTCTGTCCGAACCTATTGTGTCTACATTGTTAATAGGAATATGAATGGGGAGTTTACTGGTATGGTTTAGTAAGTGAAATGTTGTATGCTTAGATAATAGAGACTCAATTTCAGGATTGTGTATTATAACAGATGATAGGATAGCATGTGTAGGCTTATACTGATCTATTAAAGATTGAATATCATTTACCTCATTTGTTGAAATAATTACTTCCTGAAAAAGCGTACCCTCTTTGAATATAGCGCACTTTCTACGGGTGTTACCAAAATCGAAACATATGGTTATTTTTGTATGCATAGAGTGGTTTGTGTTTACTCAAATTCAAATCCGCTTAGCCGTTTAAAATGACCATTTAATTTTATCTTTTTCTTCAATATTTCCGTTTCAGCCAATATAGGTAATATTTTTTTTAAATGTTGATGTAAATAGGTTAAACGTTGATCTTCTTGCATTAATCCCAACAGTTCATATTCTTCTTCAATGGATAATCCTACATGATGTGCCATATCATACGCAGTTAAAGTGTGGTCTGGCTTTTTAAAATCTTTTTGTACCACTAATAAATGGTGTAATTGATGTATCGTTTGTATTACATGTTGGATTAGCTGTTGTCTTTCTGTTTCTAATTCATTCTCTGGATAATTAACAATAGCACCACTATATAGTTTATTTGGAATAGTTTTAATGAACTCTAATATGCGAAATACTTTTACACCGATGGTTTTAATATCCATTGTGCCATCATCATATATTTTAGAAACTTCTGTTATTTCCATTAATGTGCCTAATTCACCTAGTCGATTATTTAAAACCGTTGGAATGCCAAATGGTTTTTTATGAGCATAACAATCATTGAGAAGTTGTTGATAATGTGGCTCAAATATGTGTAAATAGAGTGTCTCCTTAGGGTATACAACAACATTTAAAGGAAATATTGGAATAAAATTGGTCATCTGTAAATGACAATATGCTTTTAGTGGTATTGAATAACGTTACAGTGTTTGATAGTAGTTTTCACCTCTTCGCAATGCTTTTATGTTAATAGGCATGGTGGTAAGTTTCATACTTTTTT
>CAZXBE010000275.1:0-1924 GCA_964638565.1 uncultured Chitinophagaceae bacterium
TCATCCAGACTAAATTAGAGTTACTTTTTTAAACTCTTATCTAGTCTTGACCCTAAATTAATAATTATTCTAACACAAAATTATTCCTTAGTTATGAAAAAGAGACAATGTAGAAAAATGCAGCTCGGGGCTATTGTATTGGGTATTGTTATTGGTTTTATTGGGTGTAAAAAAGAAGATTTTTCTGAAGGAAGGAAGTCTATTCCTCCATCAGGGTTCGTATATATACCAAGCGGAAATTTTAGTATGGGTAGTAGCTTACAACTAGATTCCTACGCACAAAAAGATGAAACACCACAACACGACATTAGTATGAGTGGTTTTTATTTGAGTACCAAAGAATTGACGGTGGGCCAGTTTAAAAAGTTTGTAGAGGCGGGTTATGATTACGATACGATAGCTAATAAACCGACTTGGCTCGATGGCTCAAAAAGTTGGTTAAGCGATGCTCATCCCATGGTAAATATTAGTTGGAGGGATGTTGCTTATTATTGTAACTGGCTTAGCGAAAAAGAAGGATTAAGGCCTTGTTATATTTTTACAGGAGTTACTGTTAAAACAGATTTTAGCAATAATGGATACAGACTTCCTACCGAGGCAGAGTGGGAATACGCTTGTCGTGCAGGTCAAATAAAGCCATATACAGTTCAAAATCAGGGGAAAGATACCATATTGCTTACGGAGGCTAACTATGGTAACATTGTTGGCAAAACAACCCCAGTGGGTAGTTATGCACCCAATGCTTTTGGATTGTACGACATGCATGGCAATGTTTGGGAGTGGTGTAACGATGTGTATGATTCTACATACTATTCCAAACCGGAAGCACGTCAACCTAATCCCCAAGGCCCTACTGTGGGCATTGAACACACTATTCGTGGGGGATGGTGGAATAGAAAGGCGTATGATATGAGATCCAGCAATCGATACCCCGTTCATTTTAACTATCGCGGCTTTGACATTGGATGTAGAATTGCCAAGTCTTTATAGCAGCTTGAGGGTAATTTTAGATACATTTTAAAATCACTTTTTGATTTCTCAAATATTTTATAGAACTTCGCACTCCCAAATTTATATTTTTTGGGAGTTATTTTTTCATTTTACACTTATATTAACCTTCAGTTATGGCAAGAGTATGTCAGGTAACAGGTAAAAAACCTATCACAGGTCATAAAATTTCGCATTCTAATATTAAGACCAATCGTAGGTTTTTACCCAATTTAAAAACCAAACGTTTTTATTTGGCTGAGGAAGAAAAATGGATTACTCTGAAACTATCTACGGAAGGTCTTCGCACTATCAACAAAAAGGGGTTGTATGTTGTAGTCAAAGAAATGAGGGCAGAAGGAGCAAAGGTTTAATAGTTTATTTATTGAATGAAATAACTTGGTTTTTAAATTAGGTAAGCATTATTAATCACTATATAAAATGGCAAGAAAAGGAAATCGTGTTCAAGTAATATTAGAGTGTACAGAGCATAAAGCCAGCGGTAAATCTGGTATAAGCCGTTATATTACTACAAAGAACAAAAAAAATACACCAGAGCGCTTAGAATTTAAGAAGTACAATTCTATTTTAAAAAAATATACTCTTCATAAAGAAATTAAATAATTAATTATTATGGCTAAACAAGCTAAAACCGCCATCAAGACAAAAGATCAAAAAGCAGCAGCAGAAGCTAAAAATTGGTCTAAAGTTATTAAAGTTGTACGTAGTTCTAAAACAGGAGCCTACACTTTTAAAGAAGGCATTATACACAAAGACAAAATAAAGGAATTTTTGGCGGCAAAGTAATAACACAACAGTTTTGGGGAAAGTGAGTAATTTCACATCAAAGGCTGCTCCGATTTTTTTGGAGTAGCTTTTTTTTGACAATGTGGTAGAAAATAGTTGGTAAAAAAGTGTATACCTCTTTACAGATAAG
>CAZXBE010000276.1:0-1918 GCA_964638565.1 uncultured Chitinophagaceae bacterium
CATTCCAAAGTTTTTCTGCATACGAGTAATAAACTCAGTGAGATCCTTAGATAACTTAGGTAAAACACTTGTTTCTTGCGCACTAGTATCTTGTTCTTTGCTCAGAGCAGTTTCTATTTTACTATTATGTAAGTCTTGCATTAACCATTCATGTACACTCATAGCTGTAAGGATTTAAATATTGCAAAATCTTTTTTAAAATAAGTCAGCGTGTAATCCTGCTTGCTAATAACTACTTTATATATTTTTTCTTCTATACCGTTTTCTGCAAATACCCAATAGAGTAGGCAAGGCTTTATTCTATCCCTGCATTGTATCCTGGCTTTCGCTTGTTGATAGCTTAATGAACTAAAATCTATATTGAACATCACTAAAGCATCTGCTGTACTGAGATTAATGCCTTCTCTACCACTTTGAATTTGAGAGATGAAAATTTTATCTGTGGAATTATTAAATTCATCGGGACTGGTTGTAACTGCTACACCAAATACTTGTAAAAGGATTTCTTGCTCAGCTCTGAATTTGTAAAAGATGGCTATCTTTTGATCCTTAAAATATTCTCTAATGAATAATGCTTTACTGTTATCAATTTGTATAGCTTCAGCTTTATTATCTACTATTACTGTTCCACTATAGAGTTGATGTAGCTTTTGCATGAGTTTAAGCTCAGTATCGGCTAGAATTATTTCTTCATTTTTAGTAGTATATATTCTTTCTCTAATAAGGGTATTAGTTAATTTATAAGTAGATGATTGCATAGGCACTTTCAGTATACTTTCTTTTACTTCTTCTATAAAACCTGCATCTGCTTGCGAATAACTAATAAAAAGATGTCCCGTCAACAAATGAATTTCATCTATACAGGCATCACTATAATCGATTACTTCTCTATTGTAGAAATATTTTTTCTTTTTGCGCACAAATTCTTTTGCCCAACTATAAAAGTTGTTGTATGCTACAAAAGGGGAATAACTAGAAACCCAAAACTGATGATAGAGTTGGCTGTAACTTTCTGGTGACGGTGTACCGCTAAGGAAAATAATGGGTTTATTTTCTGCTATTGCTTTTAGTTGTATAGCTCGATTAGAAGCCTGCGGAAATTGTCCAAGTACATGTGCTTCATCACAAATAATTAAATCATATTTATTAGGTTCTATATAATGTAGCCTTTCATAATTAGTAATATCTATATTAAAATAAGGAGATAACTCTTCGTAATCTTTTTCTATACTGCTAATGGCTTTTTTCTTAGTAAGAAATAAAATATGTTTTGCTTTATATTGCTCTGCTGCTTGCAAGGCAGTTAATGTTTTGCCTGTTCTAACTTCCATGGATAGATAAGCAATTTTGTACTCTTTTAATAAAAAGCATGCTCTATTTGCAATATTTATTTGATAAGGTCTAAGTGTAATCATGCTTTTAGTTTTAAGTGATCTGGCAGACTTATATTTTTAGGTTTGTAGTTTGGATGTTGTCTATCCCATATACGACGCAAATCACAAAAAGTTTCCCAAAGACTACTTAGTGGTTCTTCAAATTCATGGAGCTTCCAGCCTTCACCTTGTATTTTTTTACCCGTTTTATCTTTTCCTTTACTCAATGCTTTTAAATGCATCACACCTATACGCTGTACTTGTTCTTCATGAGTATCATTCCACATCATGGCATAAGCTGCAAGTTGTAGGGCATGGCTGTCGTGCACCTGATTGCTGGTTTTAGTATCAATGATCCATAGTTCATTATTGATATAGCAGATAATATCTAGGGTCCCACCCAGTAGAAACTTTTCGCTAATCATATTGAGCTCTATGGCTAATAACGCTGGCTTACAACTTTTCCAGAAATCTACAAAGCGGTTAATCATTTGCCATTCTTCTAGGCTGTAGTAAGCATTCCTTTTTCTATTCACCCATCGCAG
>CAZXBE010000277.1:0-1913 GCA_964638565.1 uncultured Chitinophagaceae bacterium
TAATGTGTGAAAAATTATTTTTGTTAAATTTATTTTATTAATTCTTATTTTTTTTTTTCAATGGATAGTTATATTAACGAAAAAAAAAAGATAATGATTATATTAATTGTTTTTTTTTAGAGAGTTGATTTTTTAATGGCATCTAAACTAGCTAGAGGTAGTATTATAATTTTCATTGGTAATATTATCTTTCGTATTGGGGGATATATTTACCGCTTTTTAATGGCTACACTTTTAGGTCCTGCTGGAAATGGTGTTTTAGGTATTACTATGCCTTTTCAAGGGATTTTTCAGATACTTTCTGCAGGTGGTTTGCCACCAGCTATAGCTAAATATGTGTCTGAATATAATGCTTTAGATAAAGAGGATATGGCTTATCAGACGGTATATACTGCTTTGAAGATTATGGTTTTTTTAGGTATTCTTATGGGTATCTTAATGGTTTTTTTTGTTGCACCATGGTTGGCAGGTTATTATCATAAACCTGAAGCTTTACTTGCTCTTCAAGCTGTTGGTCTTATTACTCCTTTCAGTGTTATTGTTGGAGCTTTTAGAGGGGCTTTTCAAGGTGTTTATAAAATGGAGTATATTTTATATACTCGTGCTATTGAGCAACTGTTTATGATTCTTTGTGCTGTTGCACTTGTTATGGTTGGTTTATCTGCTTTTGGTGCTGTTGTTGGGAGTGCTATTGGTTTTGCTTTATCTGCTTTATCTGCTTTTATTATTTTTAAAAAATATATGGGTAAATATATTCATAAACCAGATTCTTCTTTTGTTTTCACACGAAAACAAGAGTTAGAATTAGCTTTTAGTCTAGTTAGTTTCAGTATTCCAGTTACTGTTGCAGCTTTAGCTGAGATGGCTATTTATAGTGCTTGTACTATTCTTATGGGTTATTTTCTTTCTTTAACTTTGATTGGTTATTATACTGCAACTGATCCCATTGGACGTTTACCTTTAATTATTTCTAGTTCCCTTGCTACAACTATTTTACCAGCGGTTTCTGAGGCTCATAGTTTGCATAACAAAGTTTTATTAGAAAAATATGTTACTAATGTTTATCGTTATGGTATGGTTTTTGTTGTTCCCATGTGTGTAGGCATAGCGTTATATTCTAAAGAAATTATGGGTTTAGTTTATTTCACTAATTCTGCTTATATGGCGGGTGCTCCTGCTCTTGCAGTGCTTGTTATTGGGATGACTTTTTATTCAATGTTTACAATATCTTCTAGTATTGTTCAGGGTATAGGTAATCCTAGAGTTCCTATGTATGTTCTTATATTTGGTACGGTTATAACAGTTGCTCTAGGTTTATATTTTATTCCGGCTTTTGGTATTGTAGGAGCAGCATGGGCAATCACTATAGCATCTATTGCAATGATGATACCTATGTTAATAATCACATTTCATATTACTAAAACTAAAGCACCTGTAAACTTTTTTATTAAAATTATACTTTCCAGTATTATAATGGGTTTACCAATAATTCTTATCCAACATATTATAGGTTATACTACTGTTGGATTAATTTTAGGATTAATTGTATGTCCAATTATTTACATAACTTTTTTAATAATATTTAAATCATTAGAATATGAAGATATTAATGCAGCAAGAACTTTTTCAAAAAAATTAGGTCCATTTAATCAATATGCAAATAAAATTCTAGATATAATTGCAAAACACATTTAAAATAGTATAGTTTTTTTTTTAAACTATTTTTATTTTAAGTTTGTATTTTTTAGTTATTATTGTTATTTTGAAATTTTAATTTATTTTTTTTTTTTACTTTTTATAAATTATTATTTTTGTTAATTTTTTTTGGTGTTTTTTTCTTATGTTTCTTGTAGTTTTGTTGTCGTTATACCGATGTATAGCGACAAAAGTAAAAGTGATGAAAAAAGTATAGC
>CAZXBE010000278.1:0-1910 GCA_964638565.1 uncultured Chitinophagaceae bacterium
TCCTTATGTAATTTTAATTCGATAACATATACATCTTGTTAGCGGTTTAGTATTAGGTGTTTGCTCTTGGTAATCGAGTACATGTAGGGAGTATACTTCCATTTTTTGTCCAACACAAAATATTAATAATAAACAACTATCAGCGGTTTAGCTAACATTTACCGAAAAGTCCTCTAGATACGCAAGGAAAACGTAGAGAATAGGTTTTTCAATATGTATGATGATAGACGGATGTTGATAGGTTACACTAGAAACCTACTAAATAGTTAGGGTATTAAAAAAAGGCCCTGTACGCAAATACACACGCCTTTATTTTTTTTGGTTGAATTATATTTACCCTGGTATATAAGCAGAAATGATATCGCTCAATGTAGGCTTTAAAATCTCATATATAATTAAGTCTAATATAGCGTATGATCCAACTGCAATACCTATAGAAGCAAACATATAAGTCATTTTTTTATCTTCCGGAACTGTTTTTAATTTAGGGAATCCTTCATACATAAGATACAATCCGTAAAAGCCGGCTATTTTTACAAGTAAACGAATTGTATCACTAGGTATAATATACAACACAGATACAATTAACAATGGGGTAAAAGAATAAACAGCAAGCTGGGTAGAACTTACCATATTTTTCTGCGACTGAAAACTAGGCGCTAACATATCGATACCAAAAGCAGTAGCAGCCATGGCTAAGCCAGTTGATAACGCATGCATTAATCCAAAACGAAAGCCAAAATTTATACTTCTAAATCCATGCAAACCAATAACACCAAAAGAAATAAAACAAGCTATTGTTCCAATTAATAGCAACGGCAGTGCATATGTAGTTGCTAAAGATACCGGCTGAGGTTGTTCTGTGGCAATTTTGTCCCATTCGGTTTTTGGAGATACAATTAGTCCTTTAACTCGATTGATAGTGTTGGTCATATACAATTTAATTTATGGTTTTATGGGGGTGAAGGTAAGATTTATCAATAATATTAATTTACAAGGGTTCCAATATTTTCTTGAGATATAGCTTTCAATAAATTACCAAGCTTATTCATATCAAAAACAATAATGGGCAAATTGTTTTCTTGACAAAGCGTAAATGCTGTCATATCCATTATTTTAAGATTTTTTGAAATAACATCTGTAAAAGAAATATGTTGATATCGAGTAGCTGTTTTATCTTTTTCTGGATCGGCCGTATATATGCCATCTACCCGAGTTCCTTTTAAGATAACTTCTGCTTTTATTTCTATAGCCCTTAATGAACCTGCTGTATCTGTAGTGAAATAAGGATTACCTGTTCCTGCTCCAAAAATAACAACACGATTTTTTTCTAAATGCCGAATAGCTCTACGTCTAATATACGATTCAGCAATTTGTTCCATTTTAATAGCCGTAAGTAAGCGCGTATAAACACCTAATTTTTCCAATCCTGCTTGCAATGCCATACCATTAATTACAGTAGCCAGCATACCCATATAATCACCTTGTGCTCTCTCAATGCCCGTCTCTTGCTCATTCATACCTCGATATATATTGCCTCCACCAATGACAACAGCTACCTGAACTCCTAAGTCAACAATTGTTTTAATTTCTTGAGCATATTGCGCCACCACTAAATGATCTATACCAAATGTTTTATCGCCCATTAGGGCCTCTCCTGAAAGTTTGAGTAAAATGCGCTTGTACTTTGTAGGCATGATAGTAAGCTAAGAGTTGTATGTTATAAAAGGGACATTACGAATGCAATATATCAAAAAATAGCACTTGGTATTACAATTGATTCATCATAATACTACTACATTTAAACAAGTGATATCTCAAAACAATATTTTTTTTCTTGTATCAACTTTTCAGCAATACTTCTTCTAGCCCTTTTTGTATTAAAAGGATCTGTTTTAGTAAACCGTTTT
>CAZXBE010000279.1:0-1901 GCA_964638565.1 uncultured Chitinophagaceae bacterium
ATTAAGGGCTTTAGCTTGTCTTTTTAGCTCGGCTTGTGAGCGAATTAAAATATCGTATTTTTCTTCTTCGGTAAGTACTGCTTCTTTATAAAAGAGTTCGAATGTTTTTTCGTTTTCTAAGAAGTGAAGCGTTTTTACTTCATCTAAAAGTTTAAAAGCCTTATCGCCACTGCCATAAACATAATACACTTTTAGGGTAATGGTATCTTCACTATCTCCTGCTATACCTATGGCGATGACTTCGTGATACTTGCCCGAGGCTATCATACCAGTGGCGTAGTGCAACGCCCCATTTACGGCAAAACCGCTAATGGATTTTTCATCAAACTTTACCCCGTCTTTGGTTTCGGCTACCAGTTTTGCTGTACCCAATTTATTTTCTATCACTACAGGGACTTTGTATTTAGTAATAGAAAAATCGGGTTTACCAAAATTGGTTTTGTTTTCAGTTTTGGCTCTGCCACGCAAGGCTTCTTTCAAAAAATCAGGAATAGCCGATTCGGTATAATAATCGGTTTGATTTTTTAAATTTAGTTTTTTGAATTGGGCTTTCACCCAGTCGTTTATATGTTCTTCTAATTTATAAGTGGTGTTATTTGCCATCATTGTAATAAAATTATTAGGACTAAAAAAAATGCTTTCAAATTTAAGGCAAATTTCTTTGAATAAATTGTTTTAGGGTTATTTGTATATTTTTTATCTTTCTTACGCTTCCTTTTATTGGTTTTAAATTTTTTGCTTGGTTTATTTTTGCTTCAATTTTTGCAATAGCGTCTAAAATTACCTCTGGAAAAGTTTTAAGATGTCTTAGTTTTTTAATGTCTTGGTGAATTTCTAGTAATAGTTCTTTAAGTTGTTGTTGCTCTTGTTCTAGTTGTTGTTGTTTTTGAATTTCTTTGTATGTTTTTTTGTTGATGTCTTTGTTATATTGTTCTAAAATGTGCTCGGTTTTAGATTTTATTTTATAGTCTATTTTGTTTGATGTTACATGATAGCTGTTGCAAGCAATGCAAAAATAGCATCTTGTGGGTGCTTTTCCTGTTTCTTTTTCTATTTCGTGACTATTAAATTTTATAAAATTTAGTGCTTTTTTTTCGGTTTCAAAACGCATTTTAGTTTTGTTACTATCTAAACAAAAAAAGTTATTCTTAGTAGGTTTCATTTCTCTATCTCTTCAAAATATCCCTCAACAACTCATTATCTCTTTTTAAATCTCGGTTTTCTTGTTGCAGGTTTTCTAGCTGTGTTTTCAGTTCCTTTTCGGCTTTGGTTTCATAGGGTATGTTTAGCTCTTCGCCCAGTTGCATTAAAAAGTTGTGCTTTACCGCTAAGCTAATGCGCCACAAAATACTAAACTGAAAACTGCTTTGTTTAAAGTAGCGGTTTAGGGTAATGGCTTGCACGTTTAAAAAATCTGAGACGCTTTTTTTCTTTATTTTGTTGCTCTCCAGGTGCCATTTTATGTAGTTGCCCAGGTGTTTAGGGTCGTCGTCCCTTTTTTTCTGATAGCGTTTTTGGTTGTCAATCATCTTTGTTGTGCAATGGTTTTTGCAAATATAAAAAATATAATTTGTAATTATAATGTATAATATAGTTTAGTGTAAAACACAACTTAGTTTGGTTATTTGCACAACTATATTAAGTATAAATAGTAATACTATTTATTTTTATACATTATATTGTTTACTTTTAAACTAAACTTTGTTATATAAAACATATAATTTTATTATGTATTATATATAGTATAGTTGTGTGAAAAACAAAACTTACTTATATATAATACTAATTTAGATTATAATTTTTACCTTTTTTGGGTTAAAAATAAAAAAGAGGATTTCTAAAAGTTTTGATTTTGTTATTCCGAAAATAAATTCAGCTTAATAATATTAGACTTTTAGGAC
>CAZXBE010000280.1:0-1895 GCA_964638565.1 uncultured Chitinophagaceae bacterium
ACTTTAATTGTTTTTAATCTGCCTTCCCAATCCTGTGCCTGCGGTTCTCTTAGTTCCTTTAGGCTTATTCCATAATAATCAGCAAAGCTTTTAGCTCCACTTTGAAATCCTTTCTTTGTAACAAAAATTCCTTTTATATTACCTATATCATAAATGACTCCAAAAAAGTCACGAACTTTTGCAATCGATACTTCCTTTGTGTAGTTTTTGCACTCAATAGCAACTTTGTGAGTTTCTCCAGCAAGTATAAATTCCCAGTAGACATCTATTTGGTGATTACAACCAGACTTGCCTAAAAGTTTTATATTGTGCTTTACTTCAATATTTTCAAAACCCTCTGCATTTAATAAGCACCTATAAATTTCTTGTGTAAGAATTTCATATTCAATATTGATATTTTCTTGATCCATACCTATTTCATTGTTTATATTAGTTGGCTATTAATAGATTAGAGCAGATGTATGAAACCTACCGTAATACTAATATTGTTTATTCTACAAACCTTGAGTTAAAATTGGAGAAAAGCTCGAAAGAAGGTAAGAGTTCGTACTAAGTTATTTCATATAAAAGAACAGCCATTTTACAGCTATCACTATAAAATAAATAAATATCTTTAGGACATTTATCATTTCTGCGAGCACACTCGGTTTACTACTTGCACTAAAAGAGCGATTAAAATCGTCTACTTGCGTTTTAAGATTTTTTACCTCAGCCTGCAGGCTCTGAAACTGGGGAGCATTCGTCGGTGTAGCACGCAGCTCTTTATTCAACTCCTTATACCTGGCATAGAGTGCGTTATAACTTCCTTGAAGCGTAGTGTTTTGCTGCGCTGATAGCTTACTATTGTTGATCTCTTTTTGCTTTTCTACTTCATAAGCTTTCAGTTCATTCGTGGCTTCCTTACGAGCAATCTTTAGCTTAAGCTCTTCAGCGGTTACCGCTTCCAGTTTTTGTTTTAATTCTTGTAACTCTGCACTATCTTCTATGGTAGCAGTCTGTCGGCTTAGTTCTTTTTTAATTTGTAAAATCTTATAAAAAGAATCATTAATAGAAGCTAGACGTTTAACGGCATCCTCTGCACCGAGCAGTCGTATATCATAGATTTTGGTAATGGTGTTATTATCAGCCATAGGTGTTTTTTATAGGGTAAAAGGTTTAAAGCAGTTAAAGCTTTAGCCTATATAGGTATATCTGTGGTTAAGCATTTTAAGGGTACATATTTAATATCAAAATTGTTAGCTGTTACACTGCCATCTATAATACCTTGTGTTGTAGGATAGGTCGCTTCATTATCTTTAGCACTTATAGGTGACCATTTACGAAGTTCACACAGTGTAGATTGTTGTTCTAGTGGTTTATAGTTACTTATTTTAACTAGCTCCCATTTCTGGCCTTTACAAATGATATGTTCTCTATGAAACCAGTTGGTAATATCATAGTTATTTAATCTAAAGTAAGTACTATAATACTGGCCATTACGCATAATAGCCAGCCGTTGCCAGAAAAAGCGTTTGAGTAGTCCAAAAACAATTTTAATGTTAGCCCCTTCACCAATACGCTCATCACTATAAGAAAGCACCGGATCATTTTCTCCACCTGTTCCATAGTTAACCGCAAATAAAAAGGGATAAGTGGTTAGATTGGTACCATCAAATTTCCATCCACCTGCGCCTGTAACATTACCTTTATAGTAAGCTAGTTTAGGGTTAAATGTGTTAATGGCTTCCGTATTAGAGGTATTGCTAATATTTTCCGGTATGATACAAATCATCTGAGGAGCTATTCCCGTGATAGCTTTAAATTGATCTATGTTATAATGCATTACCGGAGAGAAAAAGCGGTTTTCATGTTCTTTCTTTCCTGTTTTAAACCGGTCTGGGAAAACATATTTACTA
>CAZXBE010000281.1:0-1889 GCA_964638565.1 uncultured Chitinophagaceae bacterium
AAGAATTGATTATAGTTAGAACTTATGTATATAACATCATTATAAATAAATGGAGATCCTTCAAAACGAAAACCATCTTGGGCTTTCCATGCTAATTTTCCTGTATTAGCATTAATAGCATACATTCCATTGTTAGCACCGATATACAAAACAGTATCAGGGAGTACAATAGGCACTGGTGGTGGATTGCGAGGTGGTTGGATAGGATTACTATCTTTTTTGCTGCAGGCTGTTAGAGTAATAACCACTAATAATATCGTTGATATTTTTCTCATATTTATTGGTTTATAGTTTTATACTATTTCATTAAATATTATATAGCTATATTCTCTGATTTTAATAATATTTTTGAAATCATTTTCACCTCACCTTCTTTGTTAACTTTTATCAAGCATTTATAAATTTCAATTGGTGAATCATTTAACTTAAGTTCCATCATGAAATAATAGTCCGTATTTGTTTTATAATAGCTCGCTTTTTCAAAAGTATTTTTAATACCACCGCTATTCCCAAATCCAGCATTCCCAGCTAAGAATAAAGCATCATAAAGATTATCTACTGGAGCTATAAAAGCTTTAAGTTTTTCAAAGGAATTAATAACCCCATATTGGCCACTTATTTCATAAATAATAAAGCTGCCACATGCACTTGGAGGGCACCATAGCCATTGACTTTTATATTTACGTAGATCGAGAGTTTTAGGCATGAATCTTATTAGATTTTTTGAAGTTGCCTGTATTACCTTATCAATTAAATACTTTGTTTCATAATTAAACTTATCAACCAATTCTTTAATTGAAGCATCACTTTTATCTTCTGCATTTGAAACTTTACTATCACAAGATTCTTGACAACTCTTTTTTAAAGAGTCACAATATTTTTCTTGTTTGGCATCTAATATTTTCTTTTCTCTACAATTAACATATTGTATAGAACACTCAGCTTCACAACGCTCTTCGAGTAATTTAGCCTTTTCTTTATTGGTCTTTTGCAGTATATCGATACGTTTATAAAAGTTCTGTTTTGTAACACTATCATGTGTGTTTTCAGTTATAGGTGAATGCCCATATACAATACTCCATTCTGCTTTTTTACTTGATGTAATAATCTTTTCTAAAGAAAATGAAGGAATAGGCTTAAACTTTATTGTATCAACTTTCTCTAGAGATATTTCCTGAGCTTTCACACTATTATAAAAGCATAACAGAAACAGTATATATAAAGAATATTTTATAAACATAAAAAGCCTAAAAGTCTTTGGGTATTTTATAAATAATATTTTCTAAGAATTTCTTTTCTATTGGGTTATCACTTATAGCACCTACTTCTTTAGGTGTAAGTTTTGTAATAGTAGGATACCATTCTTTTATAGAACGCAAATCGTTGTTGAACCTATAATGAACTTTTACAAAGGTTCTACCGTATTCGGTACTATCCTTACTGTATTTTCTATTGTTTGTGTAAAACTCTATTTCTATCCAACGATAAGGTGGCTTTTTGGGGGCTTTTATTTTTACCAGTTTGTTGGAGAAAGCAGGTATAAAAGTTTCAAAGAGAAAATAGTTACAACTATCAGGTATAGTAATAGGGAATATTCCAGTATGATCATCCTTAAATTGTTCAATTCTTTTACGAGCAAAGCTAGAAGCATCCTTAAGAGGATTATTAATTGCTCCAAATCTGCCAGCATCATCATTCATTTCTAAATTGCCAGCAAGTGCTATATAAGATAAATATCCCTCTGGCGTGGTAGGATCATAATATACTAAAAAACGTTTATCAAATGGGAATAATGCTGAGTCTAAATCAAAACAAATGGTATCTCTTTTAAACGGCTTGGTTTTCTTTTTGTCTTCAGGAAATTATAGCAATAATCTAAAATATCGTTA
>CAZXBE010000282.1:0-1881 GCA_964638565.1 uncultured Chitinophagaceae bacterium
AGTTAATACTAAAAGATCTACTATCAAATTATTGGGCTGTTTATTTATTCACTTTAATATTACGTCATTGTGGGCTGAATTATAAAAGAGTTCTATTATGTGAGAAAACGAATCAACACACAAAAACTTCATAACGCACAATTAACGTAAAATGCACGTTACATTATATATTTGCACCAATTAAATTCAGGTGTAGTTTTCACTTATTGAACAATCACAATGCCTCCTCAAATCAACAAATCATTACATTCTTCTACCTCATTAACATTTGCTGAGAAAGCAAAAGATTATTTTTTACTGACAAAATTTACCCTCAGCTTCACAGTTGTTTTTTCTTGCGTAATATGCTATTTATTAGCGCCCAATGTATTGGTGGGAAATATAGATACACTATGGATGGTTATCATACTTTTTATAGCAGGTATGCTGGTTACAGGAAGCGCCAATGCCATCAATCAAATAGTAGAAAAAGATACTGATGCTATGATGAAACGCACCAGTAAACGACCTGTTGCCAGTGGTAGAATGACTGTGAACCAAGGGTATATTTTTGCTATTATAACTGGAGCAATAGGTGTTTTTTTGATGGCATATTTTTTCAATTTTAAATCTGCAACAATATCACTTCTAAGTTTATTTCTATATGGATTTATTTATACTCCGCTAAAAAAAGTAAATGCCATTGCTGTATTAGTAGGCGCTATACCTGGTGCTTTACCTTGCTTAATTGGTTGGGTAGCTGCTACAAATGATTGGTCTACAGGCGGGTGGATAATGTTCTTAATTCAATTTTTGTGGCAATTTCCACATTTTTGGGCTATTGCATGGGTTGCACATGCAGACTATACTAAAGCAGGATTTAAATTACTCCCTTCTACACAAGGGCCTACCAAATTTACAGCACTACAAGCTGTAATGTATGCACTGGTAATGATTCCTATTGGATTATTGCCTTATACACAACACATAAGCGGATATACAAGTATGTGGATTGTATTAGCAGCCAATATATTTATGGTTATACAATGTGTAAGATTATATATACAAATGGATGTAAAAGCCGCACGGCAAGTAATGTTTAGCAGTTATATATATTTGCCCATTATATTGTTGGCATTATTAGCTGATAAGCTATAGGCTAATTTCATTCATAACTCTTAACGCTACATTCTTTTCATGTCTAAAAAATATAAAGGCTTCAGCTCCGCTGCTATACATGCTGGTCATAAAAAAGACCCTACCCATGCACACCTTACTCCTATATATGCTAGCAGCACATACTATTTTGATACAGCAGAACAAGGTATGCAGTGCTTTGCAGGAGAAGAAGATGGCTATATCTATAGTCGTTGGGGAAATCCTAATCTAAGCGAGGCCGCAGATAAAATTGCTGCATTAGAAGCATTTAGTTTAACAGATGCAGATGAAAAACCTTTATTATTAAAAGGAATATTACACGCTTCTGGAATGGCCGCTTTAAGCACCATGATATTATCTACTTTAAAAACAGGAGATGCTATCCTTTCCCATTACTCTTTATATGGAGGCACACAAGAACTAATAGATAAGATATTGCCACGCTTTAATATTAAGGCTATTATAGAAGATTTACGAGATCTTAATAAAGCAGCAGCAGCTTTTAAACACAATCCTAATATTCGAATGCTATACATTGAAACACCTGCCAATCCAACCATGCAGTGTGTTGATATTGGTGCTTTAACACAATTGGCTCATCAACATAATATATTAGTAGCCTGCGATAATACTTTCGCTACACCTTATTTACAACAGCCATGTAAATATAATGTTGACTTTGTGATTCATTCCACTACGGAATTTTTAAATGGACATGGTACTGCAATAGGTGGAGTGTGGATT
>CAZXBE010000283.1:0-1877 GCA_964638565.1 uncultured Chitinophagaceae bacterium
TAATTAGCTATTAAAATTACATTGGAGTATAATTAGTTTATTATTAATTAATTACACTCCAATATATTTACCAAGCAGATTTTGTTTTATTAATGAATATGTATTCTTCACTAACTTCAAACCCAATAAGCTCAATTTCTGCTTCTTTAGTATATCCATTATTTTGATAGAAACTACAAGCTTCACATTCAAAAGCTAACTTGTAATCTTTATCTTGATAATTTTGCCCAGGATATATTGTTTGTTCTGGATGAGATATTATACCCGAGTCAAGAACTTCTTTAGTAGATTTATCTACTATTTTGTAATAAACAGCTTTCATAATTTTATTGTTTTAGTTTTTAATAATTAGCTATAAATTGTACTATAATTCCTATAGGAATAATAGGATTAATTTTGGTAATATGATTGGGTTTGGGATAGCTACACATACACATCATCACCATCTCAATAATTAAACAATCTCCCCAGATTAAACGCTAACATTTAAATAAAACCCTAATTTATTTAAAAGAACTGAGGAGATTGTTAAGACTAACTACATATATAATATGTATATCTCTCAAAAGAGTTTTAGTCTCTGTCCATTTCAATGTAATCTTCAATAGGAATGATTACACCATTATAAATTACACTCATAGTATTAAGTTTTAGTTAAACAATCTTATACCTATATATATATAGGTGTAACATTATTTGACAAGTCTGAGTGTGAGTTAGTGAAGGATAATAAAAACAATCACACCATGCATTTCTACATGATGTGATATGTATATTACTTAATATGCAACCATTTCAATTGAATGGTTTCACCAGATTCAGGATGTTCAAATGGGTGCTCAACAATATTGAAATCATTTAGATTCAAATCAAACTCAGCACCTACAGTTACCTGTTCAGGTAATGATATGTAGTATGTTATTGAGGATGTCTTGTTGACACCTAATACATTAACAACTTTGTTGCCTTGAATTTTAGCAACAAAAGTCTTTCCTTCATTAGAAGGATTGCAAGAAATAACAGATACTTTCATGATAAAAAGTTTTAAGTTAGTAAAAAAGAACGAAACAAAAATTACTACAGCTTAAACTCTGTAGTAATACTCATTGCAATCCACTCTAGGATTTCAGTGCATTATCATTGCATATTACTAACGTGTTATCTTGGCACAAAGTGCAATACCTAACGTTAGACATGCAATGCAAGTCTTGAGTATGAATATGTAGCATTACCACTTGGGATTTACCTACATAGTCCAGTTGCGCATAGAGTTAGCGAAGCGTTTGTATTAATTATCCAGAAAAAAACGCATAAATGCTGGATAATGAACTGGGCCTATAGCCCAATCTCAAAACTTAGTGGGGGTATCACTCAGGGTTAGATGACGCTTTTGTACATTTTTTTTAAAAAAAATTTTGAAAAGTAATTGTATTACATTTACATAAATTAAAATTAAATAAAATTATGGCAAGAAAATCAGGAATTTACTGCATTCTGAATTTAGAAAACAATAAAAAGTATATTGGTAGTAGCATGAACATCTCAAGAAGATGGATGGACCATAAAAGAAATTTGAATAATAACGTTCATATTAATAAACATCTTCAGTTTGCATGGAATAAGTATGGGAAAGATTTATTCAAATTTTTTATAATTGAGGAGATTATTGTAAATAAAAGTTCAGAACTCTTTGAAAGAGAAGATTTTTATATATTAAAGTTTAATTCAATAAATCCAGATTATGGATATAATTCAGATATGGCTGGAGACAAAGTGATTACAAATGATGTATCTAAAAGAGTATATAAACCAATAGTGGTATTGAATAAAACAGACGGGTCATTTATTGGTGAATATATATCAATAGCAGAGGTTGC
>CAZXBE010000284.1:0-1873 GCA_964638565.1 uncultured Chitinophagaceae bacterium
AACTATTTATTTATCACAGAAATTTTAACCCATCATACATTTTATAACATAACCTTTATTTGTTTCTATAAATATGTGTACAATTTTTATCATTAAAAAACGCAAAAAAAATCATAGAAAAAACTTTTGGGTTCAATAATTTCTTTATGCTACTTTTGCAGACCGTTCTTATTGCCCGATAGTATAATGGTAGTACGACAGATTTTGATTCTGTTTGTCTAGGTTCGAATCCTGGTCGGGCAACAAAGCTGAAAGTCTTTTTTACATTGGCTTTCAGCTTTCTATCAAAAATCCTTACTCTGTAGTTTTTACAAAAAGTGTCCAAAAAAGTGTCTAAAAACTATAGATTATGATAGATCTTCCTAATGGTTGCCGTATGAGCGACCTGGCTGTTTACCCTAAAAATTGGGAAAAACCTACGGCCTCCCTCAAAAAGAATTGGTATATACGTTACTATTTTTATGATCCTGCTTTTAAACATTTAGAGGAATATAAATATGGAAAAAGATGTATTATTAAAGCGGGTATCAATAGATATAAAACACTTGTAGAACGGCAAGATGCTGTAAGAAAAGTGTTAGCTAATGAATTATCTCTATTAAAAGAAGGTGGCTATAATCCTATCACTGATAGTCACTATGATGTTATTGACGAACAAGCAATCGTTCATGAAATTCCACCTTCTACCCTTTTTATAGATGCATTAAAAGAAGGCCTTAAACGAGTGAAAGCAGTAAACGGAACGCTTATTGATATGAAAAGTGTAGTAAGAGGAGTAGAAAAAGCTGCTATACAACTTCGCTATATTGGTACTTCTATATCAAAAATCAGTAGAAAACATATTGCCATCATATTGGAACAATGTGGTAGAAACAATCCTAGATGGAGTGCTCATCGTCATAATAAATATAGAGCCTATCTAAAAAGAATCTATAAAGAATTAGTTCGATTACAAGCAGTAGACAATAATCCGCTTCATGATATTGATAAAATGAAGGAAACGAAAAATATTCGGTTAACCCTTACGCAAGAAGAAAGAATTAAGATAGATAAATATCTCCGAGAAAAGCGCTATACTTTTTGGAGATTCATGCATATTTTTTTTCATAGTGGAGGTAGGGAAACAGAATTGATGGCCTTAAAAAAAGAAGACGTGAATCTAGAAAAACAGCAATATAAATGCTTGGTTAAAAAAGGCGTTCAGTTTAGATGGGTAATGCGTACTATAAAAGATGTAGCTCTTCCTCTTTGGAAGGAAGTTATACAAGAATGTAACAATGGTCAATATTTATTTGGGAAATTTTTGAAGCCCAATGATAAGCCTATACGGCCAGATCAAATTGGTAGAAGATGGAAAAAATATGTAAAAGATAAGCTGGGTATTGAAGCTGATTTTTATTCTTTAAAGCATTTAAATACGGATGAAACTACGGCTTTATTAGGGCTTGAGGATGCCGCAGCACATAACAGCCATACCAGTACAAAAACTACAGCGACTCATTATGCTATTGGAGAGAAAGAAAGGCAACATCAAAGATTAAAACAAGTACAAAATGCTTTTGCTTAATTATAATCTAATCACCTAATAGTATGCATTTAAATGGATAGAAGCTTATTTCATAAGAATCTTTAATGGTATTAGCTTTTAGTTTAGTTTTCTATATTTTAATTATATTTCATATCTTTGAAATCAGAAATAATCTGATTAAATGGATATAAAATATAAAAGTATTACCCCATTATCAGGTAAATTACTTACCTATTTTAATGAAAAAAACCAGGTTTGTTTTTCTCATACAGAAGCTTTTAAAGCACTTAAATCTGGTAAAAGGGCCGCCATATTAGAGTTGTTAAGCGATATGACGCAGAAAGG
>CAZXBE010000285.1:0-1857 GCA_964638565.1 uncultured Chitinophagaceae bacterium
ACGTAAAGTTGATAGAATAATTACCCGGTTTTAATGCAAGGCTATATTTGCCATTTTGGTCTGTTAGCTCGCCTTTCTGTCCGCCAATGCTTACAGAAGCTCCTTGCAACGGAGTCTCCCCAAAAGTTACCATCCCACTAATAACTTGGCCACGAACAGCATGTGACAGTAGTAAGTAAAAAATAATGAATAAGTGTGTAAATCGTCTCCTCATAATTAAATAGTTTTATTTTTAGTTAAATATACATGTAGCATTTATTATTAAATGCCGCCGCTAAATTAATAGATTTTTAATGAAAGAGTAATATTTTTAAAAAAATAAAAAGATGATTAGTTTCAATTACTCATATAACAGCTAACTAATAGGCCTAGCGCTGGTCATAAAAAAGATATTTATTCGTAGGTAAGTACAACATAGTTATGCTTTTTTATGTGCAAAGTATTTTTAAAAAGAACGAAGAACAATAAATGCTATTGTTGCTAGAGGCTGTAAAATACTTTGAGTAAATAGGATTTTAGTAAGTGTTATTAAAGCAGGCATCTTTTGTCAAAGATAGTTAAGAATTGATGAAGGACCAGCTCCCAATTCTGGATAGGCTGATTCCATTTTTTTTCAATATTCATAATGGCCAAATAAACTGCTTTTTGAGCTGCATTATCGTCTGTAAATTAGCCCTCTTTCATAATTCAAAGTTAATGATGGCAGTAATTAAATTGAGTCTGAGCGTAAATCGTTTTCTTCTGTTTCTATATTTTTCTGCCATAAGTTTAAAGGTTTTGATTTTTCGTATAGTATTTTCTACTATTACCCTATTGGTATTGATCATGCTATTTTGATTTTTTGTCTACTTTACTTAATGACTTCTTTTTACTGTTGCGCTTTGGTACTTGAGACTTGGGATGGATCTTTTGTATGCCTTGATAGCCACTATCAGCTAACACTATGGTATCTTCTTGTATAGTCAGCTTGCTTTGTTTAAAGAGGTGAAAATCGTGCCTTCTACCTTTGCTTACTTTAGTACAAATAATCCTTCCTGTTTTTTTATCCACTACTACTTGGCTTTTTAAGGTATGTTTTTTCTTTTTCCCTGAGTACTAGCTGCGTTGTTTTTTTTAGGTCTTTCTATAGAATGCTCACTCACATCTACCACTACTATCTCCCATTTTGTATCGCTATCATTTAATTTTTTCTTGCCTGGCAGATGGAATAACTTGCTTTTAATTAAGCATTTCTCTAAAGTAGTAATGATACCACAACATTGAGCTTCACTGATATTATACGTCGCTGCAATATGAGCAAAGGTGCGGTATTCTCGATAATACATCAACAGCATTAGTACCTTATCATACCAATGCATTTTTTCTTTAGGGCCTCTTCTTTTACCCTTTTGTGTTTTACCCTCCAAAGCTCCTATTCGCTTAGCTTCTGCTACCATAGTACTAAACGTGTTTGGTTTTACACCTACCAAACGCTTAAACTGCTCTGGATTTAATTTCTTAATAACTTGCCATCGCATAAGGCAAGTTTAATACTTTCTCTTTTAAAATCTTTATCCTTATTGCATTCAGGTAAAATTAAAATTCTAATTATGAAAGAGGGCTAATGAAAATATAACCACTTCAGACTTTATCTTATTATACTATTTTTTAGAAAGTATTTGAATATGAGGTATGTTTTTTAACTATAGCCTCAATTGCTGAGCTGGGGTAAAAGCACTAAAACCATAAGTGCCCGCTTATAAGCGGGCACTTATTTATAGAGTAAAAGGGTAAAAAAAATTACATGGTTTTAGCTAAACGAAAGCCTACATAGTCATAAAAAACAACTGCTGTGCCAGAAGAGCGATTGGCCGAGCG
>CAZXBE010000286.1:0-1834 GCA_964638565.1 uncultured Chitinophagaceae bacterium
AAAACAATTCGACATTCATGGTGGTGGAATGGATTTGCAATTCCCTCATCACGAAAGTGAAATAGCACAGAGCACCATTTGCAATCATCAGACACCTGTTCGCTATTGGATGCATAATAATATGATTACCATTAATGGTAAACGAATGGGGCGTAGCCATAATAATATTATAAAGCTTACAGAATTGTTTAATGGTTCTCATCATTTATTAGATAAGGCATATAGCCCAATGACCATTCGTTTTTTTATACTGCAAACACACTATACCAGTACGCTCGATTTTAGTAATGAAGGATTGCAAGCATCTGAAAAAGGATTTAAACGGTTATGGGAAGCGTATCAATATTTACAAAAAAATATCACCCTAAGCAAAGTTGAAGGACTCTTGCCGAATGATGATATTATTCATAAAATACAAACTTCTTTACAAGAAATGGATGTATTTATGAATGATGATTTTAGTACAGCAAAAGTTTTAGCTAACATGTTTGAATTAGTGCCTATTATCAACAGTATAAAAGATAAACATATTCCTTTAAGTGCTTTCCCTATAAGCTTCATACAAGAATGGAAAAATAGATGGAAACTATACATGGAGGACATTTTAGGCTTTTGTGAAGAACAAAAAAAAGATGATAAATTAGATAGCGTATTACAACTTTTAATCAACATGCGTAAAGAAGCTCGAGCTAAAAAAGATTTTACTACTTCTGATATTATTCGCAATCAATTACAAAATATAGGTGTTTGGTTAAAAGATGAAAAAGATGGATCAATGAGTTATACACTTGAATAGGAGGAGATGTACATCAATCTTAAAAAACATTGATAAAATATTACAACGGGTTATAATATGTACGAACACAAAAAACAACCACTAGCTACCAAAAAGAAATTTTATGGCCGAATAGCAAAAAGCTTACTTTTTACTCTTTTTATACTTTTTGTTTGTTTAATGATAGGTGTATACGGATACCATTACACTGCTCATATAGGTTGGCTAGATAGCCTACACAATGCCTCCATGATTTTAAGTGGCATGGGTCCTGTGGTAGAAATTAAAAATGATGCAGGAAAATGGTTCTCTTCTTTTTATGCTTTATTTAGTGGCGTTGCTTTCATTACGAACATAGGGCTACTACTTGCACCCATTGCCCATCGTTTTTTTCATAAATTGCATCTAGAAAAATAATTTGTCTAAATGTAGTTTGAGGATGCACAAAAGCAATATGCATTGTGATGTTTGGTTATCTAGTCCTTATTACAATAACTAGCCATCTCTCAAAAGGTTAGATACCACCTAATTTATTTTCCCCCGTTTTTAACCCAGTTTGCTAGAGCTTTAACCTTTGCAACATTGTTAGATACCCATTTTTTGGATTCTGGGTAAACAGATTGTGTGATATATCTACTATACGCTTCCATATGAGGAGATTGAGCTAGTTGATAAAAAAATGGAATGTAGGAGTTTCGCCAAACATCCTTACTCTCACCCTTATTGGATTCCCCCAACATTTTGAAAAACGAACTGGTATTTTCAGCAAAAAGGTCTATTTCTGTTTTATTTTTTTTAGATGTATTGGAAGTTGCTAATAACGAAATAAATAATTCAGCCGCAGAAAATTCTTTATTTAAACTATTGTCATACACATTTATTTGTCCTGATTTTTTCTTATCCACATTCCCTTTAAATTGTTCTAATACTAAACCGCTAACAAGATATATAAAATAGTTGTACATTTGGTGAATGCGAACCATACAATTAAAGGCTCATTTAAGTACAGCCGAACTTTCTGATAAATTAATGACTTGCATTAATATTCATCACAGGACC
>CAZXBE010000287.1:0-1821 GCA_964638565.1 uncultured Chitinophagaceae bacterium
TAAAATTGCTATCCGTTACATTAAGAATGTATTTGCCCGCACCTACGTTTTGTAATTCTGTTTGATATGTTGAACCTATAACGGTATTGGTAAAGCTGGACAATACTGTTCCGTCAAGTTTTTTCCAACTAACGTTGTACTTGCCACCAACTTTAGGAGTTCCTCCTTTTATAATAGCTTTTATTTTACCATCTGTTCTGCCATAAGCAAGTGGATCGGTTATTTCTGAAAAGTCTACATGTAAAGGTTCGGCGGGTTGATTAATAACAATGGTTTTAGTTACTTCATTACCCAGCATATCTCTGGGATAGCAACCATTATTATCTACTATTTTTAATGTATATGTACCTGCTTCTAAATTAGATACAATTACTGTTGTAGGGAAAAAGGGTGGAGCAAAATTAAAATTAACCCAAGTAAAGCTTGTCTGCTTTTCATTTTTATATCCAAGCTTATAGCTTGTACTTGCGCCACGTACTCTAGCGAATATTGCTCCATCATTACCGCCAAAGCAACGTACATCATTTATTTTAATAGGATCATAAAAGTTTATATTCAATGGAGAAGAAATGGTAAAAGTAGCTGTATGTGTAGGTGCTTCTGAGTACTCTGGTATCAAATCATTATAAGACATTTTGCCAATAAGTCCAATTTGATAATTTGCCGGTTCTAAATTTGCATCTAAGGTAACTGTGTTTCCAGCATCCAATGCTTCAATATTATTTTTACCTGCTACAGGTATCATTTTATCTTTATTAAATAAGGTAATACTTAATTCTTCTCCTGGATAAAGTGCTCTATCAAATTGGATTCTAGCTGATCCATTATTTGCACCATAACATAGAGGTTGAATAGGAGTTACAGAAACAATATGAGGAGCAGAAATTCTAACTTCTAGATCAATTGTATTGGCAGACCATACAGTAGAAGGAGGAGTACCTAAACTAATGGGTATTTTCCAGCCATGCTTATATATTACATCTGTACCAAATAAATCTTTAGCATTAATTTGAATGGTTCTCTTATACAAAAATGCTGATGGAAAAAGATACCATGTTATACCTCCAAATTTATAATTAATTGCACCCCACTGCCAAGAATAGCGAGAAGAAAGAAATACAGGAGTAGATTCTAAAGTTATTTTATCATCCGTAGGTAAGAAATTATTAGGGTTACCTGGTGTGCTAATCGTTTGTGCATACCCTGTAAAAGATAATACAACCAATAGGCAACAAAAAAGTTTACGCATAAGCATTATTTTAAAATTCAACATAACAATTAGTATTTCACTTCTGTCATTATCATTTTCCCTCTCACTCCTGTTTTCATAACAGGCACAACTCCATATTGATATATCTCATTTACAGAAATATTGTTATCAATAAGTTGCTTTTTTTCATTTGCACGTATTACTTTCCATAGTGTAATAGGCTTTCCTTTTTTTGCTTTATAGACTTCATAACTGTCTATCTCTTTTAGGTTATCATTCCAAGTGACTTCAATAAAAAAGTTTTTAGCATCCACATACGTGTTTACTGCTCTTACTTTATAATGAGTGCCATTGTCTGGAACCTGAACTTGTAAACGTATAGGAGCGCTCGTTCTAAGTCCACTTTCATCTACAGCTATAATATTGTATTCGTATTGTTTACCCGGTTCGGCACTGAAATCAACATATTGTGATGTGTTATCTGTAAATGCTTTTAGCAATTCAGCAGCTTCCATTTCTCCCCCTTTGGGGGAGTTAGAGGAGACCCTATATAATTCATGTTTTACTACATCTTCATCTTTACTGTTTATCCAGTGTATAAATACACTATC
>CAZXBE010000288.1:0-1805 GCA_964638565.1 uncultured Chitinophagaceae bacterium
GATCCATGGTGTCATGGTCCAGTTGTTGTAATACAAAAGTACCCAGTGTATGCCCCTAGTAATAGCCCATCTTCCCTAAAAGGATATAGAAACAACCAGTATAATAATTCAAACTATAATGGAGATAAAGGCGGGTATAAAAACATGTATAACAATAGTAACGATCGTTATATTCCATCAAATAGTAATAATAGTGCAACACCCAACCGTAGCTATAACCCTCCTGCGAACGGCAATAAGGCGAATGATGGACCTATTAAAGTTCCAACTAGAAAAGGTAATTAAAAGCAAAAAAATAAAATTTTTATTTGTGAAAAAAATATATTTATCCCTTTTTAGCGCATCGTTTTTTTTCGTTTCTGGAAACGCACAATCAGTTGAAGATGCTTTGAGGTATTCTTTTCAACCCATCAATGGAACAGCAAGAAGTATGGCTATAGGCGGTGCTATGACTTCCTTGGGGGGTGATATAAGTGCAACATTTGTAAATCCTGCAGGATTAGGGTTTTATAAAACCTCTGAGGCTCTATTTACACATGGCTGGAAAATAAATGCTCCTAAATCGAATTATAGAGATATAAATGAGCAACGTTATTCAAATGGCTTTGCTTTGGGTCCTATGGGTTTTGTAAGTGGTTTTCGTAATCCATTTAATCCACAATCGTCCAACGCTTTTAGTATAGCTGTTACGCAAACTGCTAATTTCAATAATCTTATTTCTTATCATGGTTTAAACAACTATAGTTCAGCCGCAGAACAATATGTGGAGGAGATATATGCTGCATCTATAGACCAAGGTTTGAATAGAAGGGGCGTTCTTAATACTCCTGCATATGCCCATGGTTCATCACTCGCCATAAGTACACTTTTGGTAGATAGTTTTTTTAATGGATCACCGCAAATAGAAGCTCTTCCAAAAAAATATTTAATTGATAATGGCATAGCTGTAATGCAAAGCAATCGTGTTGAAACAAGTGGTGGCATTACAGAAATTGCAATTGCTTTTGCCAATAACAATCAAGATAAGTTGTATTGGGGAGCTACTGTAGGTGTTCCCATTGTTCGATATGAAAGAAATACAACATATACAGAATCGGATCCTTCTAACAATAAAACGAATAATTTTAACTACTACACATTACATGATAATTTAAAAACTCGGGGTGTAGGGTTAAATGCTAAAGTAGGGATCATTTATAGGCCAGTGAACTATATTCGAGTGGGTGCTGCTATACATACTCCTTCGTTGTTAGGATTGACAGATACTCGAACTGCTGATATGACTACCGATACGGAGGGATACAATGGAGTGTCATCAGCACAATCAACAACTTTTACAGGAGGGGTGGAAGGAAAATCGTCTTATACGGCTATTACACCTTGGCGATTTTTATTGAGTGGATCATATGTATTTAGAGAAATAGAAGATGTAACTAAACAAAAGGGATTCATTACGGCTGATGTGGAGTATGTTGGATATAATAATTCTACTTTTCGTACAGGTGGTGAGTTCTCCTCTTCTGGAGATGATGCATACTATAAGGATTTAAATACTATTATTAGTGATTACTATAAAGGCGCTCTCAATTTTCGATTGGGTGGTGAATTAAAATTTAATACAATTATGGCTCGTGCAGGATTTGCTTATTATGGTAATCCATATAGCTATAAAAGTTTAAAAGCTAATAAAACATTGTTGAGTGCTGGTATAGGGTATAGAGATAAAGGTATATTCGCAGATTTAACATATGTATATGCTATTCAAAAGAATGTTCATTTTCCTTATCATCTAGACGAGAAACTCA
>CAZXBE010000289.1:0-1803 GCA_964638565.1 uncultured Chitinophagaceae bacterium
TGTAGGTTAGCCCCGCTTCTTCTTTCTCAATATGTATAGAATGATCAGGGATATTACATGCACATAGTATAGTTTCAATGTCTTTTTCGCTCCGCTCTATTAAAAACCAGTCAAAAAAATACTCTAATGCTATCTTGAAAGGATGGTTTTTGCCAATATTTGTAAATAATATCTCCCCATCATTAGAAATATTTTTTTCAAATAATTTTTTAAGAATATTGATCATAAATTTATCTAAAACATAATCAAACACCCCTCCTATCAGTATCAAATCATATTCTTCTGTAATTGTATGCAGTAGTTTATAAATATTTCCTTGCAGGGTATTTATTTGGCATTGAATAGGCTTTAATTTGGAAAGTGAGTAGTCTAGTGCATCTTCATCAATATCTAACAAAGTAATTTGTGTGTGTGTGTGTGCTTTTTTAATTTCATTTTGAGCCCTATATATATCTTCTGATGTACCACAACCGATAGATAAAATTTTTGCACTTTTTTTTTGTTGAACACATTTTACAATAGCTTCATATTGTTTGTGCACTTTATTACGATGTTGTTGTGCAATAGGAGAATGAAGAAAATAATCTTCAAATAAATAAGCAAGAGTATGTTGAGGAGCAAATTTTTTATATTGAATAATTGCTTCAATTGTTTCAAAATCGCCCTGGTAGCCTCTTGGCCAGGTTTGCACTCGCTTCAAAAAAGGCGACTTGCTTAATTCTTTACGCAAGGGTTCTATTATATCAAGAATTTTTTTTCGATTGCATCTTTTTTCTAATGCAACTATCTGCTCTGTAATGTATTGACAAAAAAAATCTACATTTTTTTTGTCTTTTTGAGAATCATTTACAATAGCATGTTGTTGTAAAAGAAAATGCTCAATGCATGTTTGCAGTTGTTTTTTCATAGGATAATAGATGTTGGTTAAGAAAAAAATTAGCTTTTTAAGTTACTATTGTTTTGGTAAATAGTAGTAACTAAAGGCTAAATATAAAAAAATATTATATTACATGCATTTTTATGCAAGATAATAAGGAAATACTTGCCCTACTTAACTTAATAGACGATCCGGACGAAGAAGTGTTTTATACCATTAGCGATCGTATAGTCTCTTATGGCAAAGGCATTATTCCTAATTTGGAGCACCTTTGGGAAAATACTATAGATGGATCTGTACAAGAACGTATCGAAGCCCTTATTCATACATTGCATTACATAGATCTAAAAGTAGATTTTATGGATTGGCATACATACCATAGCCACGATTTACTTGCCGGAGCACTATTAGTATCTAGGTATCGATATCCAGACCTAGATACTACTGTTGTAGTTCAAGAACTAGAAAAGATACGACGTAATATTTGGTTAGAGCTCAATAACTATTTAACTCCGTTGGAGCAAGCAAACGTTATACATAGTATTTTATATAACTATTACCAACTAAACGGTCATGAAATAACATACACGAACCCTGATGATTTCTGTATTCAAAAAGTGCTGGCTAGTAAGCAAGGTAATGTAATTACCAATGGTATTTTATATATAGTGCTAGGCGATTTATTGAGTATGCCTATAAAAGCCATTAATATTCCAAGGCAGTTTATACTAGCTTTTTTAAAAAGTACCTCTATGGCATCTGATGCGGAAAACCCTTGGGAGTATATTCATTTTTATATTGATCCGTTAACAGGTCAATTGTTTACTAAAAATGATATCGATAATTATTTTAAACGCATTAGCGTTCCTACCAATGCTTCGTACTTTAAACCCATTGATAATAAGAGGATTATACAAGTTTTATTA
>CAZXBE010000290.1:0-1803 GCA_964638565.1 uncultured Chitinophagaceae bacterium
TAAATATACTACCTCTTTAATGCTTTTATACTATTTTCCGAAGAGGTCTAGTAATTTATGGACAAGTAATCGGTTTAAGTGGTACTACAGGTCGTTCTACCGACTGTCATTTACATTATGGGGTATACTATAATAAAGAACCTATTTCTTTTATAAAATATATGAAGCTATTTATAGATTGTTTACAGCATAATTAATCTGAAAATAGTTAAGCGTTTTCCTCCTAATTTTTGGCAGACGTGGTCTGCCTATTTTACTTTACTTATTATAGCAATGGCAAAAGTTTTTACGACAGTAAAAACACATCTTGCCATGCAACGAAAATCGGTGTAACTTTGTCAAATAATAGAAATAGTCGGTATTCACTTTATAAACATTACATATGCAACGAAACAAATTCCCCCCCCCCTAATTCTTGGGCTTTTAGTACTCATAAGCCTATACAGTTGTAATAAGAACAATAGTTCACCAACTCCTCGACCATTAGATGTAAATGAAGATATAGATGGAAACCATTATGATACAGTTCGTATTGGTAACCAATTGTGGATGGTAAAGCCTTTAAAGGTAACTCGGTTTAATGATGGTACTCCTATACTTCACTTAAAAAAAGGAAGTGATTGGGCAAATGCGGATACTAGTCCTGCCAGATGCTATTATGGAACCAATGTAGATGGTGCAGATGTGTCTAATTCTGACTCTGCCACTTATGCTGCTACTTATGGAGCATTATATAATTGGTATGCTGTAAATCACAAAGGTACAGATGGAAAAGCCAATTTAGCTCCTAAGGGTTGGCATGTAGCGGATACAGCGGATTGGAATACTTTAATAGGTGCCCTTAGCAATAATCCTAATTTTACAGGGGGATCTCATGCTACGGTAGGAGGTAAGTTAAAAGAAACGGATACTGCTCATTGGAAAGCCCCTAATACAGGTGCTACCAATAGCAGTGGTTTCATAGCGTTGCCTGCTGGTTACCGTAACTTCGATGGTAATTTCAACTATCTGGGGAGCAACGCGTACTTTTGGTCTAGTACGGCGTTCGGCAGTAGTAGTAATGCCTACTACCAGAATTTGTATTACAATAGTGCAGGAATCGGCAGGATCAACTATAGTAAGTTGCTAGGTTTCTCGGTTGTTTGTGTTCGGGATTAATTGACTATTTGTCTATTTTACTATTTCCCCCGCCGAATGGCGGGGGTCAAATTTTTTTTTAAGCAATGGCCCGTTACGATGAATTGCCCGTATATAAAGCTAGTTATGATTTATTGTTAGCTATTTTTATATACACAAAGAATTTTAATAAAGATTATAAGTATACTATAGGAGAAAGCCTGAAGAAAGAAACTATAGATTTAATAAATCATATTTATCGAGCCAACTCTATACAAACCAAAACAGAAACCATACAAAAAGCAAGAGAAAATGTAGAGATTATACGATTGTATATTCGATTATTAAAAGATTTAAAACAAATTAGCTTAGCACAATTTGTACGAATTAACGAGCAAATAGAAACAGTATCCAAGCAATTGGCAGGTTGGCAAAAAGCACAACGATCATAGATATCTTTTGGCCAGAGTTGTTTATTGCTACGGCATAAACAAGCGAGCATTTTAAATCCGGAAACTCCCTTATATGCTTCTGGCATATGAGGTATTTCATCAACTTGTCTGAAAATGGCATGTTGAGCAATGTAGCAGTTGCTTTTATAGCGTTGCCTGCTGGTTACCGTAACAACAATGGTAATTTCAACAATCTGGGGAACAACGCATACTTTTGGTCTAGTACGGAGAACAA
>CAZXBE010000291.1:0-1797 GCA_964638565.1 uncultured Chitinophagaceae bacterium
ACTCCTAGTAAAAGCATGCGTTGCCCATCTCCCTCTGCAAAGGCATTAATAGCATCCTTTGCATGTTTATGTATTTTATCGGCAGCATCATATAAATATGTTTGTGTAATATCTTTATAAAGTGAAATTGACTGCTCTCCTAGTGTATCTTTTAACTTTAAGGTATGCATCAACGCGCTTTCTGCAGCATAGGTATAAATAATCATATCAGCAATATGCATTAATATTTCTTGTTCCGATTCTAACTGTGTCATCAATTTTTGCGCTGCAGCACCTGCTGTTATTAGAATAGCTTTTTTGAAATTAGAAATGAGTATTCGTTCTTTGCTTAAAAAACCTTCTTCAGCATTGAACTCTGGGATACTGAGTAATTCTTTTTGTATAGTAGCAGCAGCCGTCATAAGATTCAATCTTCCTTTCATTGCTCGCTTTAATAACATGTCTACAATTAACAACCGATTGATTTCATTGGTACCTTCAAAAATACGATTAATACGGCTATCTCTATAGGCTTTGCTAATGATATATTCTTCACTAAATCCATTGCCTCCGTGAATTTGAACACCTTCATCTACCACAAAGTTTAGTACTTCACTTCCTAATATTTTAAGTATGGCACATTCTATGGCATACTCTTCGGCTGCACCTAATAAAGATTGGTTAAATGGTTGTCCGTTTTGCAATAATTCTTTCTCTTTATCATCAATCCACTTAGCAGCTCTATACAAAGCACTTTCACAAACCCATATTTGTATGGCCATTTCAGCCATTTTATGTTGAATAGCACCAAATGCTGCAATAGGTTTTTTAAACTGCTCTCGAGTAGTAGCGTATTGAATACTCGTATCAGCAGCGCGTTTAGCGCCACCCAACGCTGCTGCACATAATTTCAATCGACCAATATTTAAAATATTAAATGCGATAATATGCCCTCTACCTATTTCACCCAATACATTTTCTACAGGCACCTTACAATCTTGAAAATAGAGTTGCACAGTGGATGATCCCTTAATGCCCATTTTATGTTCTTCTGGGCCTTTTGTAAATCCATTAAGCTCCTTTTCTACAATAAAAGCAGTAAATTTATCTCCATCAATTTTTGCAAATACAGTATATACATCCGCAAAGCCACCATTAGTTATCCAACATTTTTGCCCATTTAAAATATAATGCTTGCCGTCCTCACTTAACGCAGCAGTTGTTTTAATGCTTAATGCATCGCTACCGCTATTGGGCTCTGTTAAACCATAAGCGCCTTTCCATTCGCCGGTAGCTAGTTTTGGGATGTATTTCTTTTTTTGAATTTCGGTACCAAAATATAAAATAGGCAATGTTCCTATGCCTGTATCTCCAGTTGCTGCAACGGAAAAAGAAAATCCTCCACCCAAGCCTTCGCTTATAAGTGTAGATGTTACAAAATCCTTCGCTAATCCACCATACTCTTCGGGTAAAGAGGATGATAAAAGGCCTTGCTCTCCTGCTTTTTCGAGTAATTTAGGCATTAGGCCCGGTTCTAATTTATCAATACGATCAAGTATGGGAATAATTTCTGTATTTACAAATTGATGGCACATATCATATATCATGCGTTGCTCATCTGTAAAATCTTCAATAGTAAAAGTGCTAAAGGCATTGCTTTCTCTTATAAGCCATTCACCACCTTTAACCGTTTGTTGTGTTGTTGTTTCCATAGTATTATTTAATAAATAAAAAAATGCTTTCTATTTTTTATAGAAAAAAACATGGTTATGTTATAAAATGTATGATGGGTTAAAATTTCTGTGATAAATAAATAGT
>CAZXBE010000292.1:0-1763 GCA_964638565.1 uncultured Chitinophagaceae bacterium
TAAAACTTCTACCAGCCATTTCAAAGCCATTAAAGCTCAACTCAATTACAAATATAAAACCAGTAGCATAGGTGTTGGATATGAGCGAATAGATCCGGGCTATCAAACACTCGGTGCTTATTACTTTGTAAATGATTTAGAAAATGTTACCATCAATTTAGCACAATCTTTACTAAAAGAAAAAGCAAAACTGAATGTTAATATAGGATTTCAACGAGATGATTTAGATGATACCAAATCAATGACGAATAAACGTGTAGTAAGTGCATTAACATTTAACTATACACCTAATGAAAAACTCTCTTTAGATATGAGTTATTCTAACTTTCAATCTTATATGTATATCAAACCACAAGTCATTGAAGATATACCTCCTCTACAAAACGTAGACACCTTAAACTTTACACAGCTTTCTCAAAATGCAAATGCGAACATTAATTATACACTAAAAAATTCTAAGCAAGCTACACAAATGCTTTCTTTATCGCTCAGCTTTCAAGATGCAGCAGATAAACAAGGTGGTGTAATCCGAAGTGGTAATGGCTCACAATTTTACAATGCTATGCTAAGTTATACGTTAGGTTTAGTGCCTAAGCGTATGAATATCAGTGCAGCATGTAATGCTAGCTATAATACCATTGGAACAAATAATTTTATGATGGTTTCTCCTAAGCTTAGTGTGAGTAATAAGTTTTGGAATAATCAACTGCTTACAAACTGTTCTGCAGCATATAATATGAGTACTGCTTCTGGCGCACAACAAGTCAATGTGTTAAGCATACGAGCACAAGCAGCGTATAGCCTACTTAAAAAGCATAAGATTGGTCTAACTATAAATACACAAATTAAGAATAGTATGTTAGGTAATACTACTGATGTTATTACCATGTTGAATTATAATTATGGGTTTTGATCTTATTCTTTTTAAAGTATTTCAATAAACGTTAAATAATACCATTTCTTCATATAATATAGTCCAATATGTGTATAAGTTTTTATTTTTCAAATTGGATTATATTATAAATAGATATATATATTTACAAGAAAATAATTATATGTCATTACCCGTTATATTTCCTATTAAAGAAAGTGCCAGGGAGATTAAGAAATTGATGCGTAACAGTATTCCCTTTATAGCTCAACGCTTAAAGCTGCTATTGGTTTGTAAGCAGTATGAAGCTACAGGGATATCCAAGCGAAGTTGTGTATAATTCGGTCACGACTATGCCACACATTTCGGAGTGGACTATGCCAATCGGATAGCCAATAACAAGTCTATTTCGGTCAGGTGTATGCCAGTTTAGGTAAAAGCGTTATCAAAAAACAATGCCATCTCTGCGAAAACAAAAACTATTCGCATATGGCAGCCAAACTGGATAACATGGACATACGACAAATTTATGTACTCAAACAACAAGGTTACAGCAATCGCAAAATATCTCGCACCCTTCCTTTCAATCGCAACACCATCAACCATTATGTTACGCTATTTGAAGCCTGTGGCCTCTCTGTAGAAGAAGTACTCTCTCTGAGCGATCAGCAACTCAAAGAGCTTTTTGCTGAGCAAAGCAAAATCGATATGGATCGTTTTGTAGTATTAAGCAACTATTTTCCAGACATCAAAAAGAAAAGCAGTGTAACAGGCTTCACCTGCTATAACTACTGGAAAGATTATCGCTCACAACATCCTGATGGTTATGGCTACACCCAATTCATGGAACACTACAATAAATGGAAAGACCATTTAGAAGCCTCTATGAAGC
>CAZXBE010000293.1:0-1750 GCA_964638565.1 uncultured Chitinophagaceae bacterium
CACCTATAGCATTAATTATTCTCACTATTATGGGTATGGCTGTTGCTTCTAAAAAAGTACGAGGTGGTAGTGGTATGCATTTGGCTATAGGTTTTATTGCTGCGGCTGCTTTCATATTAACAGATCGATTCTCGACCATATTTGCTACAAAAGGAAATTTGTCACCTATACTAGCGGCTTGGATTCCTAATGTTCTTTTTTCTTTTGTAGCTTTTTATATGTACAAACGAGCACCTAAATAATTTTAACAAAATGCTTTGTTATAGCCGTCACTTGTTTTACCTTTAGCACTTACTATTGCTAGGCATAGCATCAACTACAAATTATCAATTAAAAAATGGGTGTTGTTAAAGATCTCTTCAAAGCCAAAGCAGATAAGGCTAATATAGAAATAAAAGATTTGCTTAAAGAGCATGGTAACAAAAAAATTGGAGAAGTTACCCTTTCTCAAATCTATCAAGGCATGAGAGGTATAACCGGCTTAGTTGCGGAAACGAGCTTGTTAGATGCTCAAGAGGGTATTCGTTTTCGAGGCTACTCTATTCCAGAATTACAAAAAAAATTACCAAAGGCACCAGATGGTGGAGAGCCTTTACCGGAAGGGTTATTCTATCTTATGTTGATTGGTGAATTACCAACAGAAGAAAATGTTAATCATATCACAAGTGTGTGGCAACGTCGTAGCCATGTTCCCAATCATGTATTTGCAACCATTGATGCATTGCCTCTTAGCGCACATCCTATGACAATGTTTGTAACAGGCGTAATGGCATTACAAACAGAAAGCCATTTTGCAAAAGAATATGCTAAAGGGTTAAATAAAAAAGATTACTGGAGTGTAACATATGATGATGCGATGGATTTAATAGCAAGATTGCCTCGTATTGCAGCATATATATATCGTAGAAAATATAAAAACAATGAACATATTCAACCCAATGGATTATTGGATTGGGCGGGAAATTTAGCCCATATGATGGGTTATGAAGATGAAAGCTTTAAAGAGTTGATGCGTTTGTATATGACTATTCATGCCGATCATGAAGGAGGTAATGCTTCTGCACATGCTACACATTTAGTCGGTTCTACATTGAGTGATGTATACCTAAGTTATGCAGCAGGCATGAATAGCTTAGCTGGCCCTTTACATGGTTTAGCCAATCAGGAAATGATTAAGTGGATTTTTGAAATGCAGAACGAGTTAAATACAGACAGCCCAAGCAAACAACAAATTGCAGATTATGTACAAAAAACATTATCCGCAGGAAAAGTTGTACCCGGTTATGGCCATGCGGTGCTACGTAAAACGGATCCTCGTTTTACAGCACAAATGGAATTTGGTAAAAAACACATGCCCAATGATAAATTAGTAAATACTGTTTGGAATATATATGACACTGTTCCGCCTATTTTACAATCTCTTGGTAAAATAAAAAATCCATGGCCTAACGTAGATGCGCACAGTGGTGCATTATTAGTACATTACGGCATGGTAGAATATGAATTTTATACGGTGTTGTTTGCAGTTAGCCGTGCATTGGGGGTATTGGCAAGCCTTTGTTGGGATAGAGCTCTAGGCTTTCCTATTGAAAGGCCTAAATCAGTTACTACAGAATCAGTTAAATTATGGTTAGCAGGTAAAGATGAAATTTGGGAAGGATAATATCATATAAATTGATGGGGAATTAGCTCAGCTGGCTAGAGCGCTTGCATGGCATGCAAGAGGTCACCGGTTCGACTCCGGTATTCT
>CAZXBE010000294.1:0-1737 GCA_964638565.1 uncultured Chitinophagaceae bacterium
AAATGGTGGACTTAATGAAGCCTATATGGGTATGGGGTATAAAATAAAAGGATTCAGCTTTGGCGAAAACTGGGGATATGCATTTGGAAATAGTAATATTAATACAAAACGTATTATCATTAATGATACTGTTGCATATCAATCAGCGAGATATGCGGATGAAACATTTTTTTCAAACTTTTTTTACAACATTGGCATTCAGTATGAACATGCTCTTAAAAACAATCTACTACTCTGCGTTGGCGCCAGCGGAAGTGGGGAGCAAAAACTACATGCTACTCGAAACATTATTAGAGAATCTTTTCAACACAGCAGTGTTTATGGTGATATCCCTATAGATACGATATATATAAAGAATGCGGAACTCGGTAATGTTGTAAATCCATTAACATACAATATAGGGTTTATGTTAGCTAAACTAACACAAGATCGAAATAATAATAGAGTACCACAATGGAAATTAGGAATGGAATATAGCAGCACACAATGGTCTAGATACCGCTTTTATGATACAAAAGATCCAGTAAATGATAGTTGGATGTGGAGAGTAGGGGGAGAATTAATACCCAATGCATTAAGCACCAAATCCTATTGGGGAAGTATTTCCTACAGAGCTGGATTTTACTATGGTAAAGATTATATTAATACCAGTGGACCAATGAAAACCTATGCATTTACAGCCGGACTTAGCTTCCCAATAAGACGCTGGAATAGCTATTCATACCAATTTACACAATTGAATACAGCATTCGAAATAGGAAAACGTGGAAATAATGAAAATATTATTTCAGAGAATTTCTTTAAATTCACACTAGGTATATGTTTGAGTGACATATGGTTTAAGAGATATAAATATAATTAACGATGATAATAGAAAATATGATTTTAAATAATGTATCAAAAAAATTGAATAAAGGATGAGAATCCTAATAAAAAAACGGCATTGTTAAATTAATATAGACTTTAGATGAAGCAGTATGCATTGTCCTTTCGACCGTAGGGATAAATCTCTTATTACACAAGGAATTTATTATTTTGAGAGATGTCTCACTAAGTTCGCCATGACAAGATATCTATACAAAATGAACAACGCAAAAAAAACATCCCACCTGCTATATATTATTCGTTACCCATTATTCATTATTATTTTTTTTTGCTTTATTGCTTGCGAAAATAATATACAAGAAGTAAATGCTTTTACACAAAAAAAAACCGGTGTAGAAGAAGCGTCTGATATTAGCATGCTATATAGCACAAACGGAAAAATAAAAGCTAAACTCACTTCCCCCAAACTTTATCGTTACCAAACAGATACAGTTATGGTAGAGTTTCCAGATAAGATACATGTGGATTTCTACGATTCTAGTGTCAAAATAGAAAGTACCTTGAGTGCTAAATATGCTAAATATTATGAATCTAGAAGAGAATTTTTTTTAAAAGATAGTGTACAACTTATCAATCAAAAAGGCGATACTGTAAATACAACTCGATTATATTGGGATCAAGCAAAAGCTATTTTTTATACCAACCAGCCCGTTAGTATAAAACAGAAAGATAAAACAATTAACGGTATAGGGCTCACTGCCGATCAGGATTTTAAAAATTGGACGATCAATAACGTACAAGGTGTCATGCTTATTGCTGATAGTTTAACAATTGGGCCCTAAAATGGCATTTTTTTCGGTAGTATCTAAAACTTTGTGTAAATAGGATAGTAACTGTATTAGTGTAAAAATT
>CAZXBE010000295.1:0-1736 GCA_964638565.1 uncultured Chitinophagaceae bacterium
AGATAACGGGGCCTTCCACAAAGCAAAGGCGCTGCAAATACCCCATAATATTGTTTTTGTCTTACTCCCCTGAATTCAATCCTGCTGAAAAATATGGTGGCTTTGGAAAAGAAAATTTACCAACCGCCTTTGTAGCAGTCTTGATAAAGTTTCTAATTGCATCACACTACAAGTACAGAAGCTTACCAAACATACCATCTTTACACTCACCAAATTTGATTATATTTTATTCGCATACTTTTAGACTACCATATAATTAGAAATAATAGTAAACCTTTTATATCGGGTACTATTTTTTAGATAGTGGTTTTCAATAAGGGCAGCCGTTTTTTTTAAATGCTGCTACGGCTTACTCATCTTTTTTGATATGACTTTTTCGAACCACCTTCAGTTTTTTCTTTTCCTCAGAGTCTCCTGTAAGGGAGTGCAACAAGGGACACTTGGTTCAGCAAAAAATTAAGGAAGATGTATTAGGCTAGCCTAATTTTTATATAGTTGAATAGAATTCTAACTGTATAAGTGTGCGACGCAAGTAAAGCTTAATACCGGCAAAAAGCTAGGCCAAAAAAAATATTTTTAAATAAAAAGAAGAGATTGGCCGTCCAGATGAACGGGCCGAACGGGCTTTATTAATTTGCCTTTAGCGAAAAGGTTCGTGGTAATGTGCTAGAATTTCAATCAAAACATTAAGTACAAGAAGAAGTATTCATTATCACATTGCCTAATTAAGATATTATTGGCAAATTTACAATGTCTTCAGCACATCGTTCATAGAACGAACAGCATCAGCGCTTTTGTTGAATGCAGTTTGTTCTTCGCTATTTAATTTATAATCAATAATTTTTTCCCAACCTTTCTTGCCAATTGTTACAGGTACACCTAAGCAAATATCTTTTTGCGCATATTCACCTTCTAGATATACACAACACGTAAATATTTTTTTCTGATTACGTACAATACTTTCTACTAAAGCCGCACCAGCAGCTCCAGGTGCATACCAAGCTGAGGTACCAATTAACTTAGTTAATGTAGCACCGCCAACCATTGTATCTGCTACAATTTGCTTTTGTGTTTCGGCATTTAAAAAATAAGTTACAGGAGCGCTATTCCAGGTAGCATATCGAATCAAAGGAATCATTGTAGTATCACCATGTCCACCAATTACAGTTGCGTTTAGGTCTGCGGGCGAAGCATCTAAAGCTTTACTTAAATAATATTTAAATCGTGCACTGTCCAAAATTCCGCCCATACCAATAATACGATTTTTAGGCAACCCAGTTGACTTCAATGTTAAGTAAGTCATGGTATCCATTGGATTACTAATAACCACGAAAATAGCATTAGGTGAATATTTTAATATATTTTCAGCAACACCTTTTACAATATTAGCATTGGTTCCAATAAGCGCTTCTCTTGTCATACCTGGTTTACGGGGAATGCCGGAAGTGATTACCACTACATCCGATTCTGCAGTCTTAGTATAATCATTTGTGCTACCAATAACCTTAGTATCAAAACCAAGCAAAGCAGTAGTTTGCATCATATCCATAGCTTTCCCCTCTGCTAATCCTTCTTTAATATCTAATAAAACTAATTCTTCGCAAAGCTCTTTACGAGCTATATTATCTGAACAAGTGGCTCCTACTGCACCTGCACCTACTATTGTAATTTTCATATATATAATTTAGGGTCAAGATAAGTTAAGAGGATAATTTTTTAAGATTTTTAATACTAAT
>CAZXBE010000296.1:0-1729 GCA_964638565.1 uncultured Chitinophagaceae bacterium
ATTACCTTAGTATTGTTTAACGTACTTATCAAAAATAAGATTAGGTAGAAAGTTGACTAATGGTGCAAAAACATATTTGCCCTCATTCATAACAATGTCTTTGTAGGACAAGCTACCAATTCAAATTGTCGCTATTATTTCCTGCTCTCAAATTCTTAGCTAGCAATATTTTCAAAGAGCTTTTTTCTATTTTTCTGAACACGAATGATCCATTGTATTTTTTAAATATAGTGTGTAAATTTACAAGCTCTGAAAGTAAGAATAATAAACACTAAATAGTAACTATTGTATATAACTTTAATTCAATAAATGCCTCATATTGCACATATATCACTACCTGAATTTCCTCTGCTATTAGCTCCTATGGAGGATGTGAGCGATCCTCCATTTCGTTCAGTTTGCAAGCAGTTAGGAGCAGATGTATTATACTCTGAATTTATCTCTAGTGAGGGTCTAATAAGAAATGCGATTAAAAGCAAACAGAAATTAGATTTCTCTGAAGGAGAAAGACCTATTGGTATTCAAATTTTTGGAGGAGATGAAGAGGCTATGGCCATGGCTGCACAAATAGTATCTATTACAACACCTGATTTTATTGATATTAATTTTGGATGCCCCGTAAAAAAAGTAGTATGCAAAGGTGCGGGAGCTGCAGTTTTAAAAGATATTGATTTAATGATACGCCTTACTGCTGCAGTAGTTCGATCCACAGCACTCCCTATAACCGTTAAAACAAGATTAGGTTGGGATGAGCAATCTATTAATATAGAAGAAGTAGCAGAACGTTTACAAGATGTAGGTGTGCAAGCCCTTACCATTCACGGTCGTACTAGAGCGCAATTGTATAAAGGCGATGCTGATTGGTCTCTTATTGCCAAAGTAAAAAATAATTCTAGAATACGTATTCCTATTTTTGGTAATGGCGATATAAATACCCCACAAAAAGCATTAATCTATAAAAACAGGTATGGGGTAGATGGAATAATGATAGGCCGCGCTGCAATAGGATATCCATGGATATTTAATGAAACAAAACACTACTTTAAAACAGGCGAAATACTTGATCCCCCATCAATGGAAGAGCGTATTGCTATTTGTCGAAAACATTTAATAGCATCTATACAGTGGAAGGGACCAGTGTTGGGTATATTGGAAATGCGTAGGCATTATGCTAATTATTTAAGAGGATTTCCTAACATAAAAGAATATCGAAATAAGTTGGTAAACTGTTCCACTATCGAACAAGTAGAGGAATGTCTATATATTATACAAACTAAGTATAGTGATATTGCGCTGGTAGTGTTAAAATAACTGTGTAAAGTATAGATTGGCATAGTAGTAAGGTGATTAAGATTACCAAAGCTGCCGTTGCCGATCGATATTTCTTAACTTTAAAATACAGTTATTATTATGCAAACCGACCAATAATTCAAAGCTTTTCTCAAAGAGAAGGTCAAATTAGAAAAAGCTTATATGATTGTTTGGATGGACGCCATTGTATTTAAGGTAAGGCAAGAAAGCAAAGCAATCGACAAAGCGATACACATTGCTGTAGGCCTTAATAATAGAGGACAGAAAGAAATATTAGGTATGTGGCTATCTCAAAACGAGAGTGCTTCCTTTTGGATGAATGTCTTAACAGATTTAAAAACTCGTGGTGTTAACGATATACTAATTGCTTGCACCGATAATTTAAAAGAATTTACCGATGCTATAAAAAGCGTATTCC
>CAZXBE010000297.1:0-1699 GCA_964638565.1 uncultured Chitinophagaceae bacterium
TCCATTGTATTCTATTGATAACTCCACGATGTTCCAGCATACAGCCTTTGGGTTGGCCGGTGGAGCCTGATGTGTATATAACGTACGCTAGATCTGTTGGTGTGTTGATGTTGGGGAGGTTGTTGTCTGTATAGTTGTTTGCTTCTTGTTTAAATTTTTCTATTTCTTTTTCATCGATGACTAGTTTGCATGTGCTGTCTTCTATTATGTAATTGATACGTTCTTGTGGATAGGATGGATCGATGGGAAGGTAGGCTCCGCCTGATTTTAAGGCGCCTAATATGGATATGATCATCCATTCACTTTTTTCTAATTGTATGCCTATTAAATCATCTGATTTAATCGCATAATGGTTTCTTAAATATCCCGCTAATCGGTTAGCCTGTTGATTGAGGGTACTGTAGTTATATGCTTTTTCTTGAAAAATAACTGCTATGTTGTTGGGTGTTTGTGCTGTTTGTTCTTCAAATAATTGTGTGAGTGTTTTATTGGTAGGATAGTTTGCTGCTGTATCGTTGAAGGTTACTAACAGTTCGTGTTGCTCTGATGCGCTTATGTAGTTGATTTGGTGAATAGGCTTATCAGGCGTTTTGTATAAGCTGTTTATTAATGTATGATAATGGTTGATTAATTGATTGATTACCTGTTCTGTAAATGCATTTTCTTTATAATCAATTGTTAGGGTTAAGTCTTTAGTGTTCGCATATTCTAATAAACTAAACGCCAGATCATCATGTTGTTGCCCGCTATGTAGGTAGTGAATAGATACAGTTGCATTGCCTAAGCTAGGCTGATACGTATTTTTTTGGTAGGAGAAGGAAAGATTGTACATACTTCCTCCTCTATCTAATTCCTTTAACGCATCGTACAACGGAAGGCGTTGATGCCTGTAGCATTGCTTCAACTCATTTTTTACGGTAAGTAGTAGATGAATGAACGTTATATCTTCTGTACATGCAACGGAAAACGGCAGCATGTTTACAAATGTGCCTAGTGTGTTTTTGAATGCATAGTTGCGTCTATTAAAAACAGGAAGTCCAATAACAGAAGATGCATTATTGTATAATTTGTTTATAATAAATAATGCACTAACAAAATAATGAAATATTGTGCAGTTATGGATTTTACAGAATTTTTCTATTTGATTGTAAGCATCTCTATTGATTGTAATTGCTTTGCGTTTGGCAATAAGAGATTCCGTATAGGTTGATTGTAAGCAGGATTGAAAACTTTTTTCATTCGAGCTATTTTTTAATCTATCGATCCAAAAATTTTTATCTGCTATGTATTCATTTGAAAGTTTGTACGTTTTTTCATCTTCAATGAAATCTTTGTATGTATGCGTTTGATCATTTATTTTTTCGTTAGCATTATCAGTATATGCCGAGTATAATGCAGAAACCGTGTTAAAAAAAAGCGACATGGCATATCCATCAAAAATTAAATGATGCACTTTTACATACCAATAATATCTTTTGTTGGAATCTTTTAATAGCCTAACTTTTAATAAATTCTTGCTCATTTCAAACGGTTGTTTTATGTCTCTATCCATCCAATGCAAGCAAGTTTGTGTAGCATGTTTTTCATCAGAAAAATCAAGTATAGCTATATCATATTTTTTAAATAGTGTATTTTGCTCGAGGGGTGTTTGGTTAAACGCATAGTATGCAATGGATATAGCATCTGTATTTTCTAATAC
>CAZXBE010000298.1:0-1660 GCA_964638565.1 uncultured Chitinophagaceae bacterium
AAACATTACCTCTGCATAGGCTTCTACGGCTACTTCTTTCTTTTCTATAAAGTAAGCAACCTCTATACCTTTTGCTATATTTTGTTCGCAAAATTCAATTAAATCAAGCCAGTTAATGGCTAACTTCATGTTTAATTTTTGAGCTATAATTTTTGAGTTCATGATTATTTGTTTTGATTTTAAAAATAAATTTGATTATAAGAATAGTATTTTATTCTTCATCGTAATCTTCAGCTAATGCAGCTATGTGGTCGCAATACAGCTCGTCCCAGTTAATGTCATCTACCATGTTCTCAAAGGCAGGTGTTGTGGAAAGTACAGGGCTTATATCTGCTATAAATTTGTGATTAATATAAAGATTAGCCTTCACATCATTAATAGTTATTTGACCAGCTTCATCCCTGTCGCTAATGTCTGCAACAAGCTCAATTACAAGTAATTGATGTTTGTTTGTTAGTTTCTCGTAAGTTTTAGTTATCTTTGCCATGTGTTTTTGATTTTTTATTAGCCGTAGTTACCGCTGCGGCTTTTATTTTTTAATAAATGTGTTACTAAGTTAAGTTTAATCTTGCATTTCTTTTTCAAAAATATCTTCCTCAACTAATCCTGTAACTTTAGTTATAGCAGCTATATTTCTAAGTGTAGCCAATTTTTCATTGTCATAAATCAACCACCTTTGCAAAGAGCCATACGCAATACCGATTTCTAATGCAAGAAGCATTTTAGTTTCTTCCGACTTTATAGCTGTTCTAAATTTTTCTGAAATTTTCATTTTGTTTGTTTTTAAATTGATAGTTCAAAGATAATACTATTTTTGTTATAACAAATTTAATTTATCTTTTTTGTTTCACATTAACATACTTTTAACATATTAGTATTTATTTTATTTTTTCATTTTAACAAATAAAATACTTTACTAAAAAGCCCCTCGTAGAAACGAAGGGCGTGTTCAAACCTAAACTAACTGTATATGAGAAACATCGTTTATTTTAAATAATCATTTACTATCCATCCTTCTATACCTTTCACTTTTACTTTAGTCCATTCGCTACCTCTCTCTATAACATTGCATACACTTTTAGCAGCTATATTGCCAAGTATATTAAATGTTACTCCAGCCCCATCTCTTATATTTACTACCCCACCATTAGGAGTACTTACTATTACAGTATCTTCCGTTGTATAATGAAAGGTATTACTTGCATCTCTATACATACTTGTAAAAGCGTTTTGCTCACTACTACCTATTTGGGGATTTTTATATCCATACACCCATTCGCTGTAATATGCTTCACATAAATCTTTCACATCTGTAATTTCTTTTTTATAAATTTTGTGTGCAAATCCTCCTATATATAAGCCTCTTGATTGCAGTCTTTCGCAAAGAAACGCAATGCTGCTTTCTAAATTATCAAATACCACAAAGCCTCTTAGGTATTGTTCCCTGTTACCCTTTTGAACAGTTGTTGCTACTATGTGCTTGTCCCATTTGCTTACCCATCTGCCACTATCACTTTGTACACCTGCTGCATTTGTAGCATTGATTATTTTCTTGCCGTTGGAGCTTTCATTTCTTACAATGATGTACGCTGCTCTTTTTACTTCTATTGGTACTTGTTGTGCTTTAATGTGTGTGTTGTTACCAAAATTAGAAAGAACA
>CAZXBE010000299.1:0-1660 GCA_964638565.1 uncultured Chitinophagaceae bacterium
ATCTGCAATATTACAGCTATTTTGTAATATTATTTATTCGGTTTAATATAAGTATTCGTTCCATTGTTGTGTTAGAGTTATATTACCTAAACTGCCATGTAATCTTCGATGATTATAGAAAAGTTTACATCAATTAAATATCTTCTAAATCTCTCTTAGTAAGAAGTTGGAGTGAAGCAACAATATAGTTTTTATTTCTTATTAATAAAATAATTCCAGGTTAGTTTTGCAATATCTGATATGATTTTTTCATTTACCTCATCATTCTCCTTAGAGCTAGAAATAAAAACACTAATTGCAAAATGTTCCTTATTGGGTAAGATTACAATTCCAATATCATTTACTGCGGCAGTTATGCCTTGTTCATTTGTTCCTGATGTTCCTGGCTTATGAGCTACTACAGTTCCTGAGGGAAGTTGTCCTTTTATTCTGTTATTACCTCTAGAAGATTCTACCATAAGCTTCCAGAGATAGTTATAACTTTTTTTAGACAGTATTTCTCTGTTATAAAATTTTCTAAGTAACTGTACAGCAGATCCGGGTGTTGACCAATTAGTAAACTGTACATCCCATGCTTTACGCATTTCTTCCTCATTCGCTTGGATGGAAACATCTTTTATACCTATACTATGGACATAATTATTTACTGCTGCAGTACCTCCAATAAGTTTTAGCAAAATGTCACAACCATTGTTATCACTATGCGATACTGTATAGCTTAGAATCTCTTTTAAAGGAAGCTTAACATTACCATTTGGAAATTTCTTTTGCAAAGGACTCCATGTCCCAGCTGGCAAATCACTTTTCTTGATATAAATTTTTTGATCTAAAGAAAGTTTGCCATTATCTACCTGGTGTAATACTGCTAACGCAATATGAAACTTAAAAACACTTTGCATAGGGAAATGCTTATCCCCGTTAATATTCAAAGTGTCTTTGCTTGTCAATCCGTAAATCGAAACTCCTATATCTGCTTTTTTAGTTGAAATAATTTGCTCTAATTTTTGTTTTAATGAACCTGTCTGTGCAAAAGTAGCAAATACTGAAAATGAGAATATGATAATCGTGATATAAAAAACCCTTGTCATAATTTTTATTTATCTATGTAAAGACTCATTGGAAACACATCACACAATGTTCAAATTTATACATTACTTCAATATAGCACAATGATGCATAAATATTGTAATAGATTATGTACTATGTTAATGTAAATTCTTTTATTGGTAAAAATATCAACTAAATATGATTTCAAAAACTAAGCTGTAAAACATCCCAGTAATTGTTATAGGATGTACTATAAAGCAGATAGCTATAAGAACTTTGTGTTTGTAGATTGCTATGCCAACACCGAGCTTCCATATCGCTATGAAAAACACTATTGGAGATGGTGTACTAGAACTTCACTTTCTAGACACCATTGCCAATAGCACTTACTTCGATTGGACTACAGGAGAACTCCTCGCTACGAATCTGGTTGAAGAGACCATTACTCAAGTAAAAGCAGCTAATCCCAGCAGAATAAAATGCGTGATAGATTCTATTGGTGGAGATGCAGGCATTGGTCTAGCTATTTATAACTTTTTAAAATCTTATAATGCTAAGGTAGAAGTAGAAATTATCGGTATGGCGGGCAGCATTGCTTCGGTTATGGCTATGG
>CAZXBE010000300.1:0-1630 GCA_964638565.1 uncultured Chitinophagaceae bacterium
GATGGCAAAAATGGTTTTGAAAAAACCAAACATAACTTCCCCTACAAATGGACTTTGAAGGATGCGGTATTTACCAAAGATAAAGGCAAAGTATTTAGTTGCTTTGCTTGTGGTGGTGGTTCAACTATGGGCTATAAATTGGCTGGATTTGATGTATTAGGATGCAATGAGATTGACCCTAAAATGATTGAAGCATACAAAGCTAATCACAACCCAAAATATGCTTATTTAGAGCCTATACAGACTTTTAAATTAAGAAAGGATTTACCAAAGGAATTATACGAACTTGATATTTTGGACGGTTCGCCACCTTGTAGCAGTTTCTCAATGGCTGGAAATAGAGAAAAGGACTGGGGGGAAGAAAAGCAATTTAGAGAAGGACAAGCGATGCAAGTTTTAGACACTTTGTTTTTTGACTTTATTGATTTGGCAAAGGAACTACAACCGAAAGTAGTAATAGCCGAAAATGTAAAAGGATTGCTAGTTGGAGAAGCAAAGCAATATGTAATACAGATTTATAGGGAGTTTGCGAAAGCTGGGTATAATGTACAGCATTGGCTTATAGATGCTTCGGATGTGGGTGTGCCACAAAGGAGAGAAAGAGTGTTTTTTATAGCACTAAGGAATGACTTATGTGATAAGTTTATGCACCAAAAGGATTTATTTACACAAGCACCTGAATTAAATTTAGATTTTAAAGAACCTAAAATAACATTTGGAGAATTTTATCAAAAAGAAATTGATGACAGACCCGCTTCAAAAGGCAAAATGTTTGAATATTGGAGCAATAGAAAGCAAGGAGACGAGAGTTTTTGTGATACAATAAAAAGGACAGAAGGAGCAGAAAGGTGTTTTACAAATAAATATCTTTATCAGGATATTGTGCCAATGACTTACACAAGCAATTCAGATGTTATGTATTTATTTGATGAATACAGAAAGCCAAATAAATTTGAAAGCTGTTGTATTGGTTCTTATCCTTTAGATTACAATTTTCATAAAGTGCAATATAATTACTTAATTGGAATGAGCGTTCCGCCTGTAATGACTGCACAAATAGCAAAAAAAGTATATGAACAATGGTTGTCAAAAATCTAATGGCTGCGGAGCAGACAAAGAGGGAGGGAAAATTTTTAATACTTTTTTCTATCCTGAACTTCAATCGAAGCACGTCCGCCCGCTTGCTACTAACGATCCGAGTATTGCCGATGGTGGCACAACTGAAAACAAAATTACAAATAACAAACAAAACTTAATATTATGACAAATACTGATAAGAATAACTTCAATGCCACTATTGGCAATACTGTGTTATCGCCAGCCTTTCTTCAATCGTTAGACTGGTGGAAACTTTACAGGGTAGCAGAGCCTTTGGTTGCAAATATTTCTGATAAAAAACTGCACGAAAAACTTTTAGAAATATTCCCGCTTGAAGAAGGTCAGGAATATGTCGGCTCACTTTGCAACCATTACAGAGGTAGATTAAAGCACGAAGGTAAGTTTGCTCTAATAGACCAAATGTGTAGTAATTCAATGAGGCTTTTAATTATCGGGTTGTCGTCATAAGGTTGGCGATAACTTGTCGCTTGGCGCAATAAAACGGTTTAGTAAATTAAAATAACATGACAAA
>CAZXBE010000301.1:0-1628 GCA_964638565.1 uncultured Chitinophagaceae bacterium
TTAATATTAAAAGAAGCACCAAATACTACTATTCAGTGCTCCAATTAATATTGTTCCCCCCCCTCTGCACTCAGTTGTAACAAAGTATCCCTGTTCATTCTATCAGAATATTCTAATAGTTTTACTTAGTTGTCTTGTAATTCTCTATTACAACTGCTCACCTTTATCAGGTTAAGTGCATTGGGATAATTTATAGTATTCCTATTTCAATATCAGTTATACCAACTTCTAATACATCTATTAGAACTTCTACCAAACGAGAAGCAAAATTTCGCTAATATCAGATGGATAATCATCTTCTATTAACTAACTTACAGGTTACTGCGTAAGTCTAATATCCAGCAATAGATTTTACAGTTCTACTCAACTGGCTGCAACAGGCATCATAAATCTAATAGTGATTATCCACTATTGACCAAGATTTATTTAGCCCTAACGCTAAAAGAAATACAATTTTACAATGACTTATTGTTAGTGGGACTAACACCACACTGTACTCACAACATATAACAATATTCAAGCTTATCCAATTGTATTCTTAATTGCAGCAATTTCTTACATTTCTACCCATACAGCGGTCAAACTATATGAGTGTAAGTTTCAGAATTGAAAAAATGTTACATAACGAGGCACAATACCTCTTTAAAATAAAAATTACTAACCTAACTCAATATTGAGGTTTATTAGTACATTGAATTACCTATGTTATTTTACCTACATCCGTAATCTTCTGCATTATGTTCAGCTTCTAAATCAGCTAATGTTTCTGCATCTGATATATTATGAGGACAAGTAGTTTGCACTTTTTGATTATTTCTAATAATCATTTTAAGCACATTGCGGAGGTGATTTACGTCCATGTCGTCCACAGATATTAATCTACCATTACGCATTTTCCAGTAAACAGGTGAATTATCCTTCATAAGTTTGTGATTCTAATGAATTTAATTCTGTTTCAGCAAGATAATCTGCTTCTGATATACAATACGCAGTATCGCTGAATATCCAATCTCTATCTCTTTTAAAAATAAGTTCGGCATTTTCAATAGAATTAGTAAAAACTTTATCAAGTATTTTACCATTGTCGATTAATAAAAATATTTCTTTCATTTTATTTTACATGTTTTACAACATGACTGTTGCTTTTTAAGTGAATAAATAAATAAGAAATTGAAGGTTTATAGATTACCTACAACTGTTGACATTTAATCTCCCATAGGTTTTAACTCAAATTCTAATTCAGGATAAGTGGCAGATAATTCTTTTACTCTTTTCATTCCTTCATAAAAATTAAACAATGGTTCAACTAATGGTTTTACAGAATCATACAATTCTGATAACCTATTATACTGATTTCGAGATTGAAACTCTTGTTTGCGGATGTAGTGTACTATATAATGAGTCATTGTTTTAAAGTTTTATTTTACAACACACTTTATTATTAGGTAGTGTTGATCTCCTGATTTGAATAGTTTACTCTATTTAGAAAGTTAAAAAAATAAATCCGACTATAACGGTTTGGATGAACCCAAGTAATGAATTTCACATTTAGAGCCATAATTCCCTACGATGAGAATAACCAAATGGTTGTCAATTCGTTATGACTATGGCTAACAGGATTAATCAGC
>CAZXBE010000302.1:0-1624 GCA_964638565.1 uncultured Chitinophagaceae bacterium
AATACCAGTATGCATTTTGTCGTACTTGCTTTTATTGACCTAATTCTAAAAAGATATTGAACAGGTTCTAAGTTACTAATGCCAGAAAAAACAGTAAAGCTGTTAGGTAAGAAACCTGCTTGAAGCCTAAATGTTAGCTTCATAAATCTTTAGAAACCAATCCACTCCAATGTGCTGCTGTTTCTATATTCCGGTAATAATATTTTTGCTCATCTGTTAGCTCCATTTGATTTTCATACCAAGGCAAATGTCTCATTTCGTAAGGGTATGCTGTTCGCAAAGCCTTAAACATATGTTTACCTTTAAAAGAATGTGGTGCATATAATGCAAATGTGGTATCAATAGGAGCTTTGTAGGCCAGCTTTTCTCTTCTGTTATTGTAGAATTTTCCCTCCCAATCTAATACCTCATTTTTAAATTTATAATGACTGGGCAAATCGTTGATTTTAAGTGAAAAACCAACTTTTCCCAATTTAGGATATTTATTTAAAAGCGTATAGAACAAAAACATAAAATCACTAGGGCAGTCTTCTACCAAAGAAACATCACTATCGGTATAAACGTAGTAATTATTTTTAAATTGATTATATATATCTGTATCCCAAAGTGCATAATGGCCAATATTTTTTTTTAGTTTAAAAACTTTATAAGGCAATGTTTCATAATATGTTAATAATGGTAAATAATTTGACGCATTATCAATAATAAAAATATTTTTATACCCTCTCTTTTCCAGTCCATCAATTAATTGTTTTAAATATGTTAGTCTATTTCTATTGTTAATAATAATAGGGATAGTATAACAATATGCTAATAATTTTTTTTTCTGCTTTTTAATTATGTAAGAAGTATAAAAAGAACGCCAATGAAAAAAAGTAGCCAAATAAATACATTGAAATAAAAGAATGAAGCTTTTGTTTGTTTTTTTGAATATTTTCTTGAACCCATTTTCTACAAACAAACCTAAGGCATAGTATATTTTTTTATACTTTTTTTTATAATATTTTAGATCATTAAGTGCTTTTTGAACCAGTGGTGATAAATATAAATCAATAGCCTTTTTTCTTTCATTTTCAATTATTGTTTGACTTGAAAGCCATGCACTCATGCCGTCCATGTAAAACATGGCCACACTGATTGGTTTATGTTTAAAAGTAGCATCCCCATTTAGTAGTACTTTAACAAAAAAAGCCCAATCTGCCACTATTTTAAATGACTCATCATAAAATCCATATTTATGAAATAATCTTTTGCTAATAAACGTTACTGGATGACACAATGAAGCATCTAATAGAAAAATAGCATCTAGCTTAGATGGCATGGCAACAAAATCTTTTTTGCCATCTTTAAATGTTCGCTCTAAATTTCCATAAAGCAAATCTATATTACCAGTCTCTCCTTTCATCATTTCGCTAACAACATCTTTCGATACAAGATAATCTCCATTATTAATAAATAATATATATGCACCATTAGTCTTTGCTATTCCTTTATTCATAGCATTATACACACCTTTATCTCTTTCACTTATATAGTATGCTATATTTTTTTGATACTTTTTTATAACATCAACGCTACCATCTGTCGATCCTCCATCTATAATAATATATTCAACATCTTGATA
>CAZXBE010000303.1:0-1622 GCA_964638565.1 uncultured Chitinophagaceae bacterium
CTTTAAGGTATCGGTGTGAATGAAGATATAGCCTAAATATTCTGCTAAGATGTCTTGTATAGCTTTATCAGGTTGTACTCTATCTAAGTAACGTTGGAACAGTGGAGCTGTAGCTTTTTCATCATAGTTAAAGGGCAACTGATAGGTAAGGAAGTCGCTACTACGAGCAGTACGCAGATCCTGTTTTTGAGGGCTAATTTCAAAAGTGCCGTTCTTTAGATTAATGTATACAACATCTTCTGGTGGCTCAGGTTTAGTTAGATGAGCCATGGCTAAAAATTGTTTATAGAGTTGCTCTCTAAACAGGTAGTAGCGGGCATCAAATTTATTGATACCCATTCTTTCTGCCGCTTCACCTAAGAACATTTGAAATTGTGGGGTGTCAATGACTTGCCAATAAGCGCCATTGTATACATATATGAAGTCGTGATGTCTACATATACCCCACTGTTTTTGGCGGGCAGTTTGTAATACATTTTCTACACAGCATACAATAAAGTGTTTACCCTTAAGTTTATCTTCACCTGTATCACTGAGTCCTGCTAATTCCATAAAATCAACAGGTGCTATTTCACCAAGCAACTTTTGAAGTAGCTCTTTATGAGATAAAGCCTCTGAAGTTTTTGGATTGGCATCTTCTCTAAGGGCATCTAAAAATTGTACATCATAATTTATACCATCTGTTTCAGATTTTGTATCTTTACCTCCATTAATATTACCAGTATTATTAGAGGTAGGTGTATGTTCACTCATAGCTTACCTCCTTTTATTTTTAAGGGTTTGTAAATAAGTATCTGCTTCAGCAGCATAATCGGCAGCTGTTTTTTGTTTACCACCTTTTAGCCAAGCATCAATTTCTGTTTTTAGAAAGCGTAGTTTTTTTTCACCTTTATGATAAGGAATGATTCCCCTTCTTATCCAATTGTAAATTGTTGGTTTGGAGGGCTTGTCAGGTAAATACTTACAAATCTCGTTGATCGTATACCAGTGATCTAATTCAAGAGTTTGCGGTGGATTGATTTTTTGTCCGATTAGTTTTTCAAGACCATCTAATTTAGTGTGCAGTTCAGCAACTGCCTTTGGTAATTGTTCAAATGTGATTTCCATAGCCTATTATTTTTGTTTAATAGTGCAATGGTAATACGGCGTTAAAGGGAGGCAATGAAATTCGTTATATTCGTTATATTTTCGTCAATTTCGTTAGATATTCGTTACAAATTCGTTAGCCAGAGGGTCTGTTTTCATAAATTATCTACTAAAATTCAATCTTACACTATCAGTAGTATAACCTTCAAAATAATCACCTAAAAGAGCAGCATATTCTCTTTGTCTACCATGAGGCTTACCTACAAGAAGCTTGTAGTATTCATTAAATACTCTCATAACTTTAAACTTAGTAGGAGTATTCCTTAACCTAAATCGTATAGAAGGAACAGTCATTTGTTCAAAAGCTGCTTTTAAGTAAGCCAATAGTTCATCTTCAGTTAAATATTTCTTTTCTACTAATCCCTTATAGAAATGATTATAAACTTCTTCAATTTTAACATGATCAAAATTGTTTATAAACATTGATATAAGCTTTTCTTCTTTTACAACTGAATGGATAACAACGACTATAGGTT
>CAZXBE010000304.1:0-1622 GCA_964638565.1 uncultured Chitinophagaceae bacterium
AAAACAATGCAGGAAAATGGTTTTCCTCTTTCTATGCCTTATTTAGTGGTGTAGCATTTATTACCAATATCGGCCTTTTACTTGCGCCTACTATGCATCGATTTCTTCATAAGCTGCATTTGGAGCATTAGCGTGCACATGTTAAAAATGCTCTTCAATAAAAAAAATCTAAATTGATTTTTTCTACCCATATGTACATATGAATAGAAATGAAATATTGTGGTGTAATGGACAAAAATGTACCTGTTTATTTTTGTTGTTTTCATCAAGTTCCATATCAATTTTTAACTTTGTATAGTCAAGCTAAACGGAAGTAAGCTCTGCTGGAGAGCAACCTACCAGGGATAGCTTGATGGCTGACGAAAGTGTAGGGAATCAAGGGCTGCTAAAGGTGGCCTTTGCTATTTTCAGAAGCCTCTATGCCTTAAAAAACTCATCAATAAACGTCTAAAAATGGTTTCCATTGATTATACCAAACCTGCAACCTGCTTTCAAAAATCTCCTTACAGGTTTTTGTTAGCAGTAACGCAATTTCCCATAACTCCTTGCTGGCTTGCATTTTTGGATTTTTTGTTAGATATCTTCGTACAATAGCTATTTGATGAAAGTTGCACATTTGTACGGGAACGTCTTTTCCAAATAATTGAAATAACCCTTTGCGACCATCACAAATAATAGGTTGTATTTGAATGCTTCTTCTTGCAATTTCGTTTATGCCTAATAATTAGGCTTCATTGGTTTCTTGCTTTACGTATCGTTTCAATAATATTTGCCCATTGATACTATTTTTAAAAACCATTACTCCAAATGCTCTTCCAAAATAAGTGATATCCATTAACACATTGGCAACACTGGAAAAAATAGTTTCGCTTTCAACGCTAATAGCATCTATTTTTCGTTGAATCGTTTTAATACAACACTGGTATTTTGTATCAAGCTGTAGATAGGTTTTCTTGCCTTGGGTATATTCTATCCAAATCGCTTGGGGATTTAGGCGTTTGGTATCTAAAAATACTCTTCCGCAAGCAGCACATTTATACCGCTGGATTCCTTTATGCAATCCTTTTTTAGAAACAATAGGGCTGTTACAGTAAAAGCAATTTTTTTGACATGGTATAAGATTTACTCAAAGCTAATACCCATAAGTACTACAGAGAATTTGAGGTACATTCTTGTCCATTAACCCGTAATGCCTTGCTTATAGAGCATATCAAAGAGGTTTTGAGATACATAGCCTGCATCCCCAAACACCTTAACACCGTTTTGTAAGTACCTACATAAATACCCTACGATCTCTTTATTATTATCACTCACATTACCTGCACTAAAACAAAAACTGATCAAGGCTCCTTTATCATTGATAATGCCATGAAGCTTTAATCCATAAAACCATCCCATAGAAGTCTTTCCTCGCTATGCTAAACCTTTAAATACTTTATGTTGATGAATGCAATGATTATCGCACACCGCCAGTTTAGTTGAATCAATATAGCAATTGCTGCTATTGTGAAGCAGACCTTGCATAGCTACAAACATATATAAAGGAAGATTTACCTGCTTTGCTAACTCTGTAAAGCGGCTATAAGAAGGAGCTGCAGGAAAATAACTCTTTAGGCCTGCAC
>CAZXBE010000305.1:0-1620 GCA_964638565.1 uncultured Chitinophagaceae bacterium
GAGGATAAACAAAAAGGTAATATGCTGCTTATTGAACTGCGTAAAAGCGGAGGCGCCAGTGTATAAAGTAAATACTTTACCTAGAAAAGTATTGATTACAGTTGATGAAGTAATTAGTATGACCAATACTTCGCATACGCTAGATCGTAGAACGATAGAACCTGCTATTATTATAGCAGAGGAAAGGATTATTCGCCCAGCACTTGGTTTTAGTTTTTACGATCATTTAAGGGATTTGAAAAATCAAGTCGTAACTACAGCAAATAAAGCAGTACTGGAAAAACTAGTCAATGATAGTATTAAAGATGCACTACCTGCTGGAGAGAATTTTGATAAAGTAAACTTAGAAATAGGTAGCTATGTCAATGCTAGTATCTATATAAATCCAGAAGATTTACTGCTATGGAATGAATACTTATGGAAGCTTACCGCAGAAGCAGTACGCCTTATTGCACTGCCCCAGAACTATGTACAGTTTACCAGCCAAGGGCTTATACATAATAATCCAGTAGCGATAGGATTAGATGGAGAGAAAACAACTGTCGGCTTCCCCAAAAGTTGGTTAGTTTAGAAGAAGACTAATTTTAATCACTTTTAAACAAACAATCATGCAACAAAAAAAATTTACAGAGAGCCAAATTGTAGCTGCCATTAAGAAACACGAAAGTGGAGTACCTACCCGAGATATATGTCGGGAGCTTGGGATGTCCAAAGGAACCTTCTACAAATGGGAAGCCCGCTATGGAGGCATGGAAGTCAGTGAGATTAAAAAAGTAAAAGAATTAGAAGCCGAGCTTAGCCAATACAAGAAGATGTATGCCGAAATCAGCTTTGAACTACAAGCCGCCAAAAATTTAATCACAAAAAAGTTTTAACGCCTGCTGATAAAAGAGCAGCTGCATGGAGTCTTATACAGGAAGAACAATGCAGTATCAGTCAGGCATGCCCGATAGTAAATGTAGCCATATCCACATTTAAGTATATGCCCCTTAAAAAAGATGATAGGATGATACAAGAGGCACTTGTAGAACTCATCGATAAACATCCAACTATTGGATTTTGGCAATGCTATTACAGGTTGCGCTACAAAGGCTATAGCTGGAATCATAAAAAACTTTATCGAGTATACACATCTATGCATTTAAATATAAGAAGAAGAGCAAAGCGAAGAGTACCACAGCGAACAAAAATGCAGCTGGGTATACCCACTGCACCCAATCAGACATGGAGTTTAGATTTTATCAGTGATAGCCTGAGCGATGGAAGAAAGTTCAGATTATTAAATGTAATAGATGATTTTAACCGACAATTCCTGGCTGTAGAAGCAGATACAAGCCTACCTTCTTTGCGTGTTATCAGAGTATTAGAAAACCTGATAGTTCAAAAAGGAAAGCCTGCTAATATTAGGTGTGATAATGGCCCTGAATTTATCAGCCATTGTTTACAACTATGGTGTGAGAAGCAATCCATTAGCTTACAATATATACAGCCAGGGAAACCTACTCAAAATGCTTATGTAGAAAGAAACAATGGTACACTTAGAAAAGAATTATTAAATGCTTATTTATTTACCAGCTTAAAAGAAGTAAGAATAATGATACAAGACTGGCAACAAGATTA
>CAZXBE010000306.1:0-1601 GCA_964638565.1 uncultured Chitinophagaceae bacterium
GGTCTAATGTATAACAATCATAAATTTGATAATATTTTTTCCTATAATTTATATTATGTTAAACAATATATTCGAAAAATAGGCCACAACAAACGTGTGGCCCTATCTGTAAAACTATTCCTTTATTTTATCTAGTCGATCATATTCCCGTGCCCATTTTTTCTCTACTTCATCATATTTTTTATACTCTGGTGTAGTGGGTTTATAACTAGTTTTTTTATCCTTATGTAAATCAATCAATGCGCTTGCACTATTTTTATGGCAAAATTTTTCAGTTGCTGTACTGTTATTTTTAGCAGAAAAACGCTCACAGGCTTTTTCATAAGCTGCAATTGCCTGGTCTACATAATTGTTAGATTGTTTTAGTAATGCTTCTTTCTTTTTTATATCCTCCGGTTTTTTACTGTTTCGAATAGCATTATACAATTTATTAATGCCTACAGCTTTATTATAATAATGATTGCCTATATTAAAGTAAGGAAGACCTTCTTCTTTTTTAATTTCTGTGGCTTTTGTATAAGTATCTAACATTTTTTGCTCAAAGCCTTCAACATTATTTTTAGGATTTTTAGTAGTATCTCTTGGATATAGATAATCGTATACAGCCGTTCCTAATTCAAAATATAAATCATAGGTTGGACTTTTAGCAATCATATTTTCATACATAGTAACCAGCGCATTAAAATCTCCCTTTTCTTTAATTACTTCCATTTCACTAGCCAACCAAAAGCGATCTTCTGGATATACTTGTTTACCAAGAGCTATATATTTTTGAAAATTTATATCATCCTTTTTTCTTCTATAATAATCTGCTACAAATTCGTATATCCCTTGATATCCCTCTCCTACTATTTTTTGATCTACTAACCGTTTATACATCACTATAGCATCCTCCTCTTTTTTAGCATTTTGTGCACTTGCCCCAGCATATAATATGGCATTTGTATCCATTGATGCTTTACTCCATTTGTTTTTGATCATTTCGTCACTTACCCATACAGCCTGTTGAAAAGAGCCAATGGCGTCCTCATATTTTTTTTGGTTATATTGTATAACCCCATCATTGAAAGAAATTATGTATAAATTATTTATTACACTATACTTATCTTCTTGTAATAATTTATAACCAGGTTCAAGTGTTACATATTTTTTGAAAGCCTCTAAAGCAGTTTGTTGCGCATTTGGATATTTTATTTTAAATGCAGAATCTGCCGCAAGCATAATATACACTTGCGTCTTTGTGTACCAAGCTTCTGCATTGGTTTTTGGATTGATTGTACATTGATCTATTTCCATTTTTGCACTTTCATACTGCTTCAACATGAAGTATGTTTTTGCTTTGTTAATATCTTGAGCGAATGTGCTTACTCCTATACCGAAGCTAGTGATCAATAATAAAACTACTTTTTTCATTTTTATAGTTGAATGGTGATGGCCACAAAATAAAAGGTTTTTAGTGAAACCTTCGTAGAGTTATTGAGTATGTTAAAAAATAATTAATTCACTTATATATATGACATATACTCTATGGCGCATTAAAATCTTCATTAGACCTCTTCGGAAAATCATTTTACGTTAATATTTAAGTTAAAAACCGCAGC
>CAZXBE010000307.1:0-1588 GCA_964638565.1 uncultured Chitinophagaceae bacterium
TTGTTTACTACCAAATTACCTGAAGAAAAGGTGATTTTTCTAATATCCTGTAAAATGTAAGAAATTTTAGTCCCACTTTTTTGATTGATATATACTTTTTGCTGTGCTGGTAATACCGTTGCTAACAAAAAACTTATCAATAATAAATTGATTTTTAATAACTTCTTTTTCATGTTTTTTTCTTTTTTAATTTGTTAATTTAAAGATAAAATCAATTAAAGTACAATCATAGAGCATAATTTTTTACCTAATTGCTCGTCCATGTATCAGGTGGTATAGTTTGGTAATATGATGCACCTTGAGCTGGTAAAGAACCATGTTCTGCATACCACCTAATGGCTCTTGCAAAAATATAAAACAAATCAGATGCATCTATATACACACCTCCAACTATAGTATAATTAGGTACTTTTCCATTTGTGTCAATATAGTCTGCAGTATACTTGCCTGCAAGTTCAATTTGATCTAAAGTAGGATCAAGTGATCCTCCGCTATAAGAAGGATTGTCTGGGGCACCAATGCCTCTTGTAATTCCTACTACTTTAGGAGCATCACTATAATTATAGTAGTATCTTAGCCAGCGCGCCATCATATAATAAAAATCGGCTGTATTCACTTTTATAGTTCCGCTATTGTCGGATATTATAGTTGGTATTTTATTGGAGTGACCACCTATATAATTTGCTGCATTAGTAGCCATTTCTAAAAATGTGGAATTCGCAATATCAATATTTTCAGGAATAGGAACAGGATTGTAAAAAACAATCGTATCTATTTCCGATAACCTAATCTTTCCTATTGGTGCGCCTTGTTTCATTATATACATGGTGTCATTTTGAGCATGAACCATACCCACCATAAGAATTAAACCTAATAATGATAACAAAAAATTTTTCATAATAATTTCTTTTTTTATTTATTAGATGAATAAAAATGAGTCCACTTCTCAAATTCAATTTTAAGAATTTTCACCCTATATGTGTTAAATTCACTATGGAGTTTAATATTAAAAATTAACACTGAAAAGTGAACTCTTTTTTAAAACAATAATTATTACCACGAATTATAATAAGAGAACCAAGCATCACCATAATGAGAAGAAGAAGTAGGATCATAAAGTACCCAATTTCCATCAATCCAAGCTCTCGTCCAACAATGGTTAGGACTACTAGCGGCTTTATAATACCCATGTACAAATCCACAAGTAATTCCTGCTGCCCTGAACATAGAAACTAATAAATTTGACTGATCACAACAATTCCCTGAACCATCATAAAGCGTTTTATATGCTCCTTTCTGAGAATTATTATAGTATGAATACCTTATAACACTATTTACCCAATTAAATATAGCATTTGCCATAGCACCAACAGTATTAGCACTTGGATTATTAGCAAGGATAGAATTTACTCTTGCTACAATATCAGCATTAGTATAAGTCACTCTCCAACCATCTGCATAATTAAGATAGTCTCCCCAATATGTGGTTGGATATGTTATGGAGTACCACCCGCTTGCTGGATCAGAAGAACTTTGAGAAAAAGTTACTCCTGTTTGATTGGCTATTGTACTTCTTACTGAGGCAGCA
>CAZXBE010000308.1:0-1587 GCA_964638565.1 uncultured Chitinophagaceae bacterium
GATAAGCATAATAAAAACCAGTGCTACTGGTACACCTGTATATGTGGAAACACATTATTCGATAACAAATGAATTTGGACTTATTAATATTAATATAGGTGAAGGTAGTGTAATATGGGGCAATTTTAGTAATATTGATTGGGGTATTGATAAATACTTTATAAAAGTGGAGTTAGATGCATCAGGTGGTAGTAATTATCAATCCATGGGAACATCACAACTACTATCAGTGCCGTATGCATTGTATTCTAAAAGTGCAGGAAATGTTCAAAACTATACTGCTGGAAATGGAATAAGTATTACCGGAAATGTAATAGAAAATACAGCTCCCGACCAGACTGTTGTTTTAAATGGAAGCGGTGCAACTACTGTAACTGGTGCATATCCTAATTTCACTATAAGTTCTACCGATAATATATAAAGTCTAATAATTAATTACACAAACAGTTTTAAGTTCTTCATTTGGTTTATTGAAATGAGAAAACATTTTCCAAAAGGCAACTATTCGTTCATTTAAGGATTTTACATACCTACAATGTGTTATCTTTTTTCGCATATACCACCATGCTCTTTCAATTGGATTTAGTTCAGGTGAATATGGTGGCAAATACATTATTTCTAATTGAGGTTTAGTTTTTAACCATTCCTTTAATAATTTAGCATGATGAAACCTCACATTATCAACAACGAGTATTATTTTTGAGTGTCCTCTATACTGATATAAAATTTTTTTCAAATGTTTTTTGAAAGTTTTATAATTCCCTTTATCATGAAAAGTTACTGTAATTTGTCCGGTTCCATAGTTATAGCTACCCATTGCTGTTTTTCTTTCTCTATTTCTTTGCTTACAAATAACTATAGGTTGCTTTCCTTTTTTCGCCCACCTATAGTGTATTGTTGCTGTATTTGATAATGAAAACTCATCTTCAAACAACAAAACAGTATCTATAGAACTATCTAAAAGTTTTTTTTTAAATTTTTTTTAAATTCCTCTTGAGCTTTTTTATCTGCTTCAGGGTAAGAGCCTCTAGCTTTTTGATATGTAAATTCTAAATCTTTAAGAATATTATAAATTTGAGCTTTTTTATACTCTACTTTAAAATTCTTTTTTATCCAATCTATAAGAATAGGTCCTGTCCAAGTCTCGGTATTATAGCCATAACTTATCGGAGATTCCTCTAGTAAATCTGACAATCTTGCTTTTTGTTCATCATTAATCTTTGGTTTTCTTCCGCTTTTTTTCTTATCTCTCAACCCATCTATCCCTTCATTTTCAAAACGATGTACCCAATTGCAAATCTGTTTAAAACTAGTGTTGTACAATACTTCAAGTTTCCTTGTAGGTTGTCCTGTTGAAACCTGATAAACTGCGTATAAACGAAGTCCAATTTTATACTTTGGCTCTGTTCTGAATAAAGAAAAAATTTCTTCAGAAGTATAGCCTTTAACTTGTAATGATTTTTTCCCCATAATGTTGTATTTTGTTTTTGCAAATATACAACTTTTTGTGTAAATACAAATTAGACTTTATATAAAAATTTTTTCTAAAAATTTTTAAAACCTATTTATCTCCAATTACCAGTAAAC
>CAZXBE010000309.1:0-1574 GCA_964638565.1 uncultured Chitinophagaceae bacterium
CTGATTGCCAAGAAAAATTTGAAAATGACAAACCTCAATTTCTTTCCTTATTGGAAGACACCATTAATATCAATAAGTTTATTCCAATTTCTTTTAGACATAATTTCTATGCATCAACAGGAAGACCTCGTAAATACCCACTTAATGCAATGATTTGGGCATTGATTTTGCAACGTATTTTTTCTATTCCTACAGATTCCCTTTTAATAATATTTCTTAAATATTCAAAAGAATTAAGAGAATTCTGCGGGTTTAACAAGGTTCCTGACGCTTCTAAAATTACTCGTTTTAAACAAGATTTTATTTTGGACTTACAATCTATGTTCGATAATCTTGTTGATATTACTGAACCGATATGCCAACAAATTGATGAATTTAAAGCTTCTATGACAATCTTTGATACTTCAGGTATTGAAGCTTATGTTGCTGAAAATAATCCAAAGTTTGCAAACCGCATTATCAGCCAACTTAAATCATTTAAGAAAGCAATGAAACTTGATGATTCGTATGATCCTTACAAAGCTGCATATGGTTCTATGCCTCCACATGCTTCGTCTAATAAGGAAATCAAACAACTTTACATAAATGGTCATTTTTGCTATGTTTACAAGTTTGGCATGATTACCAACGGCCTTGGTATCGTTAGAGATATTTCATTCTTAAATAAAGATTTTCTATTATCTCACCCTGATATTACTGTAGATAAAAAATCAGATTCCCCTGATGAAGATAAATCTCTACATGACTCTAAGGCACTTATTCCTGTACTAAAGGATTTTTTTAATAAGCATCCTTTGATAAAACCAGATATTTTTCTTGGTGATGCCGCTTTTGATACCATCGCTATTTACAAGGACTTGTTTGAAGACTTAAAATTTAATAAAGCTTACATACCATTGAATCAAAGGTCTGCTTTAAAAAATTCAGATTATACAATCAATCCAGACGGTATTCCTTGTTGCCCTAACGACAATAATCTTTTAATGAAACCTGAAGGCAATACTTCACACCTTAGAAGTAAAATTCCTACTTTTAAGTTTGTTTGCCCAAAGATGAAATGGACTAAATGTGATGATGGTAAATATCGTAGACGTCATAATTGTGAAAATCCATGCACCTCATCGCCTTCTGGTCGAATGGTTTATGTTTATCCCGAAAAAGACCTTCGTGCTTACCCTGGAGCCATACGTGGCACAGAAATCTGGGATCAAACCTATAAAATCCGTTCTACTGTAGAGCAATCAATTAATCATTTTAAAGATAGTTTCTGTATTTCAGGACGCAAAACACAAAATGAAAAAACTCTTCATGCTGATTTACTACTGGCTGGAATTACTCAGCTAATTACTGTTGTACTTGCTGATAAAATTCATAAGCATCAATATATTAGAAGTTTAAAGCCACTAATCGCTTAAATGATCAACTCTTTTATTGATACCTTTCTTTTGTGTGCCTTTTTTTTACTTTCTAGTTTATTACTACCTTTAAAGCATTAAATTCTTACTCCGATTTTTCAATGTGCAAGTTTGGTTTTCATTTATTCATTTCTGAAAAATAGTTTCGCAATTACCTAT
>CAZXBE010000310.1:0-1539 GCA_964638565.1 uncultured Chitinophagaceae bacterium
GTATGCTCTGGGGTATTGCTAATGGTAGAATACCTACTGAAGCAGCAATACAATTAGGTACAGCTATTAATATTAGAGATGGGATATTAAATGGAGAACGTGGACAATACCGTTTCGGAGACCCTTTTGGGGGTACTATTATAAGAGGACGCTCTAATAAATTTCAATCACCTTTAGAGTCAAATTTTTCTTTTATACACAATGGCACTTCAACCTTAATAGCCCCTGCCAATACCAATACAAGTGCAGTTGGAGCAAGTACTTTAACTGCGGTAGGTAATGCAACCATTGGCGAAAATGTTGCTGCTCCTACTAATGGATTGAGAGTTGTTGGTAATACTTTACTGCAAGCAAAAACTTTTTTAGGTGGAACAACAACCCCAACAGCATTATTGCATTTGGATAAAAACAGAAGCACAGCAGGTAATGCTGCAATGAAATTTACACTTGATGGAGCAGATCTTTTAGCTACACCTGAAAGAGGGGCGTTGGAGGCAATGCCATATAGGTTGCATTATACAGATAGCGGCAATCAAAGAAATACATTAGCCTATCTTTCTGATGTGTATAAAACGCCTATGAATGTTGCAGACAGTAACTATACAGTTGTGGGTAACGAAATAATAATTGGTTATACAAGGCTTACTGCTAACAGAACCTGTACACTGTCAAATCCTGCATCTCATACAGGCAAGTCGCTAACATTATTTGCAAAAGGAATGAATGACTACGACTTGACTTTCGTAGGTAGTTATAAACCTAAGAATTTGAATGATGCTATTATAACAAGCGTTAAAGGTGATTTGCCAAAACATGGCGTAGATATGGGTTCAGCGATAGAAGGCGTTAGCATGAAGCTGGTTAGCTTCAATAACGAATGGATTATTTTAAATTATTTCACATACTATAAATAAATAAAAATGCAAATAAATATTACAGCAATTCCTATAGAAAGAGGAAAAAATGAGGCTACTAAAATACAAATAGCCCTAAAAGAGGATAATTTAGAAGACAGTGCAATAGTGCAATGTGCTTACTATGATGCTGACAATAATCTTCTAAAAATAGTTGATATAATTATTGCAGGCAGTGAGTACAGCAGTTACGTTAATAGTGGCAGAAGTAATGCTACTGTTAAAAATTTTGTTTTAGCAAACCAATATTTAGAAGAAGCGTAGCGTAAGGAAGCGTGTTTTGATTATTAAATGAATAAAAAAGGAATAAAATTAATAAATGAAAGCAATGGAACACTATAACATCACAGATACAGGAACAAGTATAACACTTATAGTTGTAACTATTTTATTTAAAATATTAGCATTCATTACAGCGAATACTATAATTGTTTTTCTAACTATTGTATCGCTTTTGATAACCATTGTTTATCACGCTTTCGGTGTATGGGAAAGATATATTAATTACAAAAAGAATAAAAAAGAGAAAAAATGAACAACCCTTATGCAATCGTATTATTAGCCTTTTTATTGGGTCAATTCCTGATAACAAGCATAGTAGTTTATGACTATCAAAAAAGCAGTA
>CAZXBE010000311.1:0-1532 GCA_964638565.1 uncultured Chitinophagaceae bacterium
AAAAAATAAAAACCACTATCGTTTTTTATGACCCCTATTATGTCTTTGTGATTATGTAAAAAAAGAGTTTAACCTTTTAGCATGATGATAATGTACATCATCTAATATCGTAAAGACTTTTTTATTTTTAAACGTATCCAACACCTTTGCTAAAAAATAAACATTTTAGTATTTCCTTTATAACCTTGTATAAATAGCTACTGCACTAAATAAAAATCTTGCTTTTTTATAGCTAAGTTCTATTTTCTTTTTAGTAATAGATCTTTAGCACAATTCATCAACATCTGTCTATTGCCATATATATGCGGTAAATACCAGCTAAACCGCAGATTATAAAAACAGTGCAAATAAGACGCAAAGCAAATTCAAACACTATGAGCTGTACATAGAGCGTTGTATTACTTTAAAATTGCCAATTATTTTTCATTTATAACCGAAAGTATCAACTGATAGTTATTCTCATCAATATAAATTGTTTGAATTTTTATTCCGATACCCTTGTATTTTTCAGCACCTTCGTTATTTACATCAACAGAAAACTGTGCCATTTTACCTGATCCATTGTCAACACCAAAGCCTTCTGTTGTTTTACCCCACACTAATTTTTCATTTTTAATCATAGCGTATAAGCTATCAAAACCAGCGGAGGCTTCCTCCCAACCAATGGAATTATTGCCAAAACGGGCTTTGAAAACATTGCCCAAATCACTAAAGTTCAGAATGCACTTAGTCGCTCCTTTTAGACAATATGTGGCAAAATATGTACTACCGCCTACGAAATAATCATCCTGATTGATTAAGCGACCTTTAATTGATGTAAAACCATCAACCGCATAACTGATTATATTATTTAATCCCATTGCTTCAGCTTGGAATTGGTTGTTATTTAATAACTGGGTAGTATCTCCAACACGGTTACTCTTTTTTTTTGATTTGAAAAGATTTACTAAGTTTTTAGAGTTAGCGGAAACTTTAATGGACCTATTAGTGGTTACCTGCGAAAAACCCGCTATAGTAATAAATAAAGCTATGGTAAATGTTAAAAATTTCATAAGGATAATAATTTAGCTTAAAGGTAAAAAAGATTTTAATGAAACACATGAAAAATAATAACTTGTTATTTAGGTGTAGTAGTTCCCCAACGCAAGAGTATTTTATCTTTCTGTGGACGGGCAATTACTTGTATACTGCTTTTTGATTGAGCAATAATAGCATCACTAAATAGTAAGCTACAAGTAATTAAAACTGTGATATATATTATTTTCCTACACATGATATTTCCTAAACATTTTTTCTTAATGCAGTAAATTTTTATTGTTGATTTCCAGAAAGGCTTGAATAAAAAACGTTACCATTTTTAGTAGCTATACATGGAGAAGCTCTAGTTCTAATTCCCATATTAAAATCCCATCTTTTTACTCCATTAGTTATATTAATAGCATATACTTTACCATCATAACTTCCTATATATGCTGTATTATTACATTAAACCGAAAAATTAGTATTACATAGATGTTGAATAAAAGGGTTTG
>CAZXBE010000312.1:0-1516 GCA_964638565.1 uncultured Chitinophagaceae bacterium
GTAAGATTTTCCATAAAAATGAAGGTACATTTTATACATTCATTATTTATCAATACTGAATTAAAAATGTCTTTTTTAATACCATTTGGAAAAACTGTTTTCAAAAATTTACACATTATATAAAGTCTAATAATTAATTTCAGAAACAGTTTTTATTCTTTCATTTGACTTGTTAAAATGAGAAACCATTTTCCAAAATGCTGCTTTGCGTTCTTTTAAGGTTTTGACATAACGATTATGCCTTATTTTCTTTCTCATACATCACCACACTCTTTCTATAGCATTTAAATCAGTACTGTATGGAGGTAAAAAGAATAATTCAAGATTTGGCTTTTAGTCTGAATAGTAGAAGTGTTGTTTTTTTAGGCTGCTCTATAGGGCTTTCGGTAGCATCAATGATAAGTACTTCGTATTGATAGTTAGTAGTATTATCAACATCTTGGCTACTTCTCAACGTTTTTTGGGACGGCAATTTTATAAATTTGTATTCATTTACTTACGTAATAGGGTTATACTGAATTGGCTTTTTTTTATGTTAAAATAATCTAAAAAGTAAATTATTTTTAGATTAGCATCCGTATTTATAGTATTGCTGAGGTTTTTGAAATATCTTTTTTCAATCTGATCAGTTTCATTTGCTACTGCATTTTTCCATACAATGTAAACAAAGCTTCCCGAAGCGAATTGCCATATATAAACTAAGTCTATATTAAAGAAGTTTGTGTTTTGATTTACATTTTTACTAAAAGTATTATTTGCTGTTAAGTTTCCGTCATTGAGTAGGGTGAAAAACGCTTTATTATCTACAGTACTTACATAATGCCTTGCTTTAAACGTAATACCCATTTTGTCGTTGAAATTATACTTAGCGCTCAAGGTGTTACTGATGCTCTGCACATTTCGGCGACCAAAAGTCACATCAGTACTATTTTTGCCAGCGATAGCCCACCCATAAGTAATATTTTAAAAAATTGTTGAAAGTAAAATACCCCATATCGCTACTATTGTATTTATCCTTTGCTAATTCGCCTCCTACATTAAAACGGAGTCGTCCGCTAATTTTTCTAAAATTTAATTGTTGATTGTAGCCTGTTTGTGTTTTCCCATTGGCTAAAAAACCTATTCGATTGCTCACTGCAGTTTTACCCTCCACGTTCCATTTATTTTTTTTGTTGTTAAAACTGAATAATCCGGCAGTAACATTAGCATCATAAGCTCGGCCACTTCGCCAAACATTCGTATTAACTAACGATATGCTGGAATTATATTTTAGCGTTTGATCCAAAACTAAAACGTTAGACTTCTTTCATAATTAAGGGAATAAAAAATGGATAAGCATGTTTATAGGCAGTAGTTTTGTGGGATAAATCAGCATATACTCCCTATGAGATGGCAAGTAGTGAAAAAATTACCTTCCGAACAATTTAAACCTTTGGTTGGTTTAAAGCTAAAAACATTTACTTTATATTAAACCGAATAAATAATATTACAAAATAGCTGTAATATTGCAGATGCA
>CAZXBE010000313.1:0-1503 GCA_964638565.1 uncultured Chitinophagaceae bacterium
CAAACCCTTTTATTCAACATCTATGTAATACTAATTTTTCGGTTTAATGTAATAAACTTCAGCTTACTATAGGAGTAGTAAACCATGGATGTAAAAAATGCGTTTCAAAATCTAGGATTTAGGCTATAATGTATTCTTGTCTATTTTATTTTCACTTCATAATAATTTTTTATCCATCTTGAAATAATACATTTGTAATTATACCTACAATTCATACATGGCAAAAAATAAAAGTATTCAGGTAAAAGGAACAGAAATAACGGTTATCCGAGATAAGGAGATGGATTATATTTCACTTACCGATATGCTCAAAGCTAAAGATGGAGACTTTTTTATCTCCGATTGGCTTCGCAATCGTAATACTGTGGAGTTTCTGGGGATCTGGGAAAGTGTTTATAACCCCAATTTTAATTATGGCGAATTTGCCATAATTAAAAGTAAAGCTGGCTTAAACAACTACAAGATAAGCGTTAAGGAATGGCAGGAAAAAACAAATGCCATAGGATTAAAAGCAACAACCGGTAGATATGGCGGGACGTATGCCCATCCTGAAATTGCTTTTGAATTTGGGATGTGGATTAGTGCGGAGTTCAAGATCTATCTTATTAAAGAATTTCAACGCTTAAAAGTGGATGAAAACGACCGCCTCAAATTAGAATGGAATCTGCAACGCACTTTATCAAAGGTGAACTATCATATTCATACGGACGCTATAAAAGAAAATCTCATTCCTAAAGAACTGAGCAAACAACAAATCAACTTTGTATATGCTAGTGAAGCCGATATACTTAATGTAGCATTGTTTGGTATTACCGCTAAACAATACAGAGATGCCCATCCTAAAGCTGAAGGGAACATACGAGATACGTCAAGTATTGAACAATTAGTAGTATTATCGAATCTAGAAAGCATTAATGCCGTATTCATTCATCAAGGCCTAGCACAACAAGAACGCTTACAGCAGTTAAATAAAATTGCTATTACACAAATGAAATCTTTAGTAAATAGCAGGCAGTTAAAAAAACTGAAGTAAGCTTCATAATTAGTTTTTGTCTTAACTAGAAATCTTCTAGGAAAAGCTTCTAATTAATTTTAAAAACTCTGGATTATCACGCACAGTATCGAACTCTTCATCACTAGCATATTGCGTTAGACTAGGGTCTATAGAAAATGCTTTACGTAAACTTTTCAGCCCTTCCTTTACATCTTTTTCTAAAACATAGGTTTGTGCCATATTGAGCCATACTAAAGAATTCTCTGGATCAATCTCAACAGCACGTTTATAACAATCTAATGCCTTTTTATTGAACTTGAGTTCCCGCAAGCAGTTTCCTTTATTATTCCATCCATCGGATTTGTTGGGATCAATTTTTAAAGCTTGATTATAAAACTTAAGAGCATCTTCATACTTTTTCAAGCTAAAATAAGCCGAAGCTGTATTATACAGATTATAATACCGATCAGTGGGGTTATATTTAATAGCTTGAGCATAAGATTGTATAG